>NZ_JBEZMO010000005.1:0-366511 GCF_040652655.1 Streptomyces sp. NPDC048191
GCGCCGCCATCTGGTCCAGCCGCACCAACGGCCACCCGGGCGCGTACGCCGTGATGCAGCAGGACGGCAACTTCGTCATCTACGACGCGAACAACCGTTTCCTGTGGAACACCAACACCGCTGGCACCCCAGACAACGCCGGCGCCTGGGCGGTACTGCAGGACGACGGCAACTTCGTCATCTACAGGTCCTACGGGGGACCCACCAGGGGCCAGGCCATATGGTCCAGCAACACCTGGCGAGCGGCAGCGCAATGACGACTAGCACCTGACTCCGCCCGGTTCCCGGGCGGAGTCACCCGGCCGCACCAGGTCAGCCGCCCCTTCCCCTCTCCTGGCGGGGGCGATCGGCCCGGCAGGCCGCGACGGCGATGTGCGTCTTGCCCGGGCGGCCCCAGCCCTTCGCAATGCCGAGATCGGCCACCCGAGACTCACACAGAGCATGTGATGAACTCGGGCTGCAGAAGCCCCGCTGCACATGCCCCTTGGCGTGCCCGGACGCGGAGCTGGGCCCACTTGTCGCAGTGGAAGAGCCCTTCACCAGCCACCGAAAACGAAACGGTCCACCGACTCCGTCGGCGGACCGTCCTGCAAGTTCGAGGCTAGGCTGCTGCCAGGATGTCCACGCTGAAGACCAGCGTGGAGTCCTTCGTGATGGGGCTGCCGGGGGGAGGGCTGCTGCCGTAGCCCAGGTCCGGGGGAACGACGAGGAGGAGGCGGCTGCGGGTCTTCTTGCCCTTCAGGCCTACGGCCCAGCCCTTGACGACCTGCTGCAGGGAAAACGACGTCAGCGCGTTCTTGCTGTACGACGAGTCGAACTCCTTGCCGGTGTCCCACAGGACGCCCTTGTACTGAACAAGGACGGTACTGTTCGCCTTGATCTCGGGGCCGTCGCCTTCCAGGACGTAGGCCGACACGAGTTTGTTGGGAGCTGCGGTTTTGGGGACGTCGATGGCGGGTGCCTTGCCATCGGTGTTGGTGCCGACCTTGGGCAGAGCCGCGTCGTTCTGGGCGACGGCCTTGCCGTGGGCGGAGCTCTTGGAGTTGAAGGTGGCTTCCAGGTCGACAACGAAGACCAGGGTGTCGCTGCCCTTGATCCCTTCCTGAGGATTGCCCTGCGTGCCAAAGCCCCAGGTGGGCGGCACGGAGAACTCGACGCGGCTGCCAGCCTTCTTGCCAGTCAGTGCATAGCGCCAACTGGCGACGACGCCGCCCTGAGCGAGCTGGACGAACACGGGGGTCTTGTCGTCGTAGGAGTTGTCGAAGACTTTGGCGGTGGCCCAGATCTGGCCCAGGAAATTGACCTGGGTGTAGTCATTTGCCGCCGCGATGGGGCCGCTGCCGGCGATGACGGTCCTGACCGCCAGGTCCTTGGAGGGTTCACCCGGGCCTTTGGCGACGGTGGGCTTCTCGCCGAAGCGTGTGCCCGCCGTGATGGCCGGGAGCGGGCCATCGACGATCTTCGGTGGCGGCGGGGGGGAAGTGGCAGGGACCGTGCTAGGGCTGGTCCTGCTGGAGGGGGACTCGTTGTGATCGCATCCCACGAGTGGACACAGCCCCGCAGCGGGTAGCGCAGCAAGGAGGAGGGTGCGTCGGCGCACGGCGGGGCCTCGTATTCGCTCGGTCCTGCGTGGAGGGGCGTGGAGGCAATTTTACGGAGCGAGAGATGCAACTTACGGCGAACACGCCCCGTGCACGGCACTCCGGCCCTGAGGAACATCGGGACCGGATGTGATCCTGGTGGCTCGCATATTCAACTGTCACCAGTTCTCCTAGGCCTGCGTTCCGCGTAATTCCACGCGCCTAGAGCAACGACAGGCCACCTGACCTGCGGAGACGCTCCCGAGGGGCCTGTTGGGGCGTTTCTCTAGGCATAGAGAAACGCCAAGGTCAGAGCGGTGTCGATGTGTGCCGAGGTTCCAGCAATGCGGCGAATCGCGACCGAGCAAAACCGGATGCTTCACGGCAAATAGGCGACTCCTGCGCCGTTCCAGGGGCAGTCCAGCGGCGCAACCTGCTCCTCGATCGCACAACAGTCGCTGGTGGGCCATTACGCCAACCGGTACGCCAACACCAGCGCACAAACATGGATTCCAACCGACCCTCAGCTTGACTCTGTCGGGGATCTTGGTGTTTCCCGGTGCAACGACATGATCAACGGGCATGCTCGCGGCTGTTCCGCAAGCCGACGTAGTTGTTGCGGTGTCCGTTGTCCTCCGTTCCCGTCCCGGTGAGCAAGTCCCTTCTCTGACCGCGCAGATCGCGCGGGCGAGCAACCCGGACGGTACGACGGCGATATGGGTGCGGGACCGGTTGGACGGGCTGTGGCACGACGAGGACTTCGCCGGCTGGTACCCGCGCGACGGCCGTCCGGGGCTGTCGCCCGCCCAGCTGGCCACCGTCTGCGTGTTGCAGTTCGTGCTGGGTCTGTTGGACCGGCAGGCGGCGGAAGCGGTCCGCTGCCGCATCGATTTCACATACGCGCTGGACATGGAGCTGGACGATCCCGGCTTCCACCACAGCGTGCTGGCGGACTTCCGCGAGCGCGTCGCCCAGGACGGCCGCGCCGACCGACTTCTCGATCTGGCGCTTGCCCGCCTGAAGGAAGCCGGGCTCGTACGCGAGCGCAGCACGCGGCGCACCGACTCCACCCACGTCCTGGCCGCGGTACGCGACCTGACCCGGCTGGAACTGGTCACTGAGGCCGTCCGTGCTGCACTGGAAGAAGTCGCCCGCACGGCCGGGCAGCTGCTGGTCGGCCTGGTCGACGAGGACTGGGGGCGCCGCTACGGCCGGCCGGTCCGCCTGGGCAAGAACCCCACCCGGCCCAAGACCAGGATCCTCACCGCTGGCGACGACGCCTGTCGGCTGCTGGAACGCCTCCACCAGCACGAACCGGGCTACCGTCCCGGCCCGCACGCCGAGGCCCTGCGGCAGATCGTCGTGCAGAACTACTACCGCGACGCGGCAGGCCGCCTGCGCTGGCGCACCGCCGACGACGGTGGGCTGCCACCCTCTTCATCGGCGATCGTCTCTCCCTACGACACCACGGCGCGCTACGTCCGGCACGGGCACATCATCCGCTGGAAGGGGTTCGCCGCGCATGTCACCGAGACGTGTGCCCCCGACAGCGTCAACGTGATCACGGACGTGGCCACCACCTCGGCCGCCACGAACGACGGCCAGGCCCTGACCGGCATCCACACCCGACTGGCGCGTCGCGGACTGCTGCCCGCCGAGCACCTGGTCGACGGCGGCTACACCTCCCTGGTCCACCTGGAACGAGCCGAGCGCGAACACCAGGTCACCGTCAGTGGGCCGCTGCCGGGCAACCCCACCCGCCAGCACCGCAAGAACGAGGGCTTCGACCCGGACGACTTCCACATCGGCTTCGACCGCCGACAGGTCACCTGCCCCCAGGACCAGGTCAGCCAGGGCTGGCACGGTCCCTATGCGACCTCCTCGCCCACCGCCGCCCCGCTGATCGTGGCCCGGTTCACCAAGAGCCAGTGCCGCCCCTGCCCGGTCCGCACCCGGTGCACCACCACCACCGCCGACAGCGCCCGGACCGTGGGCTTTCCCCCACGAGAACTCCGCGACCGGATCGGGTTCGTCCGTGATCGTTGGGAGAGCAGGCTCGCCCGCGTCCTCATGGCTGACAGGCCCGCTGGGTTCGGCAAGATCCAGCATGGTGGCGTGGCGGATGAGGATGCCGAGGTGGACCGCTCCGGCCAGGGCGAGCGGGGCGATCATCGACAGGGCTCCGACTGCCGTGTCACCGAGGTGGAGTCCCGAACCGGTCGGGGTCTGGTCGTTGAGACGGACGGCGTGCAGGGTGTTGGCCCACACGCTGGCGGCAGTGGCGGCCAGGAAGAGGGCCCAGACGTAGGCGCGGGCGGTGAAGGCTGCCCGGCGCAGGATGAGCAGGGCTCGGACGCCGTAAGCGATGAACCCGTCGATGACCAGGGGGAAGAGGTAGGTCAGGGCTCCCCGGACGTGGATGGCGTCGGCGGTCTGTCGCAGGGCGTCGTACGACAGGGCGAACCCGGCGGCGGCGAGGACGCTGATGGCGGCGCGGTCCCAGCCGGTGACGCGGCTGGCCGGTATGCGGGAGAGCTGTGCGGTGGTGGGCATCGTGGTGCGGTGCTCCGTGGGCAGTGCCGGGGGGTGGTCTCGGGATCCGTCTTTGCCGTCTTGGGCGTTGCAACCGCAGGTCAGGGCGGTCACGGCAGGAGGTGGTGGGACGGCACGTTGCCGTCTTGGCCGTGTGTGCCGTCTTGCGGGCATGGGCGGTGAGCTGGGGCTTTACGGCTGGGACGGCACGGACGGCACAAGACGCATATCGGTGCCGTCCCACGCCCCGCCTGCCGTCGAGGGCTGACGTGCGCTCGGCGGCAGGCGGGCCGGGCTGCCGTCTTGCGTCCGGTTGCCGTCTTGGCCGTAGCCGTCTGAGCTGCGCAGTTACGGCAGGGACGGCACGTACGCAAACGGCGGAGGTGGTCAGCCTGCGGCGCGTTCGGCGGCGTCCAGCGGGTGGACGGTGGGGCAGTAGCGTCGCCAGGGGTCGGCGAACTTGTTGCGGGTGTAGCCCTTGCGCTGGATCTCGCCGACGCGCACGTTGGCCGAGGAGATGCCGTACTCGCGCAGCATGGCGCTGAGTCCGCGGGCGGTCAGGCCGCCTCGGCCCCATTCACCCCAGGGGGCCTCGGGGTCGTTGTTGAGGGCGTACAGCAGGTCGTCGGTGCACAGGCTGTCCACGTCGCCCCGGCCGAAGAAGATCCGGCGGATGTCGGCGAGGATCCTCGCGCCGCTGGGGTTGTCCTCCTCGGTCTGGACCTCGGAGGCGACCATGCGCGCGCACGCCTGCCGGGCCAGCCGCGGCCACGGGCCGCCCGCCAGGTCGGCGACGATCACCAGGGGCTCCCAGGTGTCGGCGGCCCGGTCCTCGACCGGCATCTCCGGCTCCAGATGCAGGGCCTGGTTCACCAAGGGTTTGGTCCAGGCGGTGAGCCTGGACCGGATCGCGTGCAGGGCCGGGGTGTCCCTCTTGGAGCGGAAGGGCGAGACCCGCTCGCCCGCGGCACGGCGGCGCATGCGGATGACCACCGACCGGTCCATGATCGTGTCCGGCAGATCACCGATACCCGCGATGGCCGCCATCGCGAAGGTGGGGAACTTGCGCGGCGTGTGGTCGTTGCCCACCACCCGCAGCACGTAACGCCCGCGCTGGTGACCAGCGTTGAGCAAGCCCCGCATCTCCTCGTTCTTCTCCGCCATCTTCGGCGTGCCGAAGATGGTGTCCGCCTCATCCACCAGCAGCGTAGGCGGCTCCTCGCCAATCGAGCGGAAGACCGCTGCCGGGGTGGAGTTGACCGTTATCACCGGGTTGTGGACCGTCTCGGTCAACACGTCCAGCAGGCGGGACTTGCCGCACCGCTTCGCCGGGCCCACCACCGCGAGACGCGGCGCGTGCTGCCACGCAGGCTGCAGATGGGTCGCCGCGACCCAGAGCGTGACCGCGTCCAGGGCCTGCTCGGAAGGCAGGATCACGAAGCTCGCGATCAGTCCCTTCAGCTGACTCAGGAGATCGTCGCCCTCAGTGGACGGTGTATCCGGCATGGCGTCGAGCCCCGCCGGCCCGCCCAGGTCGGCCAATGCAGCGGCGGCGTCGTCTCCACACGGTGTGGATACGTCGGCGTGCCCTTGGGTCGACTGATGCCGGCCGAGCTGGCCGGGTATCGCTGCCGGAGGCCATGAAGCGCTGAGGGATGCGCCTACGGCATGCGGGGAAGTAGTCTTCAACGTGCACTCCTGGTGGTGGAGCGCGCGGGCTGGCAGGCCCTGCTCCACCGGTCCGAACGGCTGCTTGCCTGTGGGGTGTTCACCCGGCTCTCGGCGTTCGCACCGCCGAGGCTCTCAAGGCGCACCTACAGGGCTTTCCCGTCAGCGAGCCCGAGGGCTGGCTGTTCACCGCTCCTGAGGGCGGCCCGGTCGTCTACACCCACTTCATGGACGGTGCATGGCGGCCCGCATGCCAGAAGGCCGGCATACCGAAGGGCACTGGTCCCCACGCCCTCCGGCACCACTACGCCAGCCTGCTGATCAAGAACGGCGAGTCGGTGAAGACCGTCTCCGAGCGGCTCGGTCATACCAATGCCGCGATGACGCTGAACATCTACACCCACCTCTGGCCCGACTCCGAGGAGCGGACCCGCGCCGCCGTGGACCGCGCTTACGGCGCCGACAACGACGCGGACCAGGGTGACATCCCGACCGCCGAAGCGGCGTAACGACGCCGATCGGGCTGGCCGGAGTTGGCAGTCCTGCGGACCTCGTGCGGACCGCTAGGCCACCCAACCCACTCCGCCGCAGGTCAGACGGCCTTCCGATGATCGCTTAGACGTTGAAGCGGAACTCCACCACGTCCCCGTCCTGCATGACGTAGTCCTTGCCCTCCATGCGCGCCTTGCCCTTGGCGCGGGCGTCGGCGACCGAGCCCGTCTCGACGAGGTCGTGGAAGGAGATGACCTCGGCCTTGATGAAGCCCTTCTGGAAGTCGGTGTGGATCACGCCGGCCGCTTCGGGGGCCGTGGCGCCCTTCTTGATCGTCCAGGCGCGGGACTCCTTCGGGCCGGCCGTGAGGTAGGTCTGCAGGCCGAGCGTGTTGAAGCCGACGCGGGCGAGGGTGGCGAGGCCGGGCTCGTCCTGGCCGACGGACTGGAGGAGTTCGAGGGCCTCCTCCTCGTCCAGCTCGGCGAGGTCGGCCTCCAGCTTGGCGTTGAGGAAGATCGCCTCGGCCGGGGCGACCAGGGCGCGCTGCTCGTTCTTGAAGTCCTCGTCGACCAGTTCGTCCTCGTCGACGTTGAAGACGTAGAGGAAGGGCTTCGTCGTCAGCAGGTGCAGGTCGTGCAGGAGCTCGTTGCGCTCGGTGCCCTGGACGATGCCGTGGGCGAAGAGGGTGTCGCCCTTCTCGAGGATCTCCTTGGCCTCCTCGACCGCCTTGACCTTGGGCGCCACGTCCTTCTTGATCCGCGACTCCTTCTGGAGACGGGGAAGGACCTTCTCGATGGTCTGGAGGTCCGCCAGGATCAGCTCGGTGTTGATCGTCTCGATGTCGTCCTTCGGCGAGACCTTGCCGTCGACGTGGACGACGTTCTCGTCCTTGAAGGCACGGATGACCTGGCAGATCGCGTCGGACTCACGGATGTTCGCGAGGAACTTGTTGCCGAGGCCCTCGCCCTCGGAGGCGCCGCGCACGATGCCCGCGATGTCCACGAAGTCGACCGTGGCGGGCAGGATACGCTCCGACTTGAAGATCGAGGCCAGCTGGGCGAGGCGGGCGTCGGGGACGCCGACCACGCCGACGTTCGGCTCGATCGTGGCGAACGGGTAGTTGGCCGCCAGCACGTCGTTCTTGGTCAGGGCGTTGAACAGGGTCGACTTGCCGACGTTGGGCAGGCCGACGATTCCGATCGTGAGCGACACGTTGCGACTTCCCGTAGATGAGTGGGCCAGGGGGTGCCAGGGGCCGGAGACCGACGCTGGCCGATCCCCCAGTTTACGGCGTCCGGGCCCGGTGGCTCGCGGGAGCTTCGAACGCCTGGCCAAGCTCTTCCCACCGGCGTGTCTGATGGGCGATTCGGCACATAAACAGACCTAAGTTGGTCCAGTGGAGCAACGCAGAACGCGACCCCCGAACGACGGACCGCGACGCGGCACCCCACCGTCCGCGCACCTGCCCCCGCAGGCCCGGCGCCGGCCGAGGCAGCGGCCCGAGCGGACCGGACGGAAGGTGCGGGTCCCCCCGCCGCTGGTGCCGGGCCCGCGCCTCACCGGGCTCGGCAGCGGGCTGTTCTGTGGTCTCCTGATGTTCCTGCTCGGCTTCCTGGACGCCTTGTTCTTCGGCGCCTCGCTGCCCACGTACGGCGTGCTGTTCATCCCGGTGTGCGTCCTGACCGCGCTGTGGGTGCGGGCGGGGGACGTGCTGACCGCCCCGGTGGTCGTACCGATCGCGTTCGCCGTGGGGCTGCTGCCCGTCGCCGGTGGCGAGGGGGGGCTCCTCGGCCGGTTGATGGGACTGTTCACCGGGCTCGCCACCCAGGCCGGCTGGCTGTACGGCGGGACGCTCGTCGCCGGGGTGATCGTGCTCGTACGCCGGGTGCGGTGGGTACGGCGGCGGCGCCGGAGCTGAGCGGCGCGCGCGGCCGCCGGGCGCTACGACAGCTGGGCCGCTCTCATCGCCGCTCCCACGATCCCCGCGTTGTTCTGCAGCTGTGCGGGGACGATCTCGGCCTTGACGCCCTCGACGAGGTGCAGGAACTTGTCGGCCTTGCGGCTGACTCCGCCGCCGATGATGAACAGCTCCGGCGAGAACAGCATCTCCACGTGCGCGAGGTACTTCTGGACGCGGCGTGCCCACTGCTCCCAGGACAGGTCGTGGTCCTCCTTCGCCTTGCTGGAGGCACGCCTCTCGGCGTCGTGGCCGTTCAGCTCCAGGTGGCCCAGTTCGGTGTTGGGGACGAGGGCGCCGTCCACGAAGACGGCGCTGCCGATGCCGGTGCCGAAGGTGAGCAGGATCACCGTGCCCGCGCGGTCCCGGCCGGCGCCGAACTGCATCTCGGCGACGCCCGCCGCGTCCGCGTCGTTGACCACGGTCACCGGCAGGCCGCCGAGCCTGCCGCCGAACAACGCGCGCGCGTCCGTGTCGATCCAGCTCTTGTCGACGTTCGCCGCCGTCCGGATCATGGCGCCGCCCGTGACCACGCCGGGGAAGGTCAGACCGACCGGGCCGGTCCAGCCGAAGTGGTCCACGACCTGCTTCACCCCGTCGGCCACGCCTTCCGGTGTCGCCGGGTGCGGGGTGAGCACCTTGCAGCGCTCCTGGGCCAGGTCGCCCTTTTCCAGGTCCACGGGAGCGCCCTTGATCCCGGATCCGCCGATGTCCACGCCGAAGATCTGCATGGCACCACGTTACGACGGACGACTGACGGTCACTCCCCGGCAGTGCCGCTGCCGCCGCGCTCGGCGGCCAGGGCGGCCGCTTCCTCGCGCAGGTCGCGGCGCAGCTCCTTGGGCAGCGAGAAGGTGATCGACTCCTCGGCCGCCTTGACGATCTCCACGTCGCCGTAGCCGCGCTCGGCGAGCCACTCCAGGACCTGCTCGACCAGGACCTCGGGCACGGAGGCGCCGGAGGTGACGCCCACGGTGGTCACGCCCTCCAGCCAGGCCTCGTCGATCTCACTGGCGAAGTCCACCAGGTAGGCCTCGCGGGCGCCCGCGAGCTTGGCGACCTCGACCAGCCGCTTGGAGTTGGAGGAGTTGCGCGAGCCGACCACGAGGACCAGTTCGGCCTCGGCGCCCATCTGCTTCACGGCGAGCTGGCGGTTCTGCGTGGCGTAGCAGATGTCGTCGCTCGGCGGGGAGACGAGACCGGGGAACTTCGTCTTCAGGGCGTCGACGGTCTCCATGGTCTCGTCGACGGAGAGCGTGGTCTGTGACAGCCAGACGACCTTCGACGGGTCACGGACCTCGACCTTGGCGACGTCCCCGGGGCCGTCCACGAGCTGGATGTGCTCGGGGGCCTCGCCGGAGGTGCCGATGACCTCCTCGTGGCCCTCGTGGCCGATCAGGAGGATGTCGTAGTCCTCCTTGGCGTAGCGGACGGCTTCCTTGTGGACCTTGGTGACCAGGGGGCAGGTGGCGTCGATGGTGGCGAGGCGGCCGCGCTCGGCCTCCTCGTGCACGACCGGGGCGACGCCGTGCGCGGAGAACATGACGATGTTGCCCGGTGGCACCTCCTCCGTCCGCTCGACGAAGACGGCGCCCTTCTTCTCCAGGGTCTGCACCACGTACTTGTTGTGGACGATCTCGTGCCGGACGTAGATCGGGGCCCCGTACTGTTCCAGGGCCTTCTCGACGGCGATCACGGCGCGGTCCACACCGGCGCAGTAGCCCCGGGGGGCGGCGAGCAGGACACGGCGGCCAGACGAAGCGGTCATGCGTCCCATCGTAAGGGTGCGTCCGGGGCGCGGAGATCGCGTCCGGCCACGGTCTCCTCTTCATCGCGCCCATGGCACCGGCCGGCGCGTTCGGCGCGCTGGACGCGACGTCGCACGGCGCGGTGGCGCTGGTGCAGGTGGTGGCCACGGTCTCCGGTGGCCGGGGCGGTGATCTGGGTGACGGTGAGCTGGCGGCGAGCGGGACGGCGCGGGCGGTGGGCGCGGTGTGGCCGGGCGTCGGCCTATGCCGGTGGGGCAGCGGGACAGGAAGCGGTGACCGTGGGCCGACGGCGCTCCCCTGTCGGTACCCCCCGTTACGCTCGACCCCATGCCTGTGAACAGCACTCCCGAAGCCCCCCTCCCCGTGGGCGAGGTCTCCCGGCTGATCGGGGGCTGGATCGACCGGCTCGGTGCGGTGTGGGTCGAGGGGCAGATCACGCAGTTGTCGCGGCGGCCCGGCGCCGGGGTCGTGTTCCTGACGCTGCGGGATCCGTCGTACGACGTCTCCGTGAGCGTGACCTGCTACCGGCAGGTGTTCGACGCCGTGGCGGACGTCGTCGGCGAGGGTGCCCGCGTCGTCGTCCTCGCCAAGCCCGAGTGGTACGCCCCGCGCGGACAGCTGTCCCTGCGCGCCGCCGAGATAAGGCCCGTCGGTGTCGGGGAGCTGCTGGCCCGGCTGGAGCGGCTGAAGAAGGCGCTCGCGGCGGAGGGGCTGTTCGCGCCGGAGCGTAAGAAGCCGCTGCCGTTCCTGCCGCAGCTGATCGGGCTGGTCTGCGGCCGGGCCTCCGCAGCGGAGCGGGACGTGCTGGAGAACGCCCGGCACCGCTGGCCCGCCGTCCGCTTCGAGGTGCGCAACGTCCCGGTGCAGGGGGTGCACGCCGTCCCGCAGGTCGTGCAGGCCGTCAAGGAGCTGGACGAGATCGAGGACGTCGACGTCATCATCGTCGCGCGGGGTGGCGGCAGTGTGGAGGACCTGCTGCCGTTCTCCGACGAGCAGTTGGTGCGGGCCGTGGCCGAGTGCCGTACGCCCGTCGTGTCCGCGATCGGGCACGAGCCGGACAACCCGCTGCTGGATCACGTCGCCGACCTGCGCGCCTCCACGCCCACCGACGCGGCCAAGAAGGTCGTGCCGGACGTGGGTGAGGAGTTCGAGCGGGTGCGGATGCTGCGGGACCGGGCCCGGCGGTGCATGGCCGCGTCCGTGGAGCGCGAGGAGCGCGGGCTGGCGCACGCCCTGGCCCGGCCCTCGATGGAGGATCCGCACCGGATGATCGACGAGCGCGCCGACCAGGTGGCGTCCCTCGTCGACCGCGGCCGGCGCACGCTCGGCCATCTCCTGGACCGCGCGGACTCGGAACTGACGCACACGCACGCGCGCGTGGTGGCCCTCTCCCCCGCGGCCACGCTCAGGCGGGGCTACGCGGTGCTGCAGAGGGCGGACGGGCACGTGGTGCGCGGCCCGGACGAGGTGACGGGCGGCGAGGCGCTCCGGGCCCGCGTCGCCGACGGCGAATTCACGGTGAAGGTGAGCGAATGAGCAGCAAGACCGATGAGGCACTCCCCTACGAGCAGGCGCGGGACGAGCTGATCGAGGTCGTACGTCGCCTGGAGGCGGGCGGTACGACGCTGGAGGAGTCCCTGGCGCTGTGGGAGCGCGGCGAGGAGCTGGCCAAGGTGTGCCGGCGCTGGCTGGAGGGGGCGCGGGCCCGGCTGGACGCGGCGCTGGCCGAGGAGTCCGAAGAGGAGGACGCCGAGTAGGCGTCGGCGACCGGGGTTGTGAGGCGGGTCACCGCACCCCGAGATTTGTTGAAGGTTGAACTTCAGCTGTCGTACAGTCGTGCCGTCAGCCGATCCGGACCACGGTCCGGTACGTCGGACCAAGGCACCTAGGAAGTTCACCCATGTCTCTCGTTCTTGACCCCGCTGCCCAGGACCTGCTGTTCCGTGAGGCCCGCACCGCGAACACCTTCACCGACGAGCCGGTGACCGAGGAGCAGGTCCAGGCGATCTACGACCTGGTCAAGTACGGCCCCACCGCCTTCAACCAGAGCCCGCTGCGCATCACCCTGGTCCGCTCCACCGAGGCCCGTGAGCGCCTGGTGCAGCACATGGCCGAGGGCAACCAGCCCAAGACCGCCACCGCCCCGCTGGTCGCGATCCTCTCCGCGGACAACGAGTTCCACGAGGAGCTGCCGGCCCTCTTCCCGCACTTCCCGCAGGCCAAGGACGTGTTCTTCAGCGAGCGTCCGGCCCGTGAGGGCGCCGCCGCGCTGAACGCCGCCCTGCAGGCCGCCTACTTCATCATCGGCATCCGCGCCGCGGGCCTCGCCGCCGGCCCGATGACCGGCCTCGACTTCGAGGGCGTCCGCAAGGAGTTCCTGGACGACGACCACACCCCGCTGATGGTCGTCAACATCGGCAAGCCGGGCCCGGACGCCTGGTTCCCGCGCTCGCCGCGCCTGGCGTACGACGACGTCGTCACGACCGTCTGAGCGGATCCGTACGCGAAGAGGCCCCCGGCACGGCCGGGGGCCTCTTCGCGTACGGGGACGTCACCGCATCTTCAGCGACGCCGCCATCTTCGTCAGCTCCGCGAAGGACGCCGTGCCGGCCACCACCGTCGTGGAGCCGGACGCACCGTTCAGGACGAGGGCGTCGTAGCGGCCGCCGGTGTACCGGGTCCAGGTGCGGCCGTCGATGGACTCGGTCTTCTTCGTGGCCGACGCGCCCTGGCTGGCGTCGTGGATGAAGTCGGCCGCCTTCTGGGTCGACTGCTCGATCTGCACGTACTGGCTGTCCGGGGTCTGGAAGCCCAGGTGCCAGCGGTCGCCGTCCTCGCCCTGGAAGCGTACGGAGGTCGCCTTCCAGGTACTCGGCAGGCCCTCGGGTGCGGCCACCGGGTAGCTCGCCGCGCGGCGGGCCGTGAGCAGCTCGACCCGGTAGTCGACCCGCTTGAGGTCGGGAGCGTGATCGTCGTGCGGGATGCTGAGGAAGTAGACGACCGCCGCCGCGATGCCGATCAGGGCCAGGGAGAGAATCATGTCCCGGGCCGTCTTCTGCTTGCCGTTCGAACCTGCCACGCCCCCTATCGTCGCAGGTGCCCCAAGCGCTCATCCGTGGGGTCCCCTGCTCATTTTGTCTGCCTAACGATAGAGTCAGGGTCCAATACCCTCATCCGGCCGTCGTCGTATCAGAAAGGTGCGCTCCGATGACCGAAAATCATCATCTGCCGTCCGAGCTGGACGTTCCCTCCGAGGCTCCCGACCGCAACCTCGCCCTGGAACTCGTCCGGGTGACCGAAGCCGCCGCGATGGCAGCGGGCCGCTGGGTGGGGCGCGGTGACAAGAACGGCGCCGACGGTGCCGCGGTGCGCGCCATGCGGACCCTCGTCTCCACCGTGTCGATGAACGGCGTCGTCGTCATCGGCGAGGGCGAGAAGGACGAGGCGCCGATGCTCTTCAACGGGGAGCACGTGGGCGACGGCACCGGCCCCGAGGTCGACATCGCGGTCGACCCGATCGACGGGACCACGCTGACGGCCAAGGGAATGCCGAACGCGATCGCCGTCCTCGCCGCCGCCGAGCGGGGCGCCATGTTCGACCCGTCCGCCGTGTTCTACATGGACAAACTGGTCACCGGCCCGGAGGCCGCCGACTTCGTCGACATCGACGCGCCCGTGGCCGTCAACATCAGGCGGATCGCCAAGGCGAAGAAGGCCACGCCGGAGGACGTCACCGTCGTCATCCTCGACCGGCCCCGGCACGAGGGCCTGATCAGGGAGGTCCGGGAGGCCGGCGCGCGCATCAAGCTGATCTCCGACGGCGACGTGGCCGGCTCCGTCTACGCGCTGCGCGAGGGCACCGGCGTCGACCTGCTCCTCGGTGTCGGCGGCACGCCGGAGGGCATCATCTCGGCCTGCGCCGTGAAGTGCCTGGGCGGGACCATCCAGGGCAAGCTGTGGCCCAAGGACGACGAGGAGCGGGCGCGCGCCATCGACGCCGGGCACGACCTGGACCGCGTTCTGACGACCGACGACCTGGTGTCCGGGGAGAACGTCTTCTTCGTCGCGACCGGCATCACCGACGGTGAGCTGCTGCGGGGTGTGCGGTACAAGTCGGAGACCGCGCTGACCGAGTCCATCGTCATGCGGTCGAAGTCCGGGACGGTCCGCAGGATCGACTCCGAGCACCGGCTGAGCAAGCTGCGGGCCTACAGCGCGATCGACTTCGACCGCGCCAAGTAGGTCAGGGGCGAACCGCACCCCCGCAGTGGCGGGCGCCCCCTGTGCGGAGGGGGCGCACCTGTCCGCTCATCCAGCCATGCGGTCGGCCGTCGTCGCCCTCGCCGTCTTCTTCAGTTCCATCTCCCGGCGGCGGCGCCTGGCCAGCACCACACGGCGTTCGGCCGCCGTCAGGCCGCCCCACACGCCGTACGGTTCGGGCTGGAGGAGGGCGTGTTCGCGGCACTCGACCATCACCGGGCAGCGGGCGCAGACACGCTTGGCCGCCTCCTCGCGGGACAGCCGGGCGGCGGTCGGCTCCTTCGACGGGGCGAAGAACAGGCCGGCCTCGTCGCGCCGGCACACCGCCTCGGTGTGCCACGGAGCGTCTTGGTCCCTGTCTCGCACTGGCACCCGCTGGGCCGGAACGGCAGCGACCTGCAGGGACGAATGCGGCGGTTGCAGCACGGTCTACTCCTGACGACGGCTTCGCGAGCGAGAGACGATGCAGCAAGGCCTACCCGCTGTGCGCGCGCCTATGCACAGCGTTCCCACCCGTCGGCGCGCGTGCGGCTCGTTCGCGCCCCCGCCATGACGACACAGGCGGAGCGGAACCCTCCATTCACCGGCGGATTCGCGGCCGTCAATGGCCCAGGTGCCTGCGCATCTTCCGGTCGACCTTGTCCTGGACCCGCTCCAGCTTGCGGTCGACTTTGCTCTGCACCCGCTCCAGGATGTCCGCCACGCGCTTGCCGCGCCTGGGACGCGCCTCGACATTGCCGAGTACGGCCCACCCGTCGACGTAGACGACCGGCGCGTCGGACTCGACCGAATCCAGCGTGTCCACCTCGAAGTTGCCGAGGACGCCACCGCCGGTGCCACGCAGCGACACGTTCTCCGGGACGCGGATCTGGACGTCACCGAAGACCGAGACGGCCTTGATCACCACCTGCTGGTACTCGAAGATCGCCTCGCTGAGGTCGATCTCGACACTGCCGAAGACCGAGTACGCGTGGAGACGGCGGCCGGCGCGCCAACGGCCCCGGCGCACCGCGCTGCTGAAGACGGCGACCACGTTGGCGTCGGCCTCGTGCGGGATCGCACCCGGGGCGGGGCGGGGCGGAACCGGCGTGTAGCCGGGGGCGGCGCCCTGGTGGGCCGCGGGCAGGTCACGGATGAAGGCCTCCAGCTCGCCCACCGTCTTGGCGTGCAGCACGCCGTCGACGCGCTCGGCGTGCTCGTCGGCGGTCAGCCGGCCCTCGGCGAGGGCCTCACGGAGGAGGTCGGCGATGCGATCGCGGTCGGCGTCCGAGGCACGCAGCTCGGAGACAGGTGCTTCGGTGTGCTTCTGAAGGTCCACGGGGACAGCGTACCGAAACGCGATAGATCGCGACTAGGGGCTGTGGAAAACCCCGACGTGCCGAACTGAGCCTTACCTCACAGGTTCCGTGTCGGTGGCAGGTTCTAGGCTGGTGACGCCCGCCGATGTCGACGGGCGGCCGTCCGTCAGAGTGAGGAATGGGCTGAGATGCCTGAGTTCGCGTACACCGATCTGCTCCCCCAGGGAGAGGACACCACCCCGTACCGGCTGGTGACGTCCGAGGGCGTCTCCACCGTCGAGGGCCCGGACGGGCGGACGTTCCTCAAGGTGGAGCCGGAGGCGCTGCGCAAGCTGGCCGAGGAGGCCATCCACGACATCCAGCACTACCTGCGCCCCGCCCACCTCGCCCAGCTGCGCCGGATCGTCGACGACCCCGAGGCGTCCAACAACGACAAGTTCGTCGCCCTGGACCTGCTGAAGAACGCGAACATCGCGGCGGCCGGCGTGCTCCCGATGTGTCAGGACACCGGCACGGCGATCGTCATGGGCAAGCGCGGGCAGAACGTGCTGACCGAGGGCGGCGACGAGGCGGCCCTCTCGCGCGGCATCTACGACGCGTACCTGAACCTCAACCTGCGCTACTCGCAGATGGCTCCGCTCACCATGTGGGAGGAGAAGAACACCGGCTCCAACCTGCCGGCCCAGATCGAGCTGTACGCCACCGACGGCGGCGCCTACAAGTTCCTCTTCATGGCGAAGGGCGGCGGCAGCGCCAACAAGTCCTTCCTCTACCAGGAGACGAAGGCCGTCCTGAACGAGGCCTCCATGATGAAGTTCCTGGAGGAGAAGATCCGTTCGCTCGGCACGGCCGCCTGCCCGCCGTACCACCTGGCGATCGTCGTCGGCGGCACCAGCGCGGAGTACGCGCTGAAGACCGCGAAGTACGCCTCCGCGCACTACCTGGACGAGATCCCGGCCGAGGGCTCGGAGCTCGGCCACGGCTTCCGCGACAAGGAGCTGGAGCAGAAGGTCTTCGAGCTGACGCAGAAGATCGGCATCGGCGCGCAGTTCGGCGGCAAGTACTTCTGCCACGACGTCCGCGTGGTCCGCCTGCCCCGGCACGGCGCCTCCTGCCCGGTCGCGATCGCGGTCTCCTGCTCGGCGGACCGCCAGGCGGTCGCCAAGATCACGGCCGAGGGCGTCTTCCTGGAGCAGCTGGAGACGGACCCGGCGCGCTTCCTGCCGGAGACGACGGACGAGCACCTCGAGTCGGACGGCGACGTGGTCAAGATCGACCTCAACCAGCCGATGGACACGATCCTCGCCGAGCTCACCAAGTACCCGGTGAAGACCCGCCTGTCCCTCACCGGCCCGCTGGTCGTCGCCCGTGACATCGCGCACGCGAAGATCAAGGAGCGCCTGGACGCGGGCGAGGAGATGCCGCAGTACCTGAAGGACCACCCGGTGTACTACGCGGGCCCGGCGAAGACCCCCGAGGGCTACGCCTCCGGCTCCTTCGGTCCCACGACGGCCGGCCGCATGGACTCCTACGTGGAGCAGTTCCAGGCGGCGGGCGGCTCGAAGGTGATGCTCGCCAAGGGCAACCGGTCGAAGCAGGTCACCGACGCGTGCGACGCGCACGGCGGCTTCTACCTGGGCTCCATCGGCGGCCCGGCGGCCCGTCTCGCCCAGGACTGCATCAAGAAGGTCGAGGTCCAGGAGTACGAGGAGCTGGGCATGGAGGCCGTCTGGAAGATCGAGGTCGAGGACTTCCCGGCGTTCATCGTCGTGGACGACAAGGGCAACGACTTCTTCCAGGACCCGGCCCCGCAGCCGACGTTCACCTCGATCCCGGTCCGGGGTCCTGGGCTGGCGTAAGAGCCTCGCTGGGGTACACGGCGGCTCCACGTGCCCGTTGGAGCCGCCTCACACCTCCGCTTCGCGCACCGCGCAGACGAACGACGCCCAGGCCGACGTACCGAAGACCAACGCCGGGCCGTGGGGGGCCTTGGAGTCGCGGACGGGCAGGCCGTGGGGGTGGTGGTCCACCACCTCGACGCAGCTACCCTCGTTCCCCCCGCTGTAGGTCGACTTGCGCCAGCCCTCCAGCGCGGAGGACTCGGGGATGATGTGCTGCTCAGTCATGGTGGCCGTATTCCTTCGCAATCGACCGCAGCAAGGCCAGCGACTCCCGCTGCGGCAGGGCTTCTCCGAGCACCAGATCGTAGGCGGCCTGGATACGCTCGACCAGGGCCGGTTCGTCGTGCACCGTGCCCGAGAAGGCCCCTTCCTCGTAGGCCACCGGAGGCTGATCCTCGAACCACATCAACGTGACCATGCCGCCGAGGAGCGGGTGCCCTCCATGCCCCAGCGGCACGATGTACAGCCGGATCCGCTCGGCCTCCACCAGCCCGACGAGACGCGTGATCTGATCCGCCATCACCTCGGGGCCGCCGATCGGCCGCCGCAGAACGACCTCGTCGAGCAGCGCCCAGACGATCGGTGTGCGAGCGTCCTCAAGGACCCGAGCCCGATCAAGCCGGGTCGCGACGGCCTCTACACGGTCCTCCTTGACCAGGGGCGGGAAGGACACGTCCCGCAGCACCGCATCGGCGTACGCCTCCGTCTGGAGAATCCCGGGCACGAACGACAGCGCGAACTCCCGGAGCATCACTGCCTGTTGTTCCAACGCCAACGCGGCCTCGAAATGCGCCGCCACCGGCCTCCGCTCGTTCCCCGGCCGGAAACTGGTCAACGCGCCGCGCGTATTGAGCACCCTGTCCAGCCTCCGCGCGTCCTCCTGAGACGGCACCCTCCTCCCCGCCTCAATATGCGCGATATGCGTCCGCGACATGATCGCCGCCTCCGCCAGCTGCTGCTGCGTCAGCTCCGCCGCCTCCCGCTGCTGCCTCAGCCAGTCGCCGTACGCGGTGGTCATGTGGCACCCCTTCGCAATCGGTCACTCACTCAGCGTAGTCGCGGGGAACAACCCGGCGCACCTGATCGCTATAGCTGCCATGAGCGACTACCGCATCGAGCACGACTCCATGGGCGAGGTCCGCGTCCCCGCCACCGCCAAGTGGCGCGCCCAGACCCAGCGTGCCGTCGAGAACTTCCCGATCTCGGGCCAGCGACTGGAACGCGCCCACATCGAAGCGCTCGCCCGGATCAAGGGCGCCGCCGCCAAGGTGAACGCCGAACTCGGCGTGCTCGACAAGGAGACGGCCGAGGCGATTCAGCAGGCCGCGGCCGAGGTCGCCGAGGGAAAGTGGGACGAGCACTTCCCCGTCGACGTCTTCCAGACCGGGTCGGGCACCTCGTCCAACATGAACACCAACGAGGTCATCGCGACGCTCGCCAGTGAACGGCTCGGCCGGGACGTGCACCCGAACGACCACGTCAACGCCTCCCAGTCGTCCAACGACGTCTTCCCCTCCTCCCTCCACATCGCCGCCACCGCGGCCGTGACCCACGACCTCGTCCCCGCCCTCGAGCACCTCGCCGCCTCCCTGACCCGCAAGTCCGGGGAGTTCGCCGACGTCGTGAAGTCGGGGCGGACCCACCTCATGGACGCCACCCCCGTCACGCTCGGCCAGGAGTTCGGCGGATACGCCGCCCAGATCCGCTACGGCGTCGAGCGACTGCACACCTCCCTGCCGCGGCTGGCCGAGCTGCCGCTGGGCGGCACCGCGGTGGGCACCGGCATCAACACCCCGCCCGGCTTCTCCGCCGCCGTCATCCAGGAGGTCGCCCGGGCCACCGGGCTGCCGTTGACCGAGGCCCGCGACCACTTCGAGGCGCAGGGTGCCCGGGACGGGATCGTGGAGACCAGCGGGCAGCTGCGGACCATCGCGGTCGGGCTGACGAAGATCGCCAACGATCTGCGCTGGATGTCCTCCGGCCCGCGCACCGGGCTCGCCGAGATCCGCCTGCCCGACCTGCAGCCGGGCTCGTCCATCATGCCGGGCAAGGTCAACCCGGTCGTGCCGGAGGCGGTGTTGATGGTCGCCGCCCAGGTCGTCGGCAACGACGCCACCATCGCCACCGCCGGCGCGGCCGGGAACTTCGAGCTGAACGTGATGCTCCCGGTCATCGCCAAGAACGTGCTCGAGTCGGTCCGGCTGCTGGCCAACGTCTCGCGGCTGCTGGCCGACCGCACGATCGACGGCATCACCGCCGACCGGGAGCGGACCCGCGAGTACGCCGAGTCCTCCCCGTCCGTGGTCACGCCGCTCAACAAGTACATCGGCTACGAGGAGGCGGCGAAGGTCGCCAAGAAGTCCCTCGCCGAGCGGAAGACGATCCGCCAGGTCGTGCTGGAGAGCGGGTACGTCGAGCGCGGCGACCTGACCCTGGAGCAGCTGGACGAGGCGCTGGATGTCCTGCGCATGACGCACCCGTAACCGGGAGCGAACCTTTCCGGCCACTGGCAGGGAACCGTGATGTGGACCGCAGCATCGCATGCCCACGGCACCTAATATCTGTCCATGACGGACGACGGAGCGATGACACGCGTGGACACGGCACCTGCGCACTGGATGCCGGGGACCCCGATCCTGTGGCGCTACCGGGAGAACGCCGGCGAGCACTTCCACATCGCCCGGCCCGTCACCGTCGTACGCGACGACGCGGAACTCCTCGCGGTATGGCTCGCGCCCGGCACCGAGTGCATGAAGCCGGTCCTCGCCGACGGCAGCCCCGTGCACCTGGAGCCGCTGGAGTCCCGCTACACCAGGCCGCGCACGGTGCAGCGGGACCACTGGTTCGGCACCGGCGTGCTGAAGCTGGCCCAGCCCGGGAAGCCCTGGTCGGTGTGGCTGTTCTGGGAGCCGGGCTGGCAGTTCAAGAACTGGTACGTCAACCTCGAGCAGCCCCTGCGGCGGTGGGCGGGCGGGGTGGACTCCGAGGACTACTTCCTGGACATCTCCGTGCACCCGGACCGCAGCTGGCACTGGCGCGACGAGGACGAGTTCGCGCAGGCCCAGCGGGACGGGCTGATGGACGCGGCGACCGCGGAGCGGGTGCGGGCGGCCGGACGGGACGCGGTCGAGGTGATCGACGCCTGGGGGCCGCCGTTCTCCGACGGCTGGCAGCACTGGCGCCCGGATCCGTCCTGGGCGGTACCTTCTCTCCCCGAGGACTGGGACCGTACGCCCGTGCACGTGTCCTCATGAGACCCTTGATGCGCCCCCGGGCAAGAAACGTAGGATCGTCCTCCGCAAGGGCGCACACAAGCAACTCCCGGAGCATGCGCCGGGCTTGACCGATCGTCATCGAGGGGCGGCAGCAGGTGAGCGAGGGGAACCAGGGCACAGGAACTGCCTCCGACCACGCGGGAATTCCGTTCCTGGGACACGTATTGCGGGTATCGGGACTTCTGCGGGAGCAACTGCGCGCCCGGCGTGCAGTGCCATACGGATGGATGCGACACGCGTGACGGAGCAGCCCACCTCCTTCGAGCGCCCTCAGGGCGCCGACCCCGCGGAGGGCCGCGGGGCGCTCCTGCGTACCCCGAAGCCTGCCGCCACCCCGGCCTTACCGGTACAGGCCCGGTCGGAGGGAGCGTCCTCCGGACCGGGCACGGCCACGCCCTGTGGCCAGGGAAAGGACGGCAAGGGGAAGGAGCCCCCAGTCAACGGCCCCGAGCACTCCCAGCCCGCCACCACCGAGCCCGGCGCACACCGCCCGCGCCCCGCGCCGGAGGGCATTCCGCCGCAGCCAGGCACCGAGCAGGAGCGGGCGCCGGGCGGCCAGGAGCGGCGTACCGGGCGCGGGCTTCCGCCGGGCCGCCCGATGCCGATGCGGCGCGACGGGGACCGGCTCAGATTCGTGGGCGCGGCCACCCGGCGGATCGCGCGCGGCCTCGATCTGGACGAGATCGTGATGGGGCTGTGCCGGGCGACCGTGCCGACGTTCTCCGACGCGATCCTGGTCTATCTGCGCGACCCGCTGCCGGTCGGCGACGAGCGGCCCACCGGTCCGGTGGTGCTGCGGCTGCGCCGTACCGACCGGATCCCGGAGGAGCGGGACACCGATGGTGTGCTGCTGCCGCCGGCCTTCGACCCGGAGCCGGAGCCGAGCGCGCTGGCCGAGCTGTCCTCGCTCACCACCGAGCTGTGCGAGGTGCGTCCCGGCGGCGCGCTGAACGAGGTGCTGCGCGGGGTGCGGCCGGTGTTCGCCGACGCGCCCGCGGCCCGGTCCGCACTGCCCGAGCTGCTCGGCGAGTGCGCCGAGGCGGTCGTACCGTCCGGGCAGCACGCGATTCTCGCGCCGCTGCGCGGCCGGCGCCGGGTGATCGGCGCGGCCCTGTTCCTGCGCCGCCCGGAGCGGCTCGCGTTCGAGAGCGACGACCTGCTCGTGGCGGCGCAGCTGGCCACGCACAGCGCGCTCGGCATCGACAAGGCGGTGCTGTACGGCCGTGAGGCGTACATCGCCGACGAGCTGCAGCGCACCATGCTGCCCGAGACCCTGCCCCGCCCGACCGGGGTGCGGCTCGCCTCCCGCTATCTGCCGGCCGCCGAGACCGCGCGGGTGGGCGGGGACTGGTACGACGCGATCCCGCTGCCCGGCAGCCGGGTCGCGCTGGTGGTCGGTGACGTGATGGGGCACTCCATGACGTCGGCGGCGATCATGGGCCAGCTGCGTACGACCGCGCAGACCCTGGCCGGGCTCGACCTGCCGCCGCAGGAGGTGCTGCACCACCTGGACGAGCAGGCGCAGCGGCTCGGCACCGACCGCATGGCGACGTGTCTGTACGCCGTCTACGACCCGGTCACGCACCGCATCACCATCGCCAACGCGGGCCATCCGCCGCCCGTGCTGCTGCACCTGGGCGGCCGCGCCGAGGTGCTGCGGGTGCCGCCGGGCGCGCCGATCGGCGTCGGCGGGGTGGACTTCGAGGCGGTCGAGCTGGACGCGCCCGCGGGGGCCACGCTGCTGCTGTACACCGACGGCCTGGTGGAGTCCCGGCTGCGGGACGTGTGGACCGGCATAGAGCAGCTGCGCGAAAAGCTCGCCGCGACCGCCCAGTTGACCGGCCCGGACCATCCGCCGCCGCTGGAGGCCCTGTGCGACGAGGTGCTGGACATGCTCGGCCCGGGCGACCGGGACGACGACATCGCGCTGCTCGCGGCCCGTTTCGACGGGATCGCGCCGAGCGATGTCGCGTACTGGAAGCTGGAGCCGGAGGAGACGGCCCCCGGTCAGGCTCGCCGGCTGGCCCGGCGCGCGCTCGCCCGCTGGGGCCTGGAGGACCTGTCGGACTCGGTGGAGCTGCTGGTCAGCGAGGTCGTGACGAACGCCGTACGGTACGCCTCCCGGCCGGTGACGCTACGGCTGCTGCGCACGGACGTGCTGCGCTGCGAGGTCGGTGACGACGTGCCGCAGCTGCCGCGGCTGAGGCAGGCCCGGGCCACGGACGAGGGCGGGCGCGGCCTGTACCTCGTCAACAGGCTGGCCCGCCGCTGGGGCGCGACCCGGCTGAGCATGGGCAAGGTGGTCTGGTTCGAGCTGAACCGGAACTGAGGCCGCCCGCACGCGCGAAGGGCGCCCGGGGAGTTCCCGGGCGCCCTTCGCGCGTGCGTTCCTACTGGCCGAAGTTCTGGCCGCCGCCCGGATCGAGCGGGTTGTCCGTGATGGTGCCCGTCGGCGACTGCGTCGGCGACTGCGTGGGGGACTGCGTGGGTGACTGGGTCGGCGACTGGGTCGGCGACTGCGTCGGCGTCCTGGACGGCGGCGTGGACGTGGGCGGCTTGCTGGTCGGCGTGTGCGACGGCGTCTGCGACGGGGTCTGGGAGTGCGTCGGCGTCTGGGTCGGCTGGACCGCCGCGCCCTGCGTCGTGTTCAGGTCGAACTTGCTGACGTCACCCATCGCCTCGAAGGTGTACGCGGCCCAGATCATCGCCGGATAGCCGCCGCCGTTGATGCGGCCGGTGTGACCGATGGGGTTGAGGGGGCCGGTGGCACCGGTCAGCGGAACCTGGGCGTGGGTCTTGGCGGACTCGCCGAACATGCCGACCGAGGTGACCAGGCCGGGCGTGTAGCCGGTGAACCAGGCCGACTTGTTGTTGTCGGACGTACCCGTCTTGCCGGCGACCTGCTGGCCGTCGCGCGCCGAGTTGCCCGCCACCGACTGGCTGGCCGTACCGTCGTCGACCACGCCGGTGAGCACCGAGGTGACCGTGTCGGCCGCCTCGCGGGGGATCACCTGGTCGCCGATCGGGTCCGGCACGGTGACGCTGATGTCCTTGTGCTCGGCCGACTTGATGATCGCCGGGGTGACCTTCTTGCCGTGGTTGTCGAAGGTCGCGTAGATGCCGGCCATCTCCAGCGGGCTGGCGCCCATGGAACCCAGCGTCTGCGCGGGGACCGGATCCATGCCCTTGGTGTCCATGCCGAGCTTGCCGGCCACGTCCATCACGTTCTTCATGCCCACGTCGACGCCCATCTGCGCGAAGACGGAGTTGACGGACTGGTTCATGGCCTTCTGGACGGTGATGGGGCCGTAGCTCTTGTCGTCCTCGTTGGGCGGGCCGAAGCCGACCTTGCTGCCGTGGTCCACGACCTGGCGGCCGCTGGTGCCGTCGTAGATCGTGTTCGCCGTGATGGGCTGACCCTCCTGCGTCTGGGCGCCCTCGGCCAGGGCGGCGGCCAGGATCACCGGCTTGAAGGTGGAGGCGGGCTGGTAGTCGCGGCGGGTCGCGTTGTTGTAGAAGTGCTTGAAGTAGTCCGTACCGCCGTACATGGCGAGGACCTTGCCCGTGCCCGGGTCGACGGACACGGCACCGGGCTGGACGTCGCCGTCGACGGAGCGCTTCTTCGGATCGAGCTTGCTGGTCAGCTGCTCGGTGACGGACTGCTCCAGCTCGCGCTGCTTCTTCCTGTCGATGTTGAGCGTGATGGTCCAGCCGCCCTTTTTCACCAACGCCTCGGCGTCACCGAGGGAGTTGGCCCTGCCCTGGGCGACCAGCTGCTTCTCCAGCGCCGTGTTGGCCGCGTCCACCAGGTAGCCGGTCTGTCCCTTCATGCCGGGCGCCGCCTTGGGGGCCTTCGGTTCCGGGAACGTCATGGCCTGGCGCTTGCCCGCGTCCAGCCAGTGCTGTTTGACCATGTTGTCCAGGACGTAGTTCCAGCGGGCCTTGGCCATCTTCTTGCCGGTGTCGGTGGCGACGGCCCAGTCGTACTGGTTCGGCGCCTGGAGCAGCGCGGCCAGGTAGGCACCCTGCTGGACCGAAAGGTCCTTGGCGTCCTTGTGGTAGTACGCCTGTGCCGCGGCCTGGATGCCGTACGCACCGCGGCCGTAGTAGCTGGTGTTGATGTAGCCCGCGAGGATGTAGTCCTTGGACTTCTGGCGGTCCAGCTTCAGCGAGATGACCAGTTCCTTCAGCTTGCGCGAGACGGTCTGGTTCTGGTCCAGGTAGTAGTTCTTGACGTACTGCTGGGTGATCGTCGAACCGCCCTGCGTGCCGCGCCCCATGACGGTGTTGAGCACACCGCGGGCGGTGCCCCTCAGGTCGACGCCGGCGTCGTGGTAGAAGGTCTTGTTCTCGGCCGCGACGAAGGTCCGCTGGACCCCCTTGGGGACATCGGCGAGGTCGACGCTCTCCCGGTTGAGGTAGCCGGTGCGGGTGAGCATCGTGCCGTCGCTGTACTTGTAGATGTTGCTCTGCAGCTGGGCGTCGGCGTTCCCGGCCGGGATGTCGACGTACATGTACAGCCCGATGAAGGCCGCGATCACGAGCAGGCACGTCCCGAAGAACGTGCCGAGGACCTTCTTCCAGGTGAACAGCCGGCGTATGCGGCCCTTGGCGGGCTTGCCACCGGCTGGGGCACCCGCCGTGGGGGCGGAGCGGCCGCGCCTGGGCGCCGCGCGGTGGCCACCGCGCTGTCGCGCTCGTCTCTCTTCCGCTCGTCCCATGGGTCCCTTCGCTCCGCTTCCGTCTCGGGGTCAGCTCCGAAAACTAACACCCGCCTATATGACAAAGGACGTCTGATCCGTTCTTTTACGGACGTGACAATCAGCACCTGCTCCAAGGGAACCGACGGATCTGGAGGTCACAGGGTTGCCTTCGGGCGTAAAAGTGATATCACTTAGCTAGGCAGAAGATAGGCACCACCGGAACGGGGACCACCATGACCGCCAACGACTCCACTCCCGACGCACTCGACGTGCCCGAGATGCCCGCGCCGCGGGTGCGGGAGTTCACCGCGCACAGCATCGGCGGCGGGCTCGCCCTGCTGCTCGGCCTGCTCGGGCTCGGCGCCACCGCCGCGCTGCTCGCCGCCGCCTCGGCCGTCTCCGCCGCCGGCGCCAAGGGCGGGCTCGTCGTCGCCGGGATCGTCGTCTTCCTCGCCGCCGTCATCTCGCTGCGCGGCCTGAACACCGTCGCGCCCGGCGAGGCCCGGGTCGTCCAGCTCTTCGGGCGCTACCGGGGCACGATCCGGCAGGACGGCCTGCGCTGGGTGAACCCCTTCACCTCACGGACCCGCATCTCCACCCGGGTGCGCAACCACGAGACCGCCGTACTGAAGGTCAACGACGCCTACGGCAACCCGATCGAGCTGGCCGCGGTCGTGGTCTGGAAGGTCCAGGACACCGCGCAGGCCACCTTCGAGGTGGACGACTTCGCCGAGTTCGTCGCCACCCAGACCGAGACGGCCGTACGGCACATCGCGATCGAGTACCCCTACGACGCCCACGACGAGGCCGGGCTGTCACTGCGCGGCAACGCCGAGGAGATCACCGAGAAGCTGGCCGTCGAGCTGCAGGCGCGGGTGCAGGCGGCCGGAGTGCGGATCATCGAGTCGCGCTTCACCCATCTCGCGTACGCTCCCGAGATCGCCTCGGCGATGCTCCAGCGGCAGCAGGCCGGCGCGGTCGTGGCCGCGCGGCGGCAGATCGTGGACGGCGCGGTCGGCATGGTCGAGGCGGCGCTCGGCCGCATCGCGGAGGCGGACATCGTGGAACTGGACGAGGAGCGCAAGGCGGCGATGGTGTCCAACCTGATGGTGGTGCTGTGCGGCGACCGGGCCCCGCAGCCGGTCCTCAACACCGGGACCCTCTACCAGTGACGGATCCTTCGGAGACTCCGAAGCGGCGGCCGCAGCAGCGCAAGCAGGTGCTGCTGCGGCTCGACCCGTCGGTGTACGAGGCACTGGCCCGCTGGGCCGGCGACGAGCTGCGGTCGGCCAACGCGCAGATCGAGTTCCTGCTGCGCAAGGCGCTGGCGGAGGCGGGGCGGCTGCCGAAGGACACCGGACCGCTGCCGCGTCGCGGCCGGCCCCCTGTTTCGTAACTGTGACAATCGGCCCCTACCAGGGCCGCCGTACCCCCTGCCACGGCCACCGCACTCCGCGTATACATGCGGCGTATACACCGTGTGTAGAGTGCTTCGCATGTCCATCGGTCACACCCTCCTGGGGCTCCTGGAGTCCGGCCCGCGCCACGGCTACGACCTGAAGCGGGCCTTCGACGAGAAGTTCGGTCACGACCGGCCACTGCACTACGGCCAGGTCTACTCCACGATGTCCCGGCTGCTGAAGCACGGCCTCGTGGAGGTCGACGGGATCGAGGCGGGCGACGGTCCCGAGCGCAAGCGGTACGCCATCACCGACGCCGGCGTCACGGACGTCGAGCGCTGGCTCGCCACGCCGGAGAAGCCGGAGGAGTACCTCCAGTCGACCCTGTACACCAAGGTCGTCCTCGCGCTGCTGACCAACCGGAACGCGGCCGACATCCTCGACACCCAGCGCTCCGAGCACCTGCGCAGCATGCGGATCCTCACCGACCGCAAGCGCAAGGGCGACCTCGCGGACCAGCTGATCTGCGACCACGCGCTGTTCCACCTGGAGGCCGACCTGCGCTGGCTGGAACTGGCCGCCGCGCGCCTCGACAAGCTCCGTGCGGAGGTGGCCAAGTGACCGCTCCCGCAGGCTCCCTGCTCGTCGCCGACAACCTGCGCAAGGCCTACGGCCCCACGGTCGCGCTCGACGGCGCCGCGTTCTCCATCCACCCCGGCGAGGTCGTCGCCGTGATGGGCCCCTCCGGCTCCGGCAAGTCGACGCTGCTGCACTGCCTCGCCGGCATCGTGCCGCCCGACTCCGGGTCCATCACCTACGACGGCCGTGAACTGGCCGGCATGAGCGACGCCCAGCGCAGTGCGCTCCGGCGCAGCGAGTTCGGGTTCGTCTTCCAGTTCGGCCAGCTCGTCCCCGAGCTGACCTGCGTGGAGAACGTGGCCCTGCCGCTGCGGCTGAACGGCACCTCCCGCAAGCAGGCCGAGCGGGCCGCGCTCACCTGGATGGAGCGCCTGGAGGTGGACGACCTCCGGGACAAGCGGCCCGGCGAGGTCTCCGGCGGCCAGGGGCAGCGCGTCGCGGTGGCACGGTCCCTGGTCACCGGGCCCCGGGTGCTGTTCGCCGACGAGCCGACCGGCGCGCTGGACTCCCTCAACGGCGAGCGCGTGATGGAGCTGCTGACCGACGCGGCCCGCTCCACCAACGCGGCCGTCGTCCTGGTCACGCACGAGGCCAGGGTGGCCGCCTACTCCGACCGCGAGATCGTCGTACGCGACGGCAGGTCCCGGGACATGGAGCGCGCCATATGAACGCCCGGCAGTGGGGCCGGGATCTCGGCATGGGGGTCCGGTTCGCCTTCACCGGCGGGCGCGAGGGCTGGATCCGGGTGCTGCTGACGGCGGTCGGCGTGGGGCTCGGTGTGGCGCTGCTGCTGCTGACGACCGCGCTCCCGACCGCGCTGGCGGTGCGGGACCAGCGCAACGACGCCCGCATGGACTACACCTACGGCCCGAAGCGGACGAAGGCCGCGAACACGCTGGTGATCTCCGACGTCGACACGACGTACCACGGCATGGACGTGCGCGGCCGCCTGGTGGAGCCCGAGGGTCCGCGGGCACCGCTCGCCCCGGGCCTCACGAAGTACCCGGCGCCGGGCGAGATGGTCGTCTCCCCCGCGCTGAAGGAACTGCTCGGCTCCGGTGACGGCACGCTGCTGCGCGAGCGGCTGCCGTACCGGATCACCGGAACCATCGCCGAACCCGGGCTCGTCGGCTCGCGGGAACTCGCCTACTACGCCGGCGCGCAGAACCTGGCCTCGCGCATGGACGGCTGGCGGACCGCCCGGATCACCCACTTCGGCAATCCGCAGGCGTCACCGTCGAAGAAGGCCGACCCCGTGCTGATCCTGCTGGTGCTGGTCGTGTTCACGGTGCTGCTGATGCCGGTCACCGTGTTCATCGCCACGGCCGTACGGTTCGGCGGTGAGCGGCGCGACCGCAGGCTGGCGGCGCTGCGGCTGGTGGGCTCGGACAGCCGGATGACCCGGCGGATCGCGGCCGGCGAGGCGCTCGCCGGATCCCTGGTGGGCCTGGTCTTCGGCACGGTCTTCTTCCTGCTCGGCCGGCAGTCCGCGGCCTCGGTCGAGATCGTGGGCATCAGCGTGTTCCCCAGCTATCTCAACCCTTCCCCGGCGCTGGCCGCCCTGGTCGCCCTCGCCGTTCCGGCGGCGGCGGTGCTGGTCACCCTGTTCGCGCTGCGCGGGGTGGTCATCGAGCCGCTGGGCGTGGTCCGCACCGCCCGGCCGGCGCGCCGCAGGCTGTGGTGGCGGCTGCTGCTGCCGCTGGGCGGACTGGCGTGCCTCGCGCCGATGATCGGACAGGGCCGCAACAACGGCAACTTCAACGAGTACCTGGTGATCGGCGGCGTCCTGCTGCTGCTCTTCGGGGTGACCGCGCTGCTGCCGTGGGTCGTGGAGGCGTTCGTGGCCCGGCTCGGACGCGGCGGGGTGGCCTGGCAACTGGCCGTACGGCGGCTGCAGTTGGGCAGCGGTACGGCCGCCCGGATGGTGAGCGGCATCGCGGTCGCGGTGGCCGGTGCGATCGCGCTGCAGATGCTGTTCGCGGGCATCGAGGGCGACTACACCAAGACCCCCGCCCAGCACGCCGAGCAGCCGCAGATGCAGGTCAACCTGTCACGGGGGATTCCCTTCCTGACGACCGCCGGGAAGTTCACCGCGACCAAGGGCGTGCGCAAGGCCACCGCGCTGGGCAGCACCACCCTGGGCGACGGGCCCTGGAGCCGCGACCGGGGGCCGGCGAACTCCGTCGGGCTCACCGTGGGCACCTGTGCCTCGCTGCGCGAGATGGCCGACCTGCCGGACTGCCACGACGGTGACGTCTTCGCGGTGACCGGCGGGGACCGGGACGCCGACGTGGCGAAGCTCGCCCGGCCCGGCCGGACCCTGCACATCGACACGAGCAACGGCGAGGGCGGAGGCCCGGACGTCGTGTGGACCGTGCCGAGGGGACTGGAGAAGGGCCGCGCGATCCCCGGTCTGACCGATCTCAGGGAGAGCGGTGTGCTGGCCACCCCGGGCGCCGTCCCCGACCGGGCGAGCCGCACGCTGACCGGATCGGTGTACGTCTGGTACGACGGTTCGGTGCCGGACGTGCCGGAGTACGTCCGCAACACGGCAGCGGCGATCGACCCGTTCTCGGACCCGATGATCTGGCGGGCCACCGAGCGGTCGGCGCAGTTCGCCTCCATCCGCACCGGCACGTTCGCCGGCGCCGTCTGTGTGCTGGCGCTGATCGGCGTGAGCCTGCTGGTCTCCCAGCTGGAGCAGTTGCGCGAGCGCAGGAAGCTGCTGTCGTCGCTGGTCGCCTTCGGGACCCGGCGGCGCACCCTGAGCATGTCGGTGCTGTGGCAGACGGCCATCCCCGTTGCCCTGGGCCTGCTGCTCGCCTCGGCCGTGGGGCTGACACTGGGCGCGGTGCTGCTGAAGATGGTGGGGGTGACCGTGGGCGTGGACTGGTCGAGCATGCTGTCCATGACCGGCGTCGGCGGGGCGGTGGTCCTCGCGGTGACCGCGCTGAGCCTGCCGCCACTGGTCCGGCTGATGCGCCCGGAGGGCCTGCGCACGGAGTAGCGCGCCGGAGGGGCACGGGACCGCGTGGGCGCGCACCGGAACCGGTCGGCCGGAGCGCTAAACGGAAGCTTCCAGCACCCGCACCTCAGGGCCCCGAGCGCCCCTCGCAGAGCGGCGGCCAACTCCTCGTACCCGGCGGGGCGGTGGTCCTCGCGGTGACCGCGCTGAGCCTGCCGCCGCTGGTCCGGCTGATGCGCCCGGAGGGCCTGCGCACGGAGTAGCGCGCCGGAGGGCCACGGGACCGCGCGCGACACGCGACTCCGCCGCGTCGGCCCGCACCGGAACGGGCCGGCCGGAGCGCTAAACGGAAGCTTCCAGCACCCGCACCGGCAGGGCCCCGAGCGCCCCTCGCAGAGCGGCGGCCAACTCCTCGTACTCGGCGGACCGCGCCGCCCCCGCCCGCATCGCGAAGGCGACCCGGCGGCTCGGCGCCGGGTCCGCGAAGTACCCGGTGAGGAGCTGGCTGCTGCGCGTCGTCTCCAGCTTCAGCGCCGTACGCGGCAGCAGCGTGCAGCCGAGGCCGCCGGCGACCAGCTGGACCAGGGTCGAGAGCCCGGCGGCCGTCGTGGTCACCGGGGCGTCCTCGCGGCCGGCCTCGCGGCAGATGTCCAGGGCCTGGTCGCGCAGGCAGTGGCCCTCGTCCAGGAGCAGCAGGTTCAGCTCCTTCAGCGCCTCGCGCGGGATGCCCTCGCGGCCGCCGAGCCAGTGGTCGAGCGGGGTGACGAGCACGAAGTCCTCGTCGAACAGCGGGAGTTCGACGACACCGGGCACGCCGAGCGGGACCGCCAGCAACAGCAGGTCGAGACGGCCGGAGCCCAGGCCCTCGATCAGGCTGGCGGTCTGCTCCTCGTGCACCTGGAGGTCGAGGTGCGGATAGCGCTCGTGGACCAGCCGCAGCACGGTCGGCAGGAGGTACGGCGCCACGGTCGGGATCACGCCGAGGCGCAGGACGCCCGTGAACGGCGCCCGGACCGCCTCGGCCTCCTCCAGCAGCGCACCGACCGCGTCCAGCACCGCCTTCGCCCGCACCGCGAGCCGCTCGCCGGCGGGCGAGAGCAGCACCTTGCGCGTCGTACGCTCGAGGAGGGTCACCCCGAGGGTCTCCTCCAGCGCCGAGACCGCACCCGACAGGGCGGGCTGGCTCGTCCCGATGGCGGCCGCCGCGTCCCGGAAGTGCAGATGCTCGGCGACGGCGGCGAAGGCACGCAGCTGGGCGAGGCTCGGCTGCCTCCGCTTGCCGTTACCCATGGTCACTGATAACCACCTCCGATCAACATGACCGAGTGTAGCTATTTCCCGAATCAATGCACCCTGTGCCAGCATCGACGGAGTCCAACCCATGGGAAGGATCCTCAAAAGGGGTCCTTCCTCGCTGCAAGGAGAGCGTGTGCTCACTGTCGGTGACAAGTTCCCCGAGTTCGAACTGACCGCCTGCGTCTCGCTGGAGAAGGGCAAGGAGTTCGAGCAGATCCACCACAAGACCTACGAGGGCAAGTGGTTGGTCGTTTTTGCGTGGCCCAAGGACTTCACCTTCGTGTGCCCGACCGAGATCGCCGCGTTCGGCAAGCTGAACGACGAGTTCGCCGACCGCGACGCCCAGATCCTCGGCTTCTCCGGTGACTCCGAGTTCGTCCACCACGCCTGGCGCAAGGACCACCCGGACCTGACCGACCTGCCGTTCCCGATGATGGCCGACTCCAAGCACGAGCTGATGCGCGACCTGGGCATCGAGGGCGAGGACGGCTTCGCGCAGCGCGCCGTCTTCATCGTCGACCCGAACCGCGAGATCCAGTTCACCATGGTCACCGCCGGTTCCGTGGGCCGTAACCCCAAGGAGGTCCTGCGGGTCCTGGACGCCCTGCAGACCGACGAGCTGTGCCCGTGCAACTGGACCAAGGGCGAGAACACCCTGGACCCGGTCGCGCTGCTGGCCGGTGAGTGACCCATGTCGCTCGACTCGCTGAAGTCCCGCGTCCCGGACTACGCCAAGGACCTGAAGCTCAACCTGGGCTCGGTCATCGGCAACTCCGACCTGCCGGCGCAGCAGCTGTGGGGCACGGTGCTGGCGACCGCCATCGCCTCCCGCTCCCCGATCGTGCTGCGTGAGCTGGAGCCGGAGGCGAAGGCGAACCTCACGCCGGAGGCGTACACGGCCGCCAAGTCGGCCGCCGCGATCATGGCGATGAACAACGTCTTCTACCGGACGCGTCACCTGCTGTCCGACCACGAGTACGGCACCCTGCGCGCGGGCCTGCGGATGAACGTCATCGGCAACCCGGGCGTGGAGAAGGTCGACTTCGAGCTGTGGTCGTTCGCGGTGTCCGCGATCAACGGCTGCGGCATGTGCCTGGACTCGCACGAGCAGGTGCTGCGCAAGGCCGGCGTGGAGCGCGAGGTCGTCCAGGAGGCGTTCAAGATCGCCTCGGTGATCCAGGCGGTCGGCGTCACCCTCGACGCGGAGGCGGTGCTGGCCGAGTAGGCCACCCCCTGAAGACCCCGTTCACTCCTGGTGGACGGGGTCTTCGGCGTTCTGGGCGACGGTCTCCTCCGGTGCGGCCTGTTGCCGCTGGAGCTCCTCCGAGTACTGCCGCAGGTACCCGACCACCGTGTTCGTCACCGCCACCAGCGGTACGGCCACCACCGCGCCGCCGATGCCGGCCACCATGCCACCGGTCGCGACCGTGAGGACGACCGCCAGCGGGTGGACGCGGACCGCGCGGCCCAGGATGAACGGCTGCAGGACATGGCCCTCGATCTGCTGGACCGCGAGCACGACCACCAGGGTCATGACAGCGGTGAAGACGCCCTGGGTCACCAGCGCCACGATCACCGCGAGCGCGCCGGAGGCGACGGCGCCGACGAGCGGGATGAACGAGAACAGGAAGATGAACACGGCCAGCGGCACGGCCATCGGCACGTTGAGGAAGTAGATGCCGATGCCGATGAAGATCGCGTCGATCAGGGCGACCAGGACCGTGCCCCGGACGTAGGCCGTCAGGGTCCGCCAGGCACGCGGGCCGGCACCTGCCACGCCCGGGCGGGCCGCGGAGGGCACCAGCTTGAGGAACCACTCCCAGATGCGTCGGCCGTCGTAGAGCAGGAACAGCGTCGAGAAGAACACCAGCAGGATGCTGGTGAGGGCCTCGATGATGACCTGAACGCCCTCCAGTCCTGCGGACGTTATCTGGTCGGCGTTGGCGCCGATCGCCTCACGGAGGTTCTTGGCGATCTGGTTGATCTGCTTGTCGGTGACGTGGAAGGGGCTCTTCAGCAGCCAGTCCCGCAGGTCGTCGATGCCGGACTGGATCTGGTTGGAGAGCGTGTCGATGTTCTCCATGACCTGCCAGGTCACGAACCAGCCCATCAGCCCTATGACGACGAACCCGCTGATGGCGGTCAGCGCGGTGGCCAGGCCGCGCGGTACCCCGCGCCGGGTGAGCCGGGCGACCGTCGGCTGCAGCAGCGCGGTCACGAGCAGCGCGATGACGAAGGCGAACACCACCAGCTGGACCGCGCTGATGACCCGCATCAGCACCCAGACGGTGCCGGCGAGGACCAGCAGGCGCCAGCCGGCCTCGGCCGCGACGCGCACACCCCAGGGGACGGCCTCGGCGGGGTCCGGCCGGTGTCCGGCCGCGGGCGCGGGCCGGCGGGCGGGCGGTACGGCGGCCTCGGCGGCGGGTTCCGGGACGGCGGGTTCCGGGGCGGCGGGCTGCGGTGGGACCTTCGGGAAGTCGGAGGATTCCGGGGCGTCCGGGTCTTGCTCCCGCTCCACCTCCGCACGGCGCTCGTCCAGGCGCTCGCTCATCTCGGTGAGACCGGCACCGAGCTTGCCGAGCCACCCTGGCACTCGCGACATGATCCGTCCTCTTCCCCCGCGTCCCCGCGTGCTCGCCACCTCTCCTCCCCCTGGAGGCGTCCGGGTACGACCGTACAGTGCGAAAGCCCCTCCCCTGAGGACGGGGAGGGGCCGCGCGAGGTTGAGCGGGGCGGCTCGACGTGCGCAGGCGCTCAGTCGGCCGGACCCGGCGGAACGCCTAGTACCAGTGGTTGGCCGACCAGAACGACCAGGCCTGGCAGGGGCTGCCGTACCGGCTGTTCATGTAGTTCAGGCCCCACTTGATCTGGGTCGCCGGGTTGGTCCGCCAGTCGGCGCCGGCGGAGGCGTACTTACCGGCGGGCAGGGCCTGGAAGAGACCGAAGGCGCCGGAGGAGGCGTTGGTCGCCTGGTAGTTCCAGCTGGACTCGTGGTCCACGATGTTGCTGAAGCACTGGAACTGGTCGCTCGCCACCATCTGACGCGCCATCGCCTGGATCTGCGCGACCGTGTAGCTGCTCTGGACCGGGAAGCTGGAGGAGTCGCGGGCGCTGTCACGGCTGGCCGCGGCCTTCGCCTCGGCGCGCGCCTTCGCCTGCTTGGCCGCCTCCTGCTCGGCCGCCTGCTTCTTCGCGACGGCGGTCTCGGCGGCTGCCTTGCGGGCCGCCTCCTCGGCGTCCTTCTTGGCGCTCGCGTCGGCCGCGATGGCCTGGGCGTCGGCCTGCTGCGTCAGCGACGCGGACTGGACCTGAGCCTGCTGGCCCTCGGGTATGTCGGCGAGGAGCGTGGTGTCGGCTGCCGTCGCCTCGGCGTCGTTGTTGTTCTGCGCGACGCTGCCCGAGGCAACTCCGACGACGCTTCCGACGGCGGTGACCGCGGTGGCCGAGGCCACTGCGAATCCCCGGACCGAAATCCGGCTCACACGGTTTCCTTCCAGCATCGCCCGCTTCGGTGACCCTGGCGGACGCAATCGTGCCCCTGACACTGGCCTCCCAACTGCGGGGTCACGGGAGGCACGGGCCCGGTGGGCAACTCCCCTCAGGGGGAGCGCCGCGTGGTGCTCGGGCGGCATACGACGAACTCTATGGAGTTGGTGGTGCTTCTGTGGTGCTGTACCGCTGGGGGTACAGGTGTGTCGTATGCGGGGCCTGACAGGACTGAGACTCTGCCGTAACCGGACGCCGGGTGGCAATTCTGCGTTGAGTGTGAAAGCTCACATCCCGTTTGGCCCCGCGGATTTCCGGAAAGCTCCACACGCCGAGGCGCCGCCCGGCTAGGCTCTTGGCCTTTGCCGGACGGCGCCAACTGCCGTACGGGTGGGGTCAGATGTGACCGTCCTCCAGCATTTCGGTCACAAGCGCCGCAATCTGGGACCTCTCGGATCGGGTCAGGGTGACGTGCGCGAAGAGCGGATGCCCCTTCAGCTTTTCCACCACGGCCACCACACCGTCATAGCGCCCCACGCGCAGATTGTCCCTTTGCGCCACATCATGGGTCAGAACGACCCGCGAATTGGCGCCGATTCGGGACAGAACAGTCAGCAGGACATTCCGTTCCAGCGACTGCGCCTCGTCCACGATCACGAACGCGTCGTGCAGCGAGCGGCCGCGGATGTGGGTGAGCGGGAGCACCTCCAGCATGCCGCGTGCGGTGACCTCCTCGATGACCTCGCGGCTGGTGACCGCCGACAGCGTGTCGAAGACGGCCTGCGCCCACGGGCTCATCTTCTCCGCCTCGGAACCCGGCAGATACCCCAGCTCCTGCCCGCCGACCGCGTACAGCGGCCGGAAGACCATCACCTTCTGGTGCTGGCGCCGCTCCAGCACCGCCTCCAGCCCCGCGCACAGCGCGAGCGCCGACTTGCCGGTGCCGGCCCGGCCGCCCATCGAGACGATCCCGACGTCCGGGTCGAGCAGCAGGTCGAGCGCGATGCGCTGCTCGGCGCTGCGACCCTTGATGCCGAACGCCTCCCGGTCGCCGCGCACCAGACGGACGTTGCCCTCGGCGCTGACCCGGCCGAGCGCCTTGCCGCGCTCGGAGTGGATGGTCAGTCCGGTGTGCACGGGCAGTTCGGCGGCCTCGGGAACGTACAGGTGCCCTTCCTCGAAGAGGATGTCCACCTGTTCGCCGGAGAGCGTCAGTTCGGACATTCCGGTCCAGCCGGAGTTCTCCGTGATGGCGAGCTCGGCGCGGTACTCCTCGGCGAGCAGGCCGACCGAGGACGCCTTGATCCGCAGGGGCAGGTCCTTCGAGACGACGGTGACGTCGTACCCCTCGGCCTGCAGGTTGCGGGCCACCGCGAGGATGCGGGAGTCGTTGTCCCCCAGGCGGTAGCCGGTGGGCAGCACGCTGGGGTCCGAGTGGTTGAGCTCGACACGGACGGTCCCGCCCAGTTCCCCGATCGGGATGGGGGCGTCGAGGCGACCGTTCTTCACCCGGTAGTCGTCCAGCAGGCGCAGGGCCTGGCGGGCGAAGTAGCCGAGTTCGGGATGGTGCCGCTTGGCCTCCAGTTCCGTGACCACGACGATGGGGAGCACGACCTCGTGCTCGTCGAAGCGGGTCAGGGCGTTCGGGTCGGCCAGCAGGACGCTGGTGTCGAGAACATAGGTGCGCCGGTCTGGCTTGTGGCGCTTTGTGCTGGTCACCACGGAAGGACGTACCCCCTCGGATGAGGTCGGGGAGCGACGAGAAGGAGCTGGACCGGTCGACGGCCGCCCTGCACGGGCCGGCAACCGGCCCTCCGCCTCTTCGTCCGCGCTGTGACCGCACGATCGGGCTGGTGCAAAGGGCCTCCCGGGCGGACGGCCCCGAGCCGCCCGCTGAGATCCGACACCCGTGGTTCGGGTGTCGACCTGACTGGCTTATGCCCTCGAACATGCACTGCCATGCAAAAGCGGCCATCGGCGTGCCGGTGAACTCCTCGTTAAGGCTGCCCGAATCGGGGCGAACGCAACACCCCGCCGGCCCTGGGGCCGGCGGGGTGTTCGGTGTGGCTCAGCCGCCGTAACGGCGGTGACGTGCGGCGTAGTCGCGCAGCGCGCGCAGGAAGTCCACCTTGCGGAAGGCCGGCCAGAAGACCTCGCAGAAGTAGTACTCGGAGTGCGCGGTCTGCCACAGCATGAATCCGGACAGCCGCTGCTCCCCGCTGGTGCGGATGACGAGGTCCGGGTCGGGCTGGTCCCCGGTGTAGAGGTGACGGCCGATCATGTCGATGTCGACGGACTCGGCGAGGCCCTGCAGCGTCTCGCCCTTGTCATGGGCGTCGAGCAGCATGGAGCGCACGGCGTCGGCGATCTCCTGCCGGCCGCCGTAGCCGATGGCCACGTTGACGACTATGCCGTCGATGTGGGCGGTGGCCTCCTCGGCCTCCTTCAGGATGTGCTGCAGCCCGGCCGGCAGCAGGTCCATCGTGCCGACGTGGTGCACGCGCCAGCGGCCGTCGGCGGCGAGCGTACGGACGACGTCCTCGATGATGCCGAGCAGCGGGACGAGTTCCTCCTGCGGCCGGTCGAAGTTGTCCGTGGACAGCAGCCACAGGGTGACGACCTCGACGTCGGTCTCGGTGCACCAGCCGAGGAACTCCTCGATCTTCTCCGCACCGGCCCGGTGGCCGTGGACGGTGGTGGAGCCGGACGCCTTCGCCCAGCGGCGGTTGCCGTCCATGATGACGCCGATGTGCTTGGGCACCTGGTCGTGGTCCAGGTGGCCCTCCACCCGGCGTGCGTAGAGCCTGACGAGCAGGCTGCGCAGGCTGTCGCGCAGGTTCACGTGGCCCTCCGGGGATGGCGCGGGGTAGGTAGGTGGCGGAGCCGTTGAGCCTACCCCCGCCGGTGGCTCGGCTCCGGCTCGGGGCGGGGGGCTGTTCCCGCGCCCCACTGGTGGGGACGCCGAGCCCGCGCCGAGAGGTTCCCGGTGTGCCGTCGAAGGACGTGCCGACGGCGGGCAAGAAAAACGGGCCGGTCCGTGGGGGGGAGACGGACCGGCCCGAGGGGGGGTTTCCACCATAACCCTTCGTGAGGGATGGTGGGTGCATTGCCGCGAGACAACTACTCTCCGGAATCGTCCGGCGACGCCCCGGTGGGCTCGGAACGCCGGATTCAGGGGGGCCGCATGGCCGGTTCACAGCGGATTCTCAGGGAAAACCGGTCGGATAAGAAATGTTTCGTAGGGATCCGAGCGGTTTAAGCCACCTTGGGGTCATGTCGGCGAGTCACCCCGGGGGTCCCCCCGACGGGCTACCCGGCGGGCGAACGGTGACTTGACGGTTCCGCTACGGGATGCGCGCGACCGCGCCGGCAAGCACAGCACCGCGCAGCCCCCTCCACTGCGCGATGCCGCCCGCGCAGCTTTGCTGACGCGAATTACCTTGGTCTGAACTTACGTGACAGGTGGGACGGCTGTGAACCGAAGAGGGTAACGATGTGGAAACCTCGGGAAGATCGTGGGTGAACCGCGACTGTTTTCAGCCGGTTTCCGCCGCCTTCGCCCCGGAGCCGCCCGAACCGTCAGCGGGCCGGCTTGCGGACCTCGAAGAGATGACGGGTGCTGTGCGCGACGAACGGGCCCTCCCGCTCGATCCGCTCGTGCAGCGCACGCAGTCGCGGCGCGTACGCCTCCACCGTGAAGCCCGGGACCATCCACACCACCTTGCGCAGGAAGTGGACGACGGCGGCGATGTCGTGGAACTCCATCCGCAGCCGCTCCGCCCGCAGTCCGGCCACCTCCAGGCCCGCCGCCTCGGCGTCGGCCCGCTCCCGCTCGGGGTCCCGGCAGGAGCGCACCTGCGGGGACTGCGGCCCGAGGAAGTACTCGACCAGCTCGAAGACGCTGGCCGGGCCGACATGCTGGGCGAAGTACGTGCCGCCGGGCCGCAGCACCCGGGCGATCTCGTCCCAGTACGGGCGCACCGGATGCCTGCTGAGCACGAGGTCGAACGACTCGTCGGCGAACGGCAGCGGCGCGTCGTCCGGCGCGGCGACGACCACCACCCCGCGCGGCCGCAGCAGCGCGGTGGCCTTGGCCACGTTCGGCGGCCAGCCCTCCGTCGCGGCGGCCAGCACCGGCCGGGCCGGCTCGGCCCTGCCCAGCGCGAAGTCCAGCACCTCACCGCCGCCGGTCTGGACGTCGAGCACGGCCTCGGCCCCGGCCAGCCGCTCCCCCGCCGACACGGCGTACCCCCACGAGGGCCGCTCCTCGGTGGCCCGCCCCGCGAACCAGGAGAAGTCCCAGCCCCCGGTCGGTACGGCCGCGCCCTCGGCCACGAGGTCCTCGAAGGAAGGGTTCACCGGCATGCCGCCCATGATCGCAGGACTCCTGTCGGTGCCGCCTGCTAATTTCCGCCCGCATGACGACCCGTATGACGACTTACTCCGCCGGGGAGAAGCAGACCCTGCACGCGAGCCTGAACCGGCACCGGGACGCCGTCCTGTGGAAACTGGACGGCCTCGACGACGAGCAGCTGCGCCGGCCCATGACACCGTCCGGCACCAACCTGCTGGGCCTGGTGAAGCACCTCGCCTGCGTCGAGTACGGCTGGTTCGTGGAGACGTTCGGCGGCGAGGCCGAGCCGCTGTGGTTCGACCCCCACGACGACATGCGCGTCACCCCCGAGGAGACGGCGGAGCGGATCGTCGCCTTCTACGGCCGCGCCCGCGCCGCCGCCGACGCGGTGATCGACGCGCTGCCCCTGGACGCCCAGGGCAGCCCGGCCTGGCGGGAGATCACCGTCAGCCTGCGCTGGACGCTGGTCCACATGGTCGAGGAGACCGCGCGGCACGCCGGTCACATGGACATCCTGCGGGAGCTGATCGACGGCGCCACCGGCGACCATCCTCCGGTCACGGACCGGATCTGACCAGGGCCGGGGCGGCGAGGTCGTACGCCGCCCCGGCCGACGGCGCGTCCAGCAGGCCGGCGTCCGGCCTCGCGGGCCGCGGGGTGGTGCACGGACGGTGGCCGGGCGGGCCGGTTGCGGGCATCGACCTCATCGGGGCGCCGTCGGCCCGCCGAGCACCAGCAGGATGTGCTCGTCCTCGCCGTGCCGGACGGTGCCGGACCGCTCGAATCCGTGTCTCTCCAGCAGGCGGACGGAGGCGGTGTTTCCGTGGAAGGGGTCGGCGTACAACGGCCGTACGCGCTCCAGTTGCAGGAAGAGGCCGAGCGCGCGGGTGCCGACGCCGCGGCCCCAGTACGGCTGCCCGAGCCAGTACCCGACGAACCGCCGCTCGCCCTGCGTCCAGGACACGATGTTCCCGGCGACCTCGCCGCCCACGGTGACCGTCCGCACCAGGCTGTCGGGGTCGCCCAGCACCCGCTCGCGCCAGTGCGTGAGGAAGGCGTCCCGCGGCCGGGGCGTGAACCTCGACCGCCGGACGGCCTCCGCGTCGTGTTCATGGGCGAGGAAGACGTACAGATCGTCGTCCGTGACGCCCCGCAGGCTCACTTCGCTGTGCTCGCCATGCTCATCGGTCATGCGGGGCAGTGTGGCAGCCGCCTCTGACAACGCCTCGCCACCTGCGGTTACGGCACCAGCGGGCGGACCTGCTCGGCGGCGAACCGCACGAACCCCTCCGGGTCGGGTTCGTCCCCGGTCGGCTGCAGCACGACGGTGTCGGCACCGGCCTCGGCGAGCCGCCGTACGGCCGCGGCCACGGCGTCGGCGTCGCCCGCCACCCCCACGTCCGTGGCCGCCCCCAGGCCCTCGGCGACGAGTTCGGCCCGCAGCCGGTCGCCGGCGTCCGGCCCCGTGGCGGCGAGCAGGTAGACGACGACCTGGTGGGCTCCCCCGCGCCCCGCCTCCTTCTGCCCCTCCTCGATGAGCCGGCGGGCCTGCCGTACGCCGTCCGCCGAGGTGGAAGCGGTGAGGACCGTGCCGTCGGCCCGGGCGCCGGAGAGGCGGAGCGTACGGGGACCGGTGGCGCCGGCGAACACGGGTGCCGCTGCCTGCGGCGGCCAGTCGAGGGCCACGTCGTCCAGCGAGACGTACCGGCCCCGCACACTGAGCCGCTCACCGTCCAACAGGGCGCGCAGGGCGTCGAGATGCTCGCCGAGGAGCGTGAGCGGGGAGGCGGCGCGGGCGCCGACCTGTCCCATCCAGTCCTGCACGCCGTGCCCGACGACAAGGGTCGCGCGGCCGGGGAACATGCGGTGCAGGGACGCGGCCTCCATGGCGGTCAGGGCCACGTTCCTGAGGGGCACGGGCAGCAGTCCGACCCCGACACGCACCCGCTCGGTCCACGCGAGCGCCGCGGCGGCGGTCGAGACGCCGCCCTCCCGGAAACAGTCCTCCCACAGCCACAGTTCGTCGAGCCCCACGTCGTCCGCGAGACGGGCGACCGCCCGCAGGCGCTCCGGCGGGAGCTGCGGACGGAACACGACACCGAGTGCAGTCATGGGGCTCTTCCTAGTGGGGAGGAAGCGGGGTGACAACTGGTTTTCCCCGGCGCAGAGTTGGCGGCGCGACACGTAGGCGGGAGAGCGGGAGGGCACATGGGCGGACGCTGGCGGGACGGGACCGGGAGGCTGATCGTGCCGGGCGCGCAGGGTGGGCGGGACCCGGTGGTCCTTCCCCTGGAGATCGCGGCCTCCTACCGGGCCCGTACGAAGGGGCTGCTGGGCCGGGACACGGTCGACGGGGCGATGCTGCTGTCACCGGCGAGCGGGGTGCACACCTTCGGCATGCGCATCCCGATCGACGTCGCCTACCTCGACCGCCACCTGACCGTCCGTGCCGTCCGCACGATGAACCCGGGCCGACTCGGCCTGCCCCGGCTGCGGGCCCGGCACGTACTGGAGGCGGAGGCGGGGACGATGGCGGGGTGGGGCCTGCGGGCGGGGGTGCGGGTGAGCGTCGAGACCGAGGGCGCTGTCAGTGGCGGGCTCTAGCATCGCGACATGAGAGCTTCAGGCACGTTCGAGGTCGAGGACTTCACCCCGGCGGAGGTGCGGCTGCCGGAACCGGCGGTCGAGACGGCGGTGCCGGTCGGGGTGGCCACGATGCGGAAGCGGTACGAGGGCGGGGTCGCCGGAGTGTCCGGGACGCTGTTCACCGCGGCGTACGACCAGTCGAGCGGGACCGGCACGTATGTCGCCATGGAGTCCTTCGAAGGGACGCTGGGCGGGCTGAGCGGCGCCTTCAACTTCGCCCACTCGGCGACGACCCTCGGGGAGGGCAGGGAGGCCGACTTCCTCGTGATCGTGCCGGGGAGCGGGACGGGGGCGCTGACCGGGATCCGGGGCACCGGCGGCCTGGAGATCGACGCGGACGGCACCCATCGGATCTGGTTCGAGTACGAGGTGGGTGAGTAGCGGGCCTTCGCCGCCGGGTCACCCCTGCGTACGCGGGAAGGACACCTCCACCCGCCGGTTCTTCCTGCGGCCCTCCTCGGTGGAGTTGTCGGCGATCGGGAACTGCTCGCCGTAGCCGCGGACCTCGAAGGTGATGTCCGGGTCGTTCAGGTCCTGGTCCAGGACCGCCTGTACGGCGTTGGCGCGTTGCCTGGACAGGATGTCGCCGTGCGCGGAGGAGCCGAGGTTGTCGGTGAAGCCGAAGACGCGGACCTGGGTCGCGTGCTGCTTCTTGATCTCCTCCGCGATGGCGGCGATCCGGCTCTTCGCCTCGTCACCGAGCTTGGCGCTGTCCTTGCCGAAGAGGACTTCGGCCTGGAGGGCGAAGGTGACGTCGGCGTTGGTGTCCTCCCGCCGCTCGTCCCCACTCTGGTCCTCGACGACCGACTTGATGTCCAGCACCTTGGGCGCGGCGAGGGTGGCACCCTCGGGCAGCTTGAGATCGGGATCGGTGGAGTCGATCTTCACCGGGGCACTGGCGGAGGGCTCGGTGGCGGGGGGCGGGCTGGGGTCGGTGTCATCGGCGTGAGCGGGGGTGGTGGCGAGCAGGAGCGCGGCGGCGGTGAGGGCGAGGGCGAGACGGGGGGTGGTCACTTGGGCCTCATCCGGAGATCTTGATGTCGGCGGAGGAGAAGGTGGGCAGCTGGAGGGTCACGTCGGTCGTCTCCGTGGGCGGGGACGGGAACTGCATGAAGACCGGCAGTGACTGGCCCCCCTTGAGCGTGTTGAGACCGGTCGTGGTCAGCGGGCGGCCCTCCGTGTCGCGCAGTACGTAGTAGCGCTTCTTGCCCTTGGAGTCGACGAGGGTGGCTCCGCCCAAGGACGGGCCGTTCTTGGTGATCTCGGTTTCGTTGCCGCTGAGGGCTGACGGGATGAGCAGATCCTTGGCGCCGTCGTTCTTCAAGGTGCCGTTCACAGTGACGAAGCCACCAGAATCACGTTGCGCGGAGGTGATCTGGAGAAGCAGGCCATCCGTGCCCTTCAGTTCGGCCAGCGGCTGGTCGGACTGCCCTTGCTGGGTGCTCGGGTTCGGGCCGGTAGCCTTGGAAGCGGACGCCGAACCGTCCGGCTTCTTGTCGTCGCCACCGCTTCCACCGCAACCGGCCACACCGACCGCCAGGCCGGCCGCAACGGCCAATGCGACCATCCCCCTGCGGGCCTTCGCAGTGAACCGCATGCTCATCGCTCCGCTTCCTTCGTCATTCATCGTTCGCCGGTGAGTCGGTCAGGTGGACGTCGAAGAGGTCTTGGGGCTGTGGGAGCCCCGTCGTCTGGTCCGGCTTCAGATGCCAGATCTTGCCCTTGCAGGCGAGTGCGGGCAGCGCCTTGCTGTCCGCACCCTCGTCGGGGAGCTTGCTGCAGAGGGGCTGGATCTCGGCGGTGGCGGAAGCCGTGGACTTGAAGTCCTCCGAACCGGGCACGACGGACCGCCCGACCGATCTGTTGGTCTTCACGTCGGCCTGGTACTTCAGCAACCCGGGCGGAAAGCAGCCGTTCAGCACGGCGTCGTTCGCCGCGGCGAGTCGGCGGGCCCGCCCGCACGGGTCGACATCGAAGGTCGCCTTGCCGTCGAAGATCTCCTGCCACTTCGTGGGGTCGGCGAGAACCTTGAGCCACTGCGCCGTGAGTTGGTCACGCTCGTTCTGGGCCGCCGCGAGTGCCGCCGCGTCAGCCGCCGCCTGGGCCCCGCTGCGGTTCACCGCCGCCTGGCCGACCGCAAGGTAGACGAGAGCAAGAAAGAGCAGGCCCGCCACCACCGTGATGTAGATGGGGAAGGCCTGCCCTGCGTCGCTACGGGGAGGAATCAGCCCCCGGTGACCTCGCTGATCTTGTTCCTGATCGCGTCGAAGATCGTCTGTCCGATGCTCGTACCCGTGATCGCCAACACGATCGCCACAACCACCGCGATGATCCCCAGGTACTCCACCGCGGTCTGCCCCCTGTCGCCGCGGGCGGCGCGGGACTGTAGATACGCGACGGTGGTGTTGAACCAGTTGCTCATGGTGGTCCCCTCCGGGTTCGCCTCCGATTTCGGCAACGTACGACCCGGCGTTCCCGTCACCCAAGGGCCCCAGGGCCCAACCCCGGACCCACTCCACCTCAAGCCACCCCCAGCCACTTCGCGGCCGCCTGCGACCTCGTGGTGCTCTGGAGCTTGGCGAAGATGCGGTTGATGTGGTTCTTGACGGTCTTCTCGGAGATGAAGCACGCGGCGGCGATCTGCTGGTTGGTCATGCCGGACGCGATGAGGTCCATGATCTCCGCCTCCCTCGTGCTCAGCCGGAAACGTGAACGGGACGACTGTCCCATAGGTGATTGCAATTGCGAAAGACCTTGGAGCTCGCTTTTGCCTAAAATATGCGGGACTTGATGTTTCGCGTGTGCAGGTGCATTCGCCCTGAGCTCCGTCAGCAACGCCTTCGCCGCCCCGGGCGTCACATGCGGCCGCCCTTCCCGGACATCCCGCACGGCCCGCACCAACTGCTCCGTCGTGAACTCGCCGTGCACCAGGTATCCCCCCGCTCCCAGCCGCAACGCCTCCCGTACGGTCTCCGTCTCGTGGCTGTAGGTCAGCATCATGACCGGCGCCAGCCGTACCAGGTGCGGCAATGCCGAGATTCCGTCGACTCCGGGCATGCGGACGTCCAGGAGGATCACGTCCGGCCGGTGCCGCAGCGCCGCCTCGTACGCCTCGCGGCCGTCCGCCGCCTCCGCCACCACCGTGGTGTCCTCGCGGCCCGAGAGCAGGGCCGTCAGGCCGGCGCGGACCACGGGGTTGTCGTCGGCCACCAGCAGACGCAGGGGGGAAGGGGCCGGCGAGGGGGTCTCGGGCCAGGGGTGACCGTGCTGCATGGTGCCTCCTCTCAGGCTTCCCGGAATGACAGGGGGAGTTCCACACGTACCTCCGTGCCCCGCGCGTGGCCGCCGCGGCCGATGCGGATCCGGGCGCCCATCTGTGCGGCCCGCTCCACCATGCCGAGCAGGCCGAAGTGGCCGGCGGCGCGGAGCCGTTCGAGTGTCGTGGCGGGCGGCAGGCCCCGGCCGTCGTCGTGGATCGTCAGGCGCAGCAGGCCGCCGTGCACCGCCACCCGCACCTCCACCCGGGTCGCGGACGCGTGGCGGTGGGTGTTCTCCAGGGCTTCCGTGGTGATGGAGAGGAGGTGGCGAGCCGTGGGGGCGGGCAGTGCGGGCAGGGGGGCCGGGAGGTCCTGGTCCGTGTCCGTGTCCGTGTCGTCCGCTCCCGTCGTGCCGTCCAGCCAGGAACACGCCACCGGGAGTCCCGTGCGAGCCGTGAAACCCCGGGCCACGCCCGCGATTTCGTGCCACACCGTCGTCTCGGTCCCGCCCGACGCGTCCGGCTGCCGCCCGCGCAGGTCCGTCAGCAGTTCCCTCGACTCCGCCGCCGCCCTGCGGGCCGAGCGGGACACCAGTTCCGCCTGCTGTCTGATGCGGTCGGGGTCCGGCGCGTCGGTCGAGGCCGTCTCCGCGAGGCCGTCCGCCGCCAGGGCCACGCCGTACAGGGTCTTGGCCACGGAGTCGTGCATCTCGCGGGCCAGCCGGGCGCGTTCCGCACTCACCGCCTCCGCCGCCGCGAGGCGCGCCTGGGCCGTCGTCAGGGCGTGCGTGGCGGCGCCGAAGCGGAGCATGAGGTTGCGCAGGGTCGAGCCCATGGCGCCGGCGATGACGCACAGGCCGGGCAGGAGAAGAGCCTCGGCGACCGGTGCGTGGCGGTCGGCCTTCAGGGTGGCGTGGACCAGCAGGAGGATGAGGGACTGGAGCGAGGCGAAACAGGCCGCGCCGCGCCAGCTGTAGACCAGGCCCGCGAGGAGCGGGGTGCAGACGCTGACGTAGGCGAGGGTGGTGTCCGGGCCGGCCGAGATGAGGAGGAAGGAGCCGAAGAGGGTGTCGGCGGCGAGGAGGCTGGGGTGGCGCAGGAGGAGGGGGCCGAAGCGTTCCCAGTCGCGGAAGAGGACGTAGGACACCATGAAGGTGACGACCACGGCCGCGCCGACCAGGCGGACGCCCAGGCCGGGGGCCGCGTTGAGCAGGGCGGCGGGGGCGGCCAGGGCGATCATGGCCAGACGGAAGCCGAAGACCTGCCGGCACATGGCCTGCAGGGCACGGACCTGGATCTTCTCCGAGGGCGGCACGCCAACACCGACCCCGGCCTCCACACCGGTCGCCGTAGCGGCCACCACACCGGCCATCCCACCGGCCTCCACACCGGCAGCCGATCCCACCGTCGTACCGGCACCCGTCCCGGCCACCACACCAGCCGTCGTACCAGCCGCCACACCGGCCACCACCCCAGCCGTCGTACCAGCCGCCACACCGGCACCGGCACCCGCCCCGGCCACCACCCCAGCCCTCCGGCCGGCCGCTGCCCCGGCCCTCGGCTCCGGTCCGCGTACCCGGTGTAGGAGACGGGCCATCGCCCCTCTCACCCGGCTTCCGAAGAGCGCACCTTCCCCGCCCCCGCCGCCGCGCCCCGTCAGACCCGCCACCGTCACGTCCGCCTCACTTCCCCGTGAGTGAGCCGAAGTCCACGCCCGAGCCGAGGAGCAGGCCGGCGCCCAGCAAGAGCATCGTGGCCGGGACCATGAACGTGGTGATCATCAGCGTGGCCTTGGGGACCGCGCGGGCGGCCTTGCGGCGGGCGTTCTGGGCGTCGGTGCGGCGCATGTCCTTGGCGAGGGAGACGAGCGTGTCGACGATGGGCGCGCCCAGTTCCTCGCCCTGCTGCAACGCCGTCACGAACATCGCCACCTGCTCGGAGTCGTTCCTGCGGCGCAGTTCCGCGAAGGCCTGGCGGCGGCTCATGCCGAGGTCCATCTGGCGCAGGGTGATGCGCAGTTCGTCGGCCCAGGGGCCCTCGTAGCGCGAGGCGACGCGGTCCAGGGCCTGGCGGAAGCCGAGCCCGGCGCTGACCACCACCGCGAGCACGTCCAGGAAGTCGGGCAGGGTGCGCTCGATGACGTCCTTGCGGACCCGGATCGCCGACCAGATGCCGACCTCCGTCCAGAACGCGCCGAAGAGCAGCAGCAGTACGGCCACGAACCACTGGCCGCGGAGGAGGAAGACCAGGCAGCCCACGCCGCCGAGTGCGCCGTAGACCGCCCGGCGGGCCGCGTAGCGGTCGATGGTCAGGCCGCCGGGGTTGCCCGCGAGGTCGATCCTGCGGCGGTACTTGGCGACCAGGCGCGGGCCCATCAGCCGCAGCACGGCGGGGGCGTAGCGCATGCCCATCCGGTCGATGACCGAGCCCACCGCGCCGGTGCGGGTGGCGCCCACCTCCAGGGCGAGGGCGAGGTCGCCGGGGAGCCTGGCCTCCGCGCGGTACATGCGGATGCCGGTGAAGGCGCCCCAGACGGCGAGGCCCATCAGCAGTGCGAGCAGGAATGCCATCGGGTCGTCGGCCTCCTCACACGTCGATCCGGCTCAGGCGCCGGATGAGGACGAAGCCGACGGCGTACATCGCGAACGCGACGATCACGCAGCCCTGGCCCACCGGGGAGCCGGTCATCCGGGCCAGCGCGCCGTCCTTGACCGCGTTCATGAGGAAGAGCGCGCCGACGCCGAGGACGGGGACGGCGTACGAGGTCATGGTGACCTGGGAGAGCTGGGTGCGGATCTCGCGCCGGGTCTCCTTGCGTTCCTCCAGCGTCTCGGTGAGGTTGCGCAGGGCCGACACCACCTGGCCGCCCGCCCGGTTCGAGAGGACCAGGGTGGTGACCAGGACGACCAGTTCGCGCGACGGGAGGCGCTCGGCGAGCTCGCCGAGCGCGTCGTCGAGGGAGTGTCCGATGGCCAGTTGGTCGGCGACCTTGCCCAGTTCCTCGCCCGCCGGAGCCTCCAGTTCTTCCGCCGCCATGCCGATCGCGGTGCGCAGGGCGAGGCCCGCCTGGGTGGCGTTGGCCAGGATGCGGGCCAGTTCGGGGAGTTGGTTGATGAACCGCTCGATGCGTTTCTGCCGCTGCCAGTTGAGGAACTGGACCGCCGCCCAGATGCCGAGGAGGCCGGCGATCGGGCCGAAGAAGGGGGCCAGGGTGGCCTGGCCGATCAGCCAGAGCGCGGCGACCGTGGCGAGCATGTAGACGAAGAACTCGCCCGGGGTGACGTCCAGGCCGGTCGCGGCGAGGCGCAGCTCGAGCCAGCGGCCGAAGCGGGTGCGGCGCAGCCGCCGGTCCAGGTCGCGGAAGCGGCGTCTGCGGCCGGTGGCCGGGAGCGGGCCGGTGTGCGAGAGGCGGTCCACGAGGGCGGCGCGCTGGGCCCGGCCCGAGGCGTAGGTGTGCACGCCGGCCACCGCCAGGACGCAGGTCAGCAGCGTCACGCCGGTGGTGAGCTGGACGAGGGTGTGGAGTTCCATGGGTGGCCTACCTGGCTTCTCGGGTGGCGAGCTGGTCCTCGGAGCCGGCGACTCCGAAGGCCTGGGGGATGGGCTGGCTCGCCATGTAGAGGCGGTCGGCGGTGCGGCGGGGCAGCGGGAAGTACCGGAAGGCGCCGTACACGCGGCCGTCGGAGGTCATGGGCTGGGCGTCGAAGCGGGCCACGGTCGCGATCCGGTACGGCTCCCCGCCGTGGCTGTCGAGGAGCGCGATCTCGGTGATCCGGCGGGCGCCGTCGGCGAACCGGGTGAGCTGGACGATGACGTCGACCGCGCTGTTGATCTGGTCGTGCAGGGCGACGAAGGGGACCTCGACGTCGGACATGGAGGCGAGGGTCTGGAGCCGGGTCAGCGCGTCCTCGGCGCTGTTCGCGTGGACGGTGGCGAGCGAACCGTCGTGGCCGGTGGACATCGCCTGGAGCATGTCGAGGGACTCGCCGCCGCGGACCTCACCGACCACGATCCGGTCGGGGCGCATGCGCAGGGAGTTGCGGACCAGGTCGCGGATGCTGACCTGGCCCTTGCCCTCGACGTTCGGCGGCCGCGACTCCAGGCGGACCACGTGCGTCTGCTGGAGTTGGAGTTCGGCGGAGTCCTCGATGGTGATGATGCGCTCGTGGGAGGGGATCAGTCCGGAGAGCGCGTTCAGCAGGGTCGTCTTCCCGGTGCCCGTGGCGCCCGAGACGATGATGTTGAACTTCGCCTGCACCAGGCCCGCCAGCAGGTACACCATGTGCTCGTCCAGCGAGCCGAAGGAGATCAGCTCCTGCAGGGTGAAGGAGCGCGGGAAGCGGCGGATGGTGAGGATCGGGCCGGTCAGCGACAGGGGCGGGATGATGACGTTGACGCGCTCGCCGGAGGGCAGGCGGGCGTCCACCATCGGGTTCGACTCGTCGACCCTGCGGTTCACCGTGGAGACGATCCGCTCGATGGTCTGCATCAGCTGGTCGGCGGAGACGAACCGCAGCGGCAGCTGCTCCACGCGTCCGCCCCGCTCGACGAAGATCGCGTCGGGGCCGTTCACCATGATCTCGGTGATCGACGCGTCCTCCAGCAGCGGCTCAAGGATGCCGAGGCCCAGCGCCTCGTCCACGACCCGGCGGATCAGCTGCGAGCGCTCCACGGTCGACAGCACCGGGCCCTCGCGGCTGATGATGTGCCCGAGCACCCGCTCCAGGCGCGCCCGGCGCTCGGCGGCCGCGAGCGAACTCATCTCCGCGAGGTCGATCTCCTCCAGCAGCTTGGCCCGGTAGGAGGCGACCAGGTGGCCGTCCTCGCCCCGGCTGCCGTGCTCCTCCGGAGTGCTGATGCGTGCCCGCAGGCTCATGGCTCCTCGCTGTGGTCGAGCGGCATGGTGGCGGACTTGGTGGCGTTGCCGAAGTCCCAGACGATCTTGGGGATGTGGACGGTGGCGGTGACGGTCACGGAGTCGTCTCCCTCGGCGGCGGAACAGTTCACCGTCATCCCGCCGCTCACCGCGTCCGCGCAGGCCTGCCCGTACGACTGCTGCAGCGACGCGGCCCGCGCCCCCGCCCGGGCCGCCGTGCCGGCCTGCTCGGCGGCGTAGGCGACGGCGCCGATCTGGATGCCGGCCAGCCCGACGATCAGCAGCACCGGGAGGAACCCGAGGTATTCGATGGCGACTTGGCCCGCGTCCCGTCGCCCGCGCCGGTACGGCATCTCAGCGCTTCACCTCCTCGACGGCACCGGCGTGGCCGGTCACCGTGGCCGGGAAGTCGATCAGGCCGGGGAAGAGGACGGGGACGTGCAGCGCGACGTCGGCCGTCACATAGCCGCTCGGACTGCAGGTCACCTTGGCACTCCCCCTCCACGCCGCCGACAGGTCCTTCAGCCCCGCCGCCGAGCAGGCCGCCTGCCGTGCGCCGCCCGGGGCCGCGGCCGTCCCCGCCCGCACGGCCTCGTCGGCAGCATTCCCGGCGAGCGTGAAGGTGTACCCCACGAGTACGGCCTGCCACACCAGCACCAGCGTCAGGACGATCAGCGGCGTCATGCCGAGGAACTCGATGCTGACCTGCCCCCGGTCTCCGTCGGGCCTTCTCATGGAGCGCTCACTCCTTCCGCCGCCGGAATCCGCCGGGGCCGCGCCCGCTCCCGCGGTGCGCCGCCCCCTCGGCCGCCTTCACCAGACCCAGCTCTCCCGCGAGCCCCCACAGCGCCTGCTTCACAGTGCTCTTGTTGTCGAGCTCATGGAGCCGTCCGGCGTCCACGACGGCCTGAAGTTCCTTGAAGTTGGCGGGAACGGCGGTACGCGCGAGCGCCGTGCCGGTGATGCGCTGCACCAGCGCGGGCTGGATGTCCGTGCTGCGCGTGTGCCGGTTGACGACGACCGTCGTCTCCTCGGCCTTGCGGATCTGCAGCCGGTCCCACATCCGTACCGTCCGCTTGGCGCCGCGTACGGCGACGACGTCCGGCGTGGTGACGAGCAGCGCGGTGTCGGCCATCTCCACCACGGCGGCGCCCGCGGCGCTCAGCTGGGCGCCGCAGTCGACGACGACCACCTCGTAGCGGGAGCGCAGCGCGCTGACGATCTGGCGGGCGGCCCGGTCGGTGACCTCCTCGCCGCGTTCGCCCTCGGCGGGGGCGAGGAGCAGGGCGAGCCCGGTGTCGTGGCGGAAGACGGCGTCGGCGAGGACGCGGGGCGAGATGTCGGTGATGGCGGCGAGGTCGACCACCGACCGTCGGAACTGGATGTCCAGGAAGGAGGCGACGTCCCCGGTCTGCAGGTCCAGGTCGACCAGGGCCGCCGGCCGCCCGGAGGCCTGCGCGGCAAGGGCGAGCTGGATGGCCGTCAGCGTCGTGCCCACGCCGCCCTTGGCGCCGCTGACCGTGACGACCGTACCGCCGGCTCCGCCGAACACGTCGGCGCCGTGGCCGAGATGGCGCCGTACCCCCGTCGACCACTGGGCGACGGCCTGGACGCGGCTGGCGAGTTCCTCGTACGACAGCGGGAGCGCGACCAGGCCGCGGGCGCCGGAGTCCATGGCGGCGGAGAACAGGCCCGGGCCGGCGTCGGTGGTGACGAGGATGACGCCGACGGCGGGGAAGCGCAGGGCGACCTCACGGATCAGCTCCAGGGCCGGGACCGGGCCGATCCGCTCGTGCACGACGACGACTTCGGGCAGTTCGTCCACGGACTCGGCGGCGAGGCGGGCGAGGGTGTCGACCAGCTGGGTGGAGTCGCCGGCGGGTGACTGCGGCTCGGCGTCCGGGAGCTGGCTGAGCAGGGTGACGAGGGAGCGGACCGCGTCGGGGTCCGCGCCGGCCGGGAGGATCCTGGTGGGCATGCGGGCCGCCTCTCACTTGTCCGTCGCGAGTTCGTAGGTGCGGTCCTTGTCGGGGACGCTGGTCTCGCTGCCGGGTGCCACCAGGGCGAGCCGGACGCGCTGGGCGAAGGACTCGGCGTAGGTGATGCGCTGGGCGTCGAGGGTGGACAGCGCGAAGGTGATCGGCACGGCCTCGCTGGGCTGCTGCTGGTTCTTGCTCTGGTCCGGGTCGAGGGCGGTGATCTGGCCGACGTCGAGGACCCGGGCGTCGGTGACGATGATCTTCGACTGGTCCGGGTCGCCCTCCTTCTTGCCGGGGAAGGTGGCGTACACGTTGACGTGCGATCCCGGGGTGATCTTCCCCGCCACACCGGTCGCCGCGTCGATCATGATGGCGACCTCCTGCTGTCCTGGCTGGAGGGCGGGCTGGTCGACGATCATGTCGGTCTGGAGGAGGGAGCCGGCGCGCAGGGTGGTCACCGCGATCTTGCCCTGGATCTGCCGGAGGTCGGTGACCGCGGTGCCGGACAGCCACCGCCTGGGCATCTTGGTCTTCTCGAACTGGTCGCCGCTCAGCGCGGTGTACGGCTTCACGTCGGACCTGACCCGGTAGGCGGTGACCTCGGGGCCGACCTTGGAGTTCACGTTGTGGACCACGGAGAGCACGCCGGCGAACGCGCCGAGAGCGCACAGGACCGAGAGGATCAGGAGTATCACGCCGCGGCGCTGACGGGAGTTCATGAACCGTGCAACCTCATTGGGGGAATCGGTCGAGCGGGATGCGGACTGGTTGGCCGGGTCAGGCGGGCGTGCGCTGTTCCAGGGCGCGGGGCGCGGCGGGTTCGTACGCGGGCGGGGTGGCGGAGCAGAAGACACAGCGGTCGCCGATGACGTCGAGTCCGCACCAGTGACAGCTGGACTGCCGTACCGACGTCACCAGTTGATACAGAACGGACAGATCGGCGAGGTAGCTGCAGAACTCGGTCGTCCGGCCCGTCCCCCACCACACCGGGGACTCGGCGGGCAGCGGGACCTCGCGCAGACCGTGCACGCTCCACTGCCCCGCGAGCCCGGAGACCCAGTCGCCCTGCGCCTGCTGTCCTCTGGCGACCAGCATCCAGGTGTTGAACTCCGGTCCCTTGAGGGTGACGCCGGGACCGGTGCGCACGAGCTGGGGCTCGGGATGGGCGAGTACGGCGAACTGGCTGCCGGGCACCCACGACTTGGCGTGCGCCTTCAGTCCGACCGGCACCCGGTCCAGCCTGGCGACCGAGCCGAGCACGGCGCCGGCGTGGACGTAGTGGGTGAGCAGTCGCCCGGCGGAGGCGAGCACACCGGGGCTCAGGTCGCAGGAGGCGAGCTGACGCAGCTGCCGGGCGAGCACGGCGATGGCCAGCGGGGGCAGTTCGGGCGGCCGGAACACGGCGATGCGGTCGCTCTCCAGCAGCGAGCGCAGGGTGTGGAGCCGGCGCACCACGGGCTCGGGCGTCGCGGTCGAGCACACGACGATGACGTATCCGTACTGCTCGGTCAGGGTGTGCAGTTCGGTGAGGGTGTGCTCCAGCGGCCGCTGGTCGAGGCCGCTCAGCACGACGGCCGGCATGGTCCGTTCGTCCTGTGCCGGCAGTGCCATGTCGGCACTGGTCACGGCAATGGCAGTTGGCACGCGCAGCTCCCCGCTCTTCACACCCGCCGGCTCACGGAGGTCACTCCCGTGAGCCAGGACGACTTCACTGCGTGACTACGTGAGCACTGTATCCACGGCCGAATGACCGGAGAACAGCGTTTGTGAAGCTCGCGTGGAACTCGTCCGGCACAAGTCCCGCCAAAACCGGACAGGTTGAGCGGCGAACCGGAAACGTATTTGGTCTGGACCTCTTGACACCCGGATTGGTCTGGACCAACTTGTAGCCGGACGGTGGCCACCGCCTCTCCCTCCCCTCCCCAGGCTCCCTCGCCGGACCCCACTTCCCCACCGGAGGCCCCAGTGGACCATGCACCAGGCATACCCAGACCCCGTGGACGGCGAATCACCCTGTGGTCCGCGGCCACGGCCCTGGCCCTCTCCGTCGCGGGCCTCACCGCCGCCGCCGGCCCCGCCTCCGCCGCGGACGTCAACAACGTCAAGAACGCGGGCTTCGAGTCGGGCCTCGCCAACTGGACGTGCACGGCGGGCAGCGGCACGACCGTCTCCTCCCCGGTGCACGGCGGAACCGCGGCCCTCAAGGCGACCCCGGCCGGCCAGGACGACGCCCAGTGCACCCAGACGGTCGCGGTCAAGCCCAACTCCACGTACACCCTGAGCGCATGGGTCCAGGGCGGCTACTCCTACCTGGGCGTGACGGGCACGGGCACGACGGACGTCTCGACGTGGACCCCCGACACCGCGTCCTGGAAGCAGCTCTCGACGACCTTCACCACCGGCGCGTCAACGACATCGGTCACGATCTACACGCACGGCTGGTACGGCCAGGCGGCCTACTACGCCGACGACGTCTCGGTCTACGGCCCCGACGGCGGCGGAGGCGGCGACCCCGCCCCCACGGTCCCGTCCACGCCGTCCGGCCTGGCGGTCTCCGGTACGACGTCCTCGTCCGTCTCCCTGTCCTGGTCGGCGGTCTCCGGCGCGACGGGCTACAACGTGTACCGGAACGGCACGAAGGTGACCTCCGCGACGGGCACGTCGGCGACCGTGACGGGCCTGTCGGCGTCGACGTCGTACACCTTCCAGGTGACCGCGACGAACGCGGCGGGCGAGTCGGCGAAGTCGGCGTCGGTGACGGCCACCACGACCTCCGGCGGGAGCAGCGGCGGCGGTGGCGCCCTGCCCAAGCACGCGGTGACCGGCTACTGGCAGAACTTCAACAACGGCGCCACGGTCCAGAAGCTGTCGGACGTCTCGTCGTCGTACGACATCATCGCGGTGGCCTTCGCCGACGCCACCTCGACGCCGGGAGCGGTGACCTTCAACCTGGACTCCTCGGGCCTCGGCGGCTACACGGTCGACCAGTTCAAGGCGGACGTCAAGGCCAAGCAGGCGGCCGGCAAGAAGGTCGTCATCTCCATCGGCGGCCAGAACGGCACGGTGTCCATCAACGACTCGACGTCGGCGACGAACTTCGCCAACTCGGTGTACTCCCTGATGCAGACGTACGGCTTCGACGGCGTCGACATCGACCTGGAGAACGGACTCAACGCGACGTACATGACGCAGGCACTGCGCGCCCTGTCGGCAAAGGCGGGCTCCTCCCTCGTCCTCACGATGGCCCCCCAGACGATCGACATGCAGTCGACGTCGAACTCCTACTTCCAGACCGCGCTGAACGTGAAGGACATCCTCACGGTCGTCAACATGCAGTACTACAACAGCGGTTCCATGCTGGGCTGCGACGGCAAGGTCTACAGCCAGGGATCGGTGGACTTCCTCACCGCCCTCGCCTGCATCCAGCTCCAGGGCGGCCTGTCCCCCTCCCAGGTGGGCCTCGGCCTCCCGGCCTCGACGAGCGCGGCGGGCAGCGGCTACGTCTCACCGTCCGTGGTGAACAACGCCCTGGACTGCCTGACGGCCGGCACGAACTGCGGTTCCTTCAAGCCGTCCAGGACCTACCCGGACCTGCGGGGCGCGATGACCTGGTCGACGAACTGGGACGCGTCGTCGGGGAACGCCTGGTCGAACGCGGTGGGAGCGCATGTGCACGCGCTGCCGTGACATGACCTTCGCGTAGCGAGGACGCCCGGGCCTTCGACGGCCCGGGCGTCCTCGCGCGTCGGCGCAGACGACAAACCGGATGTCCTGAACGGCTCGGAGGTCGATCATGGATCGGTCACCGACCCCGAACAACCCCTGAGGATGCGCTCACCATGCCCGTACCCGCCGACCCGACGGTCCTCCACCCCATGCCCGGGCAGCCGCGGGTGGTGCTGCTCAAGCCGCTGGTGCAATCCCCCCTGATCGAGGTCGGGGAGTACTCCTACTACGACGACCCGGACGACCCGACCGCGTTCGAGACGCGCAACGTGCTCTACCACTACGGTCCCGAGAAGCTGGTCATCGGCAAGTTCTGCGCCCTCGGCACAGGCGTGCGGTTCATCATGAACGGCGCCAACCACCGCATGGACGGGCCCTCGACCTTCCCCTTCCCCACCATGGGCGGCTCCTGGGCCGACCACTTCGACCTGCTCACCGGCCTGCCGAACCGCGGGGACACCGTCGTCGGCAACGACGTCTGGTTCGGCCACGGCACGACGGTCATGCCGGGCGTACGGATCGGCCACGGCGCGATCATCGCGACCGGAGCCGTGGTCGCCGGCGACGTCCCCGACTACGGCATCGTCGGCGGCAACCCGGCCCGCCTCATCCGCACCCGCTACGACGACCGCGACATCGCCCGCCTGCTGGCGGTGGCCTGGTGGGACTGGCCGGCGGAACACATCACCGAGCACGTGCGGACGATCATGTCGGGGAGCGTCGACGATCTGGAGGCCGCGGCGCCGGACGCCCGCCAGACGTGACACATTCGGCCATTTCCGTGCGGTGACGCGAGTACCGCGTTGCAGTCCGCGAAGGCCCAGTGTGAGGATCCGGCGCATGACCGAACACGGGGGCGATTCCGACTCGACCGCACGAATACCGAGGTCACGGCTGTACGACTACATGGACGTGGCCGGATCCGACGAGGGGCGATCCGAGTCCTCGCCCCGCGTCCCCTCACCTGATGTTCGGTCGCCGGACGCCGTCGAGCGCAGGCGCCGCGCGTTCGCGGTGCTGCTGGGCGCATTCCGTCGTACGGCGGTGCTGGTGCCGGTGGACGAAGACGAGGCGCCGTTGACGGCCGACTCCGGTGGTGTCCGCTGGATCTACGCCTTCTCTCACGAGCGTGCGCTGGCCCGTTTCGCGGTCGCGCGAGGTGAGGGTGAGCGGGAGTGGGCGTACCAGCGGTGGCTGGGGGCGCGTCTGCTGGATGCGGGGGTGGTGGCGGTGGGGGTGCCGTGCGGGGTCGCGTTGGATGTGGGCAGTGAGGGCGAGGGGGCGCTGTTCCCGCCGGTGCGGGGGATCGTGGCGGACGGGGCGGCGGTCGACACCGGGACGGGGACGGGGGATGCGGCATGACCGACAGCAGTGGCAAGGACTTGAGGACGGACGGGCTGGCGTTGATCGCCAAGGGTCTGACCGATGCGCTGGGTGAGCTGAGGGAGCTCGGCATGGTCGGTGAGGCGGGGGCCGGGCGTGGCTTCGGTGAGATCGCTCTGTCGGGGCTGGAGTTGGGGCATGAGGGGCTGACGGGCGCGTTCAAGTCGTTCTGTGAGCGCTGGGAGTGGGGTGTGCGCTCGCTGATCAACGAGGGCAACGGCTTCGCCGGGAAGACGGGTCTGGCGGCGGGCACGTACTACGAGACCGATCAGTACGTCGGCGGTGCGTTGAAGGTCGGTGCGAACTCGCTGGTGGGCAACCCGTACGCCTCTGAGGAAGACGTCGAGAAGATGAGCTGGGGCCAGTGGGCCGGCAGCACCGCCCACGCCTACACCCACCCGGACTACAGCGGGCAGTCCTTCGAGACGGCCTGGGACAACAGCAAGCAGGGCTGGAAGGGCGCCGCACACGACGTCATGACGTCCCACACCATCGCCCCGCCGGGTCTGAACCCGGCCGATGTGCACGGCGAGTTCGGCATCTCGGACGACGCCTACAACAAGGCGCTGGACGACACCCTCGGCCCCTCCCCCGAGGACCGCGCCAAGACCGCCGGGCAGCAGGGCGGTGCGGGCTGATGGGCCTGGGGGATGTGACCAATGCGCTGCTGGGCGGTGCCGAGCATGTCTACGACAAGGGCAAGGAGAAGCTCGGCGAGGGCGTCGACTGGGCCGCGCACAAGGTCGGCGACAAGCTGGACCACGTCGGACTGCACAAATGGGCGGACAAGCTCGAGGACTGGGGCGACGGGGTCGCCTCCGACCTGGGCGCGACCCCCGGGGAACAGCAGCTCGGCCAGACGGACGAGGCGAACGAACTCGTCCACGGCAACCCTGCCACGATCCGCGCCAGCGCCAAGCACCTGCGCGACTTCAGCGCCGCCTTCACCAAGGTCAGTCAGGGTCTGAAGAAGGTCGACTCCTCCGGCTGGCAGGGCGAGGGCGGCGACGCCTTCCGCAAGAAGTTCGGGGTCCACCCCGCCAAGTGGGCGCAGGCGGCCGAGGCCTGCCATACGGCCGCCGGTGCCCTTGAGTCGTACGCCGACAGCGTCCAGTGGGCGCAGGGCCAGGCCAAGGACGCCATAGCGCTGTACAGGAAGGGGGTGCAGGCGTCCAAGGACGCCGTCGATGCCTACAACAAGAAGGTCGACGCCTACAACGCCAAGGTCAAAACAGACCAGGACCCGGGCGCAAAACCCGGACCGTTCCACGATCCGGGCAAGGCCGGCGTCCAGGCCGCCGTCCACAAGCTCGCCGAGGCCCGCAAACAGCGCAACACGGCCGCCTGCGAGGCACAGAGCAAGGTGAAGGCGGCCCTCGCGCACTCCCCGGCCGAGCCTCCGCCGCTGGAGCGTCTCAAGGGCGACCTCGTGGACAACGCCGTGTCCACCGGCATCGAACTCACCCATTTCGGCGGGGGCCTCGTCAAGGGCACGGCCGGCCTGATCAACTTCGCCCGCGGCCTGGACCCCGAGGACCCCTACAACCTCACCCACCCCGCCCAGTACATGCAAAACGTCAGCATGACCCTCTCCGGCCTGGTCTCCACCGCCTCCCACCCCGACCGCGCCCTGAAGGACATGTGGACCCAGTTCCGCAAGGACCCCTCGGAGTTCGGCGGCCGCATGGCCCCCCAGTTCCTCCTCGGCGACGGCGCCGGGGCGGAGGCCGGCCTGGCACGGGACGCAGCGGAAGCCGCCGCACGGCGAGAGGCACGGGCCGGGGCGGAGGACGCGGCCCGCGGGTCGGCCCGAGAGAAGGTCAGCCAGGACCCGCACGAGCCCTCGCGGGATCCGGATTCGGTATACAGCGGCGGCACCGACCCCATCGACCTCGCCACCGGCAAGATGTACCTGCCGCAGACCGACGTCACCCTCCCCGGCACACTGCCGCTGGTACTCGGGCGTCGGGTGGAGTCCGGTTACCACCTGGGCCGCTGGTTCGGCCCCTCCTGGTCCTCCACCCTGGACCAGCGCCTGGAGATCGACGCCGAGGGAGTCGTCTACGTCACCGAAGACGGCCTCCTCCTGTCCTACCCCCACCCGGCACCCGGCGTACCGACCCTCCCCAGCCACGGCCCCCGCCTTGCCCTGGACCGCGTGGACGGCGGCTACACGATCATCGACCCCCGCACCGGCCGCGTACGCCACTTCGCCGACCAAGGCCCCGGCCTCGCGGTCCTGGAACAGGTAGACGACCGCAACGGCAACTGGATCACCTTCGACTACGACACCGACGGCACACCCCTCGCCATCCACACGAGTGCCGGCCAGGGCGTGAGCATCACCACGGACTCGGGCCGGATCACGGCGTACCACCTGACCGCGACGGGCGAGGAGCTGAAACGCTTCGCCTACACGGACGGCAACCTCACCGAGGTCATCAACTCCTCCGCCCTGCCCCTCCGCTTCACCTACGACGACCGGGGCCGGATCACATCCTGGACGGACACCAACGACCGCTCCTACACCTACGAGTACGACGACCAGGACCGCTGCATAGCCGAGGCCGGCGCGGCAGGCCACATGGCCCTGCGCCTGACGTACGAGGACCCGGACCCCACGACAGGCCTGCGCACCACCACGGCCACGACCGGCGAGGGCCACACCCGCCGCTACCTGGTCAACGGGGCCTGGCAGGTGGTGGCAGAGACAGACGCACTCGGTGCGACCACCCGCTACGTCCGCGACCGCTACAACCGCCTCCTCTCCACGACCAACCCACTGGGCCACACGACGACATTCGAGTACGACGAGGCCGGCAACCTCACGTCGGTGACCCGCCCGGACGGGCGCGAGTCGAAGGCGCAGTACAACGACCTGGGCCTGCCGGTGAAGGTGGTGAACCCGGACGGCACGGTGATCCGCCAGACGTATGACGAGCGGGGCAACCGCACATCGGTCACGGACCCGGCAGGCCAGACGACCCGGTTCACGTACAACGAGGCCGGCCACCTGACCTCCGTCACGGACCCGCTGGGCCACATCACGACCGTGGTCTGCGACCGCACCGGCCTCCCGGTGACGGTGACGGACCCGCTGGGCGCGGTGACCCGATACCAACGGGACGCTTTGGGCCACCCCACCGCGATCACGGACGCGACAGGCGCCACAACCCGGCTGGAATGGTCGATCGAAGGCCACCTGACCCGCCGCACCGCCCCAGACGGCACGACGGAGACCTGGACGTACGACGGCGAAGGCAACTGCACCAGCCACACCAACCCCCTGGGCGGCCTCTCCTGCTTCGAGTACACCCACTTCGACCTCCTGAGCGCCCGCACAGGCCCTGACGGCGTCCGCTACGAGTTCACCCACGACACAGAACTGCGCCTGACAAAGGTCACGAACCCACAGAGCCTGACGTGGGAGTACGTCTACGACCCGGCCGGACGCCTGCTGTCGGAGACGGACTTCGACCACCGCACACTGACGTACGAGTACGACGGCGCGGGCCGCCTGGTCTCACGCCAGAACGCCCTCAGCGAGGTGACGTCATTCGAGCGCAACGAGCTGGGCCAGGTGATCCGCAAAGACGCGGCAGGCCAGGTGACGACGTACGCATACGACTTCACCGACCAACTGGCCCAGGCCACGGGCCCGGGCGGCACAACCCTGACACTGCTCCGCGACCGCTACGGCCGCCTCCACTCAGAGACCGTCAACGGCCGCACGGTGAAATACACGTACGACGCCCTGGGCCGCCGCACGGGCCGCACCACACCGACAGGCGCCGTCACCACCTGGACGTACGACGCAGCAGGCCACCGCACGAACATGGTGGCATCAGGCCGAGCCATCGACTTCACGTACGACGAGGCGGGCCGCGAACTGACCCGCCACTTCGGCGAAACGCTCACGCTGGAGCACACCTTCGACGCGTTGGGCCGCTTGACCACCCAGTCGGTGACCGGAGCTGCGGGCCACAGGGTCCAGCACCGGGCGTACACCTACCGGGCCGACGGCAACGTGATCGGCATCGAAGACCACCTGTCCGGCACCCGCCGCTTCGACCTGGACGCAACAGGCCGGGTCACGGCAGTCCACGCGACGAACTGGACGGAAAGCTACGCCTACGACGAGGCAGGCAACCAGACCCAAGCGTCCTGGCCGTCGGACCACCCGGGCACGGAAGCAACGGGCCCACGCACCTACACAGGCACCCGCCTCACCCGAGCCGGCAACGTCCGCTACGAACACGACGCCCTCGGCCGCATCACCCTCCGCCAGAAAACCCGCCTGTCCCGCAAGCCGGACACCTGGCACTACGAATGGGATGCCGAGGACCGCCTCACCTCGGTGATCACCCCCGACGGCACCCGCTGGCGCTACACCTACGACCCCCTGAGCCGCCGTACAGCCAAACTCCGCATGGCCGAGGACGGCGAAACGGTCCTGGAGGAGGTGGACTTCACGTGGGACGGCACCACTCTCTGCGAACAGACCACAACATCTGAGGGGCTCCACCCTGTCACTCTCACCTGGGAGCACCAGGGCCTCAGCCCCATCACCCAAACCGAACGCATCGTCGCGGCCGACGCCCCACAAGAAGAAATCGACTCCCGTTTCTTCGCCATCATCACAGACCTTGTCGGCACCCCGAGTGAACTCGTCGACGAACAAGGCGATGTGGCTTGGCGCGCCCGGAGCACTCTGTGGGGGGCGACGGCCTGGGCCAGGGACAGTACGGCGTACACTCCGCTACGCTTCCCGGGCCAGTACTGCGACCTGGAAACGGGCCTTCATTACAACTACTTCCGCCATTTCGATCCCGAAACGGCTCGGTACCTAACTCCGGATCCTCTCGGGCTCGCACCTGATCCCAATCCCGCCACATACGTCCATGCCCCACATCGACAGACTGACGCGCTAGGTCTCGCACCAGACACATGCCCTAATAATGTGGCACTCGGTATCCGAAATCCGGACCCGGCCAATCCAGACAATTTGCGTAGATTCGCAGAAGAAAACGGATATACACACTTTCTTGATAACCATACAGGATGGGAATCCGAGGTGAGGGCCGCAGCGCACAACCCGAACGTCCATCTCCACGTCCTCATGGATGGATTCTTTGGAGACACCCCAGCAGAGAAGTTCATGAATGCTTACAAGAATGGCATGGGCGACGACTGGAACTGGTGGGCAACAGAACGCGAGATGTATCACATCGGAAAGGCCGTCCGACTAGAAGATCGCACCTGGGATACGATCACGTTTTACGAGAACGGTAAAGCGGTTATAGTCCCCGAACCAACCACCTGGCCCATGCCTGCGAGGTAATAGTGCGTCAAGTTGCTTATTGGAGTCGAGGATTCCAAGTATGGCAGTACTCTGTTTCACATTCCTCACTGCTCCTCAGGAGCTTCCAGCCACAACTCTACGAGACGCGCATCGACGTCTTTTTCCCAGCCGTCGAGTTGATACACCTAAGGCCTAGCTATAAAGATCTGGAGATCACACAACTTGACGAGAACGAGCGCGCAGAATTCCTACAAAAGCGTGGAATCACCCCGTCACACGGCACCCTCTTCCTCCTGAATGAAGGTGAGGGATATATTCAAGCGGCCAGTTGCCAGTGGCACGAAGATGAAGGCAACCACCACGCGCCATCGCGATTCGGACCGCTACGCGGCACCGCATAGATGAATTGAGGTAATTCTCCTCACCCGTCCCATATCGGCAGGGCAAATGACGTCGTGCGGTCCGCCACGTGGCGGGTTCCGGAGCTCACGGAACCCGCCACGTGGACAGAGGCCTCAGATATCGAGCAGGCTGTTCTTCGATACACCGACGATATATTGCCGGCGCCGGAACCCCCGGCTGCCCCCAACACCGTCGGGGCCATCGCCCTTTCGGGCCGCTTGCTCGCTGCTTCCCCATGCCTCCCGGAAGCACGAAACTGGCCGAGAAGCGAGCGGCTCGACGGTCACTTGCTCACTCGTCAGCGAACAACTCCGCCGCATCCGTGGCATGTACGGCACGCTGGGCCCAGGCCTCCAGCTGGGCCAGGTCCGTGCAGGCTTCGACTCGCTCGCGGAAGGTATCGGGCACCGGGATTTTGCGCCATCCCAGGATCTGGAGCACCATCTCCGCCTTGGCCTGGGCCCGGCCTTGCTCCAGTCCCTGCTCCCGTCCTTCTTCGCGTACCTGCTCGGCCAGCGGGTGTCGCCAGAAGTACTGGATCGCCGTCATCAGGTCCCTCCACATCTGCTTCGCCTGGGGGTCGGCCAGGCAGGAGTCGACAAACTGCACGAAGACTGCGGCGCTGTCGGGGTCGATGGTCCGCAGGGCGGCGGCCAGGGATTCCAGTATGGCCGGAGCCTGCGGGCCACGCCCGTGTGTCATGGCCGACAGCACCGCAAGGGGGACGTCCTTCTGGGCCTGTCGCTCGTCCGCGATCACCGGCACGTTGTCCGGGCCGAGCACCAGCGGCCGTACCGTCAGCGACTCCCAGCCCGGGAATCCGAGCCGGATCGGGCGCGAGGCCCACCTGGCCGTCGTACTGCTCTGGGTGATGACGATCAGTACCGGCTCGCAACGGAATTTCTCATACAAATAGCTCAGGTAGTACGGCCAGCTGCCCCGCTTGCGCTCGTCCACCTTCCCCTGCGACTCGACCACCAGCAGGTACGTGCCCTCGTCCGTCTCCGCCCGCAGCAGCGTGTCCACACGGCGCTCGACCGGTTCGATCTCGGTCAGGTCGATGTTCAGCGCCGCGATCTCCCGCGGCTGAGGGAAGGGCACGTGCAGGACCTTCTGTAACGCTTTCGTGAGCAGCGTCGGATCCTTCTGGAAGATCCGGTGCAACGCCTCGTGCGACGAGCCGACCATCACGCCGCCCCCAGCTCACACCACACGTACTTCCCCCGGTCCCCGAACCGCGCCGTAGGCTGCCAGCCCCAGTAGTCCGAGCAACTCTTCACCATCGCCAGCCCCCGCCCGTCCTCCAGCTCCGCCACCCGCTCCAGCGGACGCGGCGGATCCGGCGGCGCGGGGTCGGTGTCCCACGCCCCGATCCACACCATCCCCTCCGGCGTGCGGCGGACCCTCAGCGCCGCCGGCCCCTTGGTGTGCCGTACGGCGTTCGAGACCAGCTCCGCCGCCAGCAGTTCGGCGGTGTCCACGATCCCGATCAGACCATGCAGCGTCAGGATCAGGCGCAGGGTGCGGCGGCACACAGTCACCGCTCTGAGGTCGTTGGGGATGTAGAGCGTGTAGCCCCAGGACTCGAAGGACTCGTTTTCGGGCATGCGTCATCAACTCCGTCGAGGTGAGGGGATTTCGCGCGCGGTGGCATTGCCGCAGCCGTCATGGCAGGACGACACGGTGCGCTTCCGCTGCGTATGCGGTACGTCACTGAAGGTAGGTCATAAATTTCATTCACGGCAAGCCGGTCGCGTAATCTGACCCTCGAACGAGTCACCTCATCAAGGCCGTTGATGAAAGAAGGGCACCGTGCCAGCACGTCGGCACCCCACCGCTCGCCAGGTACGCCTGGGCAGTGAGCTGCGCAGGCTGCGAGAGGCGGCCGGCCTCAAAGCGACTGAGGCGGCGAGCCTATTGGGGGCGAGCTCCGTCCAGATGAGTCAGATCGAGTCCGGGATCGCGGGTGTGAGCGAGCAGCGTGTGCGTCGACTTGCCGCCAACTATGCCTGTGCCGATGCAGAGTTGATCGATGCGCTTGCGTACATGGCGACCGACCGTACCCGGGGGTGGTGGGAGGAATACCGGGCTGTCCTACCAGCCGCCTACCAGGATCTCGCCGAGCTGGACCATCACGCGACGTTCCGCCACGACGTGGCAGTCATCCACGTACCGGGGCTATTTCAGACGGAGGACTATGCCCGAGCCCTCTTCGCCTACATGAATCCCGAGTTCCCGGACAGCGAAGTGGACCTCCGCGTGGAGCACCGGATGAAGCGGAGGGTCGTCATCGACGGGCCCGAGCCCATCCCGTACGAGACCGTGATCCATGAGGCAGCGCTCCGCATTCAGGTGGCCGGACGGGCAGCCTCCCGGGCTCAGCTGAACCGCATCCTGGAAGTGTCCGAGGCCGACCATGTCGCGGTGCGGATCATCCCCTTCGCGTTGCACGACTTCGCGGGAGCCGGAAGCACCATGGTTCACCTCGGTGGAGCGGTCCCCCGACTGGACACCGTCGTACGCGACGCTCCACACGGCACAGCCTTCGTCGACTCCGAAGCCCAACTGGAGCACTTTCGAAAACTCTTCCGTAAGGTGCGGGAACAGGCACTGTCCCCCGAGCAGTCGCGTGACCTCATCCACCAGTTGGCGAAGGAGCTGTGAGGACCGGCATGAACATCACCACCTCGTGGAAGAAGTCGTCCTTCTCCGGCGGAGGCGAGGGGAACGACTGTGTCGAAGTGGCCGACCTGGACACCCACATAGCCATCCGCGACTCCAAAACACCCGCCCGAGCCACCCTCACCTTCCCCGCCACCGCCTTCGTCCCCTTCATCGACTCCCTGAAGGGGACTTCTTCCCCCAGGTCCGCCTGACCCGGTTCACCCGTTCGCGGTGGTCGTCGGGCCCGCGTTCTTTCCCGGCGCCGGTTCGGTCAGGTCGCCCTGCCGGGCGTCGAGATCACCCGCGAGGATGTGCAGGCATGTCCACGCGTGCGTCGGCGAAGGCCGTGGAGAGCAGCACATCCGCGCGAGGGGTGTCACCGATGGGCCCGCTCGGTCCCGTCACGCCTACGACGCAACGGGACCCGTCCGCGTCCTCCAGGTGAACCAGGTCCACCGGACCCGCTTCGGTCACTCGGTTTCCTCGCCGGCCTCGGCGGTCTCGGTGGACGAAGGGGCCTCGCCGTCCTCGAAGTACGCGTCCAGCACCGCGTCCAGCTGCTCGTCCCACTCCTTGAAGTGGGACTTCGTCGTCGCCTCGATCTCGATCGGGTACCAGCGGCGGTCCGGGGTGTGCACGGTGATCGTGTAGCGCTTGCCGAAGCGGGGGGACTCCGTCTCGACCGCGGCGATCTCGTCCCAGCGGAACTCGCAGGACTCCTCGTCCAGGCGCAGGCGGACGCCCTTGCGGTCGGCCACGATCTTCGCTCGGCGGTCGGCGGCCTCGAAGACCGGGCCCTCGGCCCCTTCTTCCGCGGTTTCCTCGGTGGCGTCGGATTCGGGGACGGCGTCCTCCGGATCCGACGCCGTCGATGACCGCGCCGCCTCCGCCTCCGCTTCCGCGTCCAGCGGCTCCGGCTCCGGCTCCGGCTCCGGTTCGTCGGACCTCGTCGGCGCCGGGACCGTGATTCCGGGGATGAACGCCGGGTCGAAACCGGCGCCCGTCACGGGCTCGGCCTTCAACGGCTCGGCCTCGGACGGCTTGCTGCTCGCTCCTATGCGCTGCTCCACGGCGGCAGTATGGACGACTTCCCTGTGCCGGAACCAGTCAGCCCGCCCATCCCCGGTTTCACTCACGTCACGTTCACACGAACACGCTCACCGCCGCCGCCACCGCGAACCCCGCGACGGACAGCACCGATTCCAGGACCGTCCACGTCCGCAGCGTGTCCCGTTCGCTGATGCCGAAGTACTTGGCGACCATCCAGAAACCGCCGTCGTTGACGTGCGAGGCGAAGATGGAGCCCGCCGAGATCGCCATGATGACCAGGGCCACGAAGGCCTGCGAGTGGTGGCCCTCCGACAGCAGGGGGGCCACGATGCCCGCCGTCGTCACGATCGCCACCGTCGCCGAGCCCTGGGCCACCCGGAGGACGAGGGAGATCAGGTACGACAGCACGATCACCGGCAGGCCCACGCCGTGGAAGGTGTCCGACAGGGCCTGGGCGACCCCGCTCGCCTTCAGCACGGCGCCGAAGATCCCGCCCGCGCCGACCACCAGCAGGATGTTGCCGACCGGCTTCAGGGAGGAAGTCGACACCGTTTCCAGGGACTTGCGGGACCAGCCGCGCCGGATGCCCAGCAGGTAGTAGGCCAGGAGCAGGGCCAGGGTCAGGGCCACGAAGGGGCTGCCGAAGAACTCCAGGACCGAGCGGCCGGGGGACGGGTCCAGGGCGATCGAGGAGAAGGTGGCCGCCAGGATGAGGATCAGCGGTGTACCGATGATGGCCAGGACCGTGGTGAGCGGGACCGGGTGCTCCTGGGGCTCCACTCCCTGGGCGCGCTGTTCGGCCACGACCGCCTGCTTCGCCTCCTCCGCCGCCTCGGCCATGTCCTGCGGTACGGCGACGAAGATCCGCTTTCCGATCCAGGCGGAGAACGCCCAGGCGGCAAGTACGGCCGGGAGGCCGCAGACGATGCCCATCAGGATGACCCAGCCGAGCTGGACGTGCAGCAGGCCCGCGGCGGCGACGGGGCCGGGGTGCGGCGGCAGGAAGGCGTGGGTCATGGACAGGCCGGCCAGGAGGGGGAGGCAGTACAGGAGGATGGACTTGCCGCCTCGCTTGGCCGCCGCGTAGACGAGCGGGGCCAGGACGAAGATGCCGACGTCGAAGAAGACCGGGATACCGAAGATCAGGCCCGTCAGGCCCATCGCCAGGGGGGCTCGGCGCTCGCCGAACAGGGCCAGCAGGCGGGCCGCCAGTACCTCCGCGCCGCCGCTGACCTCCAGGATCGCGCCGAGCATCGTACCGAGGCCGATGATGATCGCGACGTGGCCGAGGATGCCACCCATGCCGGACTCGATGGTGGAGACGGCGTCGGAGCGCTGGACGGTGCCGAAGAGTTCGGTGACCGAGAGACCGGCCAGCAGGCCCACGGCTATGGAGACGGCGAGGAGGGCCACGAAGGGCTGCAGCCGGACCTTGATGATCAGGTACAGCAACAGGGCTATGCCGAGGCCGGCGACGGTGAGGAGGCCGGGGGTGCCGTCGACGAGGAGGAGCAGGCCTCCGGTGTGCGGTGGGGTGGCCGGCGCGGTCGCGGCCAGGGACGGGGAGGGCATACGGGGGTCCTCTGGGTAAGTACATGGTGCTTTCGGGCAGGGGGGATCGCGGCACGGCGGCCCGGGGGTGGGGGCCGCCGTGCCGTGAGGGCGGTGCGGAGGGTGAGGGGACGTCAGCTCAGGACGGCGAGCGCGTCGATCTCGATGAGGAGGCCGGCCGGGAGACCGACGTAGACGGTGGTCCGGGCGGCGGGCGGCTGGGTGAGGCCCTGCTCCTCGAAGTAGGTGTTGTAGATCTCGTTCATCTCGGCGAAGTGGTCCACGTCCGTCAGATAGACGCGGATCATCATCACGTCGTCCCAGCCCGCGCCGCCCTCTTCGAGGATCGCCTTGACGTTGGCGAGGGTCTGGAGGGTCTGCTCGCGCAGGGTGGGACCGGCCGGCGTGGGGGGCTTGCCCTCCTCGGCCGGCAGGAAGCCGACCTGGCCGGCGACCTGGAGGATGTTGCCCTTCCTGACACCGTGCGAGAACTTCGCGGGCGGGGTGGTGTGGGTCTTCGGGGTGAGGGCGGTCTTCTCGGTCATACGGGGTCCTTGTCGGTCATCGTCGGTCATGCGGGGCCCTCGTGGGGTCCGTCACGGGCGTTCTTCCGGAGTACTCGCCGCTGATCGCGTCCGCGGTACGGCGGACCTGCGGGAGCAGGGTGAGGAGTTCCTCGGCGGTGACGACCACGTTCGGGGCGGACACCGACATCGCGGCGACCACGCGGCCGTCGGCGCCGCGGACGGGGGCGGCGACGCAGTTGATGGACTCCTCGTGGCCACCGAGGTCGGTGGCCCAGCCCTGTTCGCGGACCGTGGCCAGTTCCTTGAGGAAGGCCTCGGCGTTCGGCGTCGAACGGGCCGTGTACAGGGGGTATTCGAGCTTGTCCGCGAGGGCTCGGCGCTCGGCTTCGGGCAGGTCGGCGAGGAGGAGTTTGGCGACGGCGGCGACCGTGATGGCGACGGGTTTGCCGATCCGCGAGTACATGCGGACGGGGTAGCGGCTGTCGACCTTGTCGATGTAGAGGACCTCGCCCTCCTCGTGGACGGCGAGGTGCACGGTGTGCCCGCAGGCCTCGTTCAGCCGTACGAGGTGGGGGTGGGCGATCTCGCGGATGTCGAGGTTCTCCATCGCCTCCTGGGCGAGGGCGAAGAGGCGGGCGCCGAGACGGTAGCGCTGGTCGGACTGGCGGTAGACCAGACCGTGTTCGTGCAGGGTGCGCAGGAGGCGGAGGGCCGTGGACTTGTGCACGCCGAGGCGGTCGGCGACCTGGCCGAGGTCGGCGGGGCCCTCGGCGAGCAGCGGCAGGATGCTCAGGGCGCGGTCGACGGTCTGACTCATGGGGTGTTCGCCTCCTGTGTGGCCCGCCCGGCCTGCGTCCAGCCGGGGGCGAGTCGAAGTCTCCCCCATGCGGTGTCGTCCAGGGCGGTCAGGCGGTCGGCGTGGTCCCGGGCGGGAGGCGCGGCCAGGTCGCCGGGGGTGGTGAGGGCGGCGGCGGCGAAGAGGTGGCCGAGTCGGAGGCGGGCCTTCAGGGGGAGCTCGCGGAGGGTGCCGGAGAGGAAGCCGGCGGCGAAGGCGTCTCCCGCGCCGACGTGGGCGACGACGTCCACCTTCGGGGCACGGACGAACGTCACGGTACCGTCGGCGTCCTCCATGCCGTCGGTGTTCTTGTCGAAAGCGGTCGCTCCGCCCTCGCCCTGCTTGACGACGACGATGGCCGGTTCGGGCAGCGCTTCGGCGATGGATCGTCCGCCGTGCAGCCCCCAGGCGTCCCGTGCCTCGTCGTCCCCCACGAACACGATGTCCGCGTGCCGCGCCAGGTCCAGCAGTACGCGCGGCCCGTCGGGATCGCGCCACAGCGAGGGCCGGTAGTTGACGTCGAAGGACACCAGCGGGCGGCCGGGGCGGGGTGCCGTCAGCTCGCGCATCAGCTCCAGGCAGTCGTCGGACAGCGCCGCCGTGATCCCCGACAGATGCAGCACCCGGCCCGTCCGTGCCGCCGCGAGGTCGACGTTGCCCGCGGACATGGCGGACGCCGCCGAACCCGCCCGGTAGTACGCCACCTCGTGCGCGCCCGTGCCCCGGTCGCCGGCCGTGCGGAAGTAGACGCCGGTCGGGCGGGCCGGGTCCCGGGACACGGACGAGACGTCGACGCCGTACCCGGCGATCCGCTCCACCAGGTGGTCGCCGAAGCCGTCCGCGCCGACCCGGCCGACCCACCGCGCGCTGTGCCCGGCGGCGGCCAGCACACAGGCCACGTTGGACTCGGCGCCGCCGATCGCGCGGTCGAAGGAGGGCACGTCCGCGAGGCGTCCCGGCCGGCTGGGCAGGAAGGTGACCATGGACTCGCCGAGCGCGACCACGTCCACCGCGTCCATGGCCGCACCCTTCACGGCGTAAGCAGCGTCGTTGATGATGACTCCTGTCCGATGCTCGGGTCACGGCTCCGTTGACCCGATGTCGGCGAGATGCTAGACACCATTCAGCAACCCATGCAATGCCCGTTGCACAGAATGCAACGGCGAGAGAGGGGCTCCATGAGCAGCGAAGCGCTCGTCCGGCTGGCCGAGGAACGCGTCGACCACCGCTTCAAGGGCCTCCCGCCGGACGCCGACGGCCTCACCGTCGGCGAACTGGCGGCCCAGCGCCGCAACCTCTTCACGGACGCCTTTCCCACCCCGGTGCTCGCGCTCTCCGCCGAGCGCCTGGAGCACAACCTGGCGCTCATGGAGACGTACACCGTCCGGCACGGCCTGGCCTTCGCCCCGCACGGCAAGACCTCCATGGCCCCGCAGCTCTTCCACCGCCAGATCGAGCACGGCGCCTGGGGGATCACGCTGGCGGTGCCCCACCAGGTGCGGGTCGCCCGGGAGTTCGGCATCCAGCGGGTGTTCCTCGCCAACGAACTCGTGGACGCGGCCGCGCTCCGCTGGATCGGCGGCGAGCTCGCCGCCGATCCCGGATTCCGGTTCGTCTGCTACGTCGACTCCGTGCGCGGTGTCGAGCTGATGGACGCCGCGCTCGAGGGCTGCCCCCGGCCCGTGGACGTCGTGGTCGAGCTGGGTGCCGGCGACGGGGCCCGCACCGGGGTGCGCACGGAGGCGGACGCCCGGGCCGTCGCCGAGGCCGTGGCGGGCACCGCGACGCTGCGGCTCGTCGGCGTGGCGGGGTACGAGGGCGAGGTACCGCAGGCCGATCCGGAGCGCGTGCGGTCGTATCTGCGGCGGCTGGTGGCGCTCGCCGCCGGCCTCGACGGGGCCGGCCTGCTGAAGGACGCGGAGGAGATCGTCGTCAGCGCGGGCGGCAGCGCCTGGTTCGACGCGGTGGCCGACACCTTCGCCGGCATCCCCGCACTCTCCCTGCCCGTGCTGAAGCTGCTGCGCTCGGGGGCGTACGTCTCGCACGACGACGGGCACTACCGCAGGATCACCCCGTTCACCCGGGTCCCGGAGGAGGGTGCGCTGGAGCCCGCGTTCCGGCTGTGGGCGCAGGTCGTCTCCCGGCCCACTCCCGAGCAGGCCTTCGCCAACGCGGGCAAGCGCGACGCGGCCTACGACCTGGACCTGCCCGCCGCCCAGGTGGTACGCCGGGACGGCGTGGAGCGCCCGGCCGACGGCATCACCGTGACCGGGCTGTCCGACCAGCACGCCTGGCTGCGCACCGAACCGGGCGCGGAGCTGGAGGTCGGTGACTGGATCGGCCTCGGCCTGTCGCACCCGTGCACGTCGTTCGACAAGTGGCAGCTGATCCCGGTGGCCGAGGCCGACGGGACGGTCGTCGACTACATCCGTACGTTCTTCTAGGAGCCGGTGAAAGGGAGGCGGGACATGGAGGACCTGGTCATCCGGGACGCCGACGTCGTCGACGGCAGCGGCGAGGCGTCGTACCGGGCGGACGTGGTGGTCGACGACGGCCGGATCGTCTCGATCGTCAAGGAGGCCGCCGCGGCCGGCTGCCAGCGCCCGCGCGCCATGCGGGAGCTGGACGCGGAGGGCCTGGTCCTCTCCCCCGGCTTCATCGACATGCACGCCCACTCCGACCTCGCCCTGCTGCGCGACCCCGACCACAGCGCGAAGGCGGCCCAGGGGGTGACCCTCGAAGTCCTCGGGCAGGACGGGCTGAGTTACGCGCCGGTGGACGACCGGACACTGGAGGAGGTGCGGCGGGCGATCACCGGGTGGAACGGGTACGGCGAGGACATCGACTTCGACTGGCGCTCGGTCGGCGGGTATCTCGACCGGCTGGACCGGGGCATCGCCGTCAACGCGGCCTATCTCATCCCCCAGGGCACGCTCCGCGCGCTCGTCGTCGGCTGGGAGGACCGCCCGGCGACCCCCGAAGAGCTGGACCGGATGCGGCAGTTGGTCGCGGAGGGGCTGGAGCAGGGCGCGGTCGGGCTGTCGTCCGGGCTGACGTACACGCCCGGCATGTACGCCCCGGACGCCGAACTGACCGAGCTGTGCCGGGTGGTGGCGTCGTACGGCGGCTACTACTGCCCGCACCACCGCTCCTACGGCGCCGGCGCCCTGGAGGCCTACGCCGAGATGGTCGCCCTCACCCGGGAGGCCGGCTGCCCGCTGCATCTGGCCCACGCGACGATGAACTTCGGTGTGAACGAGGGCCGGGCGCCCGAGCTGCTCGCCCTGCTCGACCGGGCGCTGGACGCCGGCGCGGACATCTCGCTGGACACCTATCCCTACACCCCCGGCTGCACCACCCTGGCCGCGCTGCTGCCGAGCTGGGCGAGCGAGGGCGGGCCGGAGGAGGTCCTGGCCCGGCTCACCGACCCGGCGACGGCCGCGCGGATCCGGCACGACCTGGAGGTGACCGGCTCGGACGGCTGCCACGGCGTGCCCGTGGAGTGGGAGACGATCGAGATCTCCGGCGTCACCGAGCCCGCCCTCGGCGACCTCGTGGGCCGCAGCGTCCGGGAGGCGGCCGAGCGGCGCGGCGAGGCCCCGTGGGACACCGCCCGCCGGCTGCTGGTCGAGGACCGGCTCGGTACGACGATCCTCCAGCACGTCGGCCACGAGGACAACGTCCGCACGATCATGCGCCACCGCACCCACACCGGCGGCTCCGACGGCATCCTCCGGGGCGACAAGCCGCACCCGCGCGCCTACGGCACCTTCCCGCGCTACCTCGGCCACTACGTCCGGGAGTTGGGGGTCCTCTCCCTGGAGGAGTGCGTCGCCCGTCTCACGTCCCGGCCCGCCGCCCGGCTGCGGCTGCCGGACCGGGGGCTGGTGCGCGAGGGGTACCGGGCCGACCTGGTGCTGTTCGACCCGCGGACAGTGGCGCCCGGCGCCACGTTCGCCGAGCCCCGCACCCTTCCCACGGGCATCCCGCACGTGCTGGTCGACGGCCGGTTCGTCATCGAGGACGGGAAGCGGACGGACGTGCTCGCGGGCCGGTCCGTCCGCCGTACGGCCGCCGGTTAGGGCTTGGGCAGGGTGCAGCCGGACGCGCTGAGGTTCAGCTTGTTGCCCGTGGTGAAGCAGGCCGGGATCAGGTAGGTCTCCTCGGCGTAGTTGATGCCCTGGTGGATGGTGACGTTGCCGTTCTGGTCCACCTCGCACGGGTTGTTCTCCGTGCAGGTCTCGCCGTCCTCGTTGCCGGTGTTGTTCACGGCGACGACCTTGCCGGTGCCGGTGTCGATCACCGGGGAGCCCGAGGTGCCGCCGATGGTGTTGCAGGAGGAGGTGTAACGGACCGAGTCCTTCCAGGTCCAGTCGCCCTCCTTCAGGCGGTACACGAACCCGTCGATGCTGCAGCTGTAGGTGCGCTTCCAGAAGGCGGAGACGACCTTGATGGCGGCGCCGGCGGTGGGGTGGGTGTCGTTCACGGTGAGCGGGCTGATCCCGTACGAGCTCTTGATCTGGGCGTACGTGGTGGTCAGCCGGTAGATCGTGACGTCGGTGTCCGTCATGGTCGAGTAGACGACCTGGTTGGCGCGCAGGGTGGCGACCTTGCTGCCGGAGGAGTTCAGCAGGCCGAAGGTGCGGCTGGAGGACTGGCCGGTGATGACCTGGCCGGGGTCGGGGAAGCCGGTCTCCAGGCAGTGGCCGTTGGTGAGCACGAGCGCCGGGTCGGTGTCGGCCGAGTTCGGAAAGCGGATGACGGAGCCGGAGCAGTTGCTGAGCGCCACGGTGCCGGCGAAGTCGACGGTCGCCTTGGGCTTGACGGCGGTGTGCGGCGCGGCGACCGCGGGTGCGGCACCCAGCCCGGCTATGGCCAGGGAGGAGAGTGCGGCAAGGAGAGGCTTGTTCATGTGGGGGTCCCCTCTTACGACTTGGGCGACCGGAGTTCTCCGGTCGCCCGCTGTTTGTCATGCGCATTGTCAGCGCAGAGAGGGGCGGGAACAAGAAGCCGGCTCAGGTCATAGGGGTTTCCCTGTGCGGAGAGCGCCGGCCAACTCAGCGGCGGATCAGCCGGCTTGGGCGCGGAGAGCGGCTACTCGCCGGCACCCTTCGGCTTGGTGACGACGGCGCCGAACAGGGCCGGCGCGAAACGGGAGGCGGGCGCCGGGTCCACCACCGGACGCGGACGCCGACGGGCCGGCCGTCGTGACCGTGGACGTGGGAGCGGGCGGCGTCGTGGCGGCGGCCGGGGCGCTCGGGGCGCCGGCCGCCACCCCTGGGACGCGCGGACGGCCGGGGCGGCGGACGAGGGGGACGACGGGACCGAGGGGGCCCCGGCGGCCGACGCCGAGGTACCCGCGGCCGGGGTCCCGGCGTCCGTACGGGGGCTCGCGTCGGCGGAGTCACCGACGGCGGCGCGGGTGCCGTCGGCCGGACCGGAACCGTCCGGGGCGGGAGAGTCCGAGCCGCCCGCCAGAGCGGCGATCACCGGGTTCGGGCAGCCCGTGCGCCGCGGCGGCCGGCTCACCGGGCGTCCGCTCACGGTCCCCGTCGGAGGCGAGCACGCCGGAAGAGCGCACCGGCTGCCCGGCGGGAGAAGGGAGGGGCTGCTCGGTCATGCGACAACCCCGCGGGTCACGCGGACACGTCGCGCCAAACGCACGCCAGTTGGGACGGAGGGGCCCGGCGGACCCACGAGGCCCGTCCCGCCGGGCCCCGAGAGAGCGGGGAACTCCCCCAGCCCCGTCAGTGATGGTGCCTGCCACGGCCGTGCCCCCAGCCGGCCGGGACACCGGACGCGGACGCCGACGGGCCGGCCGTCGTGACCGTGGACGTGGGAGCGGGCGGCGTCGTGGTGGCGGCCGGGGTGGTCGGGGCGCCGGCCGACCGCTCCTGGGACGCGCGGACGGCCGGGGCGGCGGACGAGGGGGACGACGAGACCGAGGGGGCCCCGGCGGCCGACGTCGAGGTACCCGCGGCCGGGGACCCGGCGTCCGTACGGGGGCTCGCGTCGGCGGAGTCACCGACGGCGGCGCGGGTGCCGCCGGCCGGACCGGAACCGTCCGGGGCGGGAGAGTCCGAGCCGCCCGCCAGAACGGCGATCACCGCGACCGCGCCGGCCACTCCCAGCGCCCCGGCGACGGCCGCCACCCGGCGCCGGCCGCCCGTGCGCCGCTCGGCACGCCGCCGCGCGGCCCGGCCCTCCCCCGGCAGCGACTGGCCGGCCGGTTCGACCGGTTCGATCAGCGGGGGGAGCTCCCGGGTCTCGTCGTAGGCGTTCTGCCAGCCGTGGGCGGCGGCGGGGTCGGCGTACTCGTCGTACGCCGGAGCGGAGACCGCCCGGGGGACGTACACGTTCGGCGGAGCCGGGGCGGACGGCGTCGGGCCGGCCTGCGGCAGGGTCTGAGCCGGCCCGGCGTCGTACCCTGCCTGCGGCAGGGTCTGAGCCGGCCCGGCGTCGTACCCGTCGGGCGGAGCCTGGGGCGTCTCACCCGGACCGCGTCTGTCGTCCATCCCCGGCTCTGTCTCTTCGTGCATCCCCGCCCCACTCCGCCTCGCTGTACCCACGACCACCCGTTCGGACCCACCCCCGGACGGCCCCGCCGCGCCGGCCAGGCCCGGCGGAGCGGCACCGCATTTTAGGGAGGCAAGCGGTTCCTGAGACAGCGAGGGGCGATATCCGGGCAAACCTCCGTGTCTCACGTGTCGGAAAACACGAGCCACGCGGCGATACCGGGCCGTAAGCTCACGACATGCAGGTGATCCAGTCGACCAAGCTCGCCAACGTCTGTTACGAGATCCGGGGCCCGGTTCTCGAGGAGGCCATGCGGCTTGAGGCGGCGGGGCACCGCATCCTCAAGCTCAACACCGGCAACCCGGCCGCCTTCGGCTTCGAGTGCCCCCCGGAGATCCTGGAGGACATCCTCCGCAACGTCTCCAGCGCGCACGGCTACGGCGACGCCAAGGGCCTGCTGGCCGCCCGCCGCGCGGTCGTCATGCACAACCAGACCCTCGGCATCGAGACGGACGTCGAGCACGTCTTCATCGGCAACGGCGTCTCCGAGCTGATCGTGATGGCCATGCAGGGGCTGCTCGACGACGGCGACGAGGTCCTGGTCCCGGCCCCCGACTACCCCCTGTGGACGGCGGCCGTCTCCCTGTCCGGCGGTACGGCGGTCCACTACCGCTGCGACGAGCAGTCCGACTGGATGCCGGACCTCGCCGACGTCGAGCGCAAGGTCACCGACCGCACCAAGGCCATCGTCATCATCAACCCGAACAACCCCACGGGCGCGGTGTACGACGAGGCGATGCTGAAGGGCCTGACCGACATCGCCCGCCGGCACAACCTGCTGGTGTGCTCCGACGAGATCTACGACAAGATCCTCTACGACGGGGCCACGCACACCCCGACCGCGAAGATCGCCCCCGACCTGCTCACCCTCACCTTCAACGGCATGTCGAAGGCGTACCGGGTGGCCGGCTACCGGGTCGGCTGGATGTCGATCTCCGGCCCGCGCGCGCACGCCGACTCCTACATCGAGGGTCTGACGATCCTGGCGAACATGCGACTGTGCGCCAACATGCCGGGGCAGCACGGAGTGGTCGCCGCGCTCAGCGGACGCCAGTCGATCAAGGACCTCGTCCTGCCGGGCGGCCGGCTGAAGGAGCAGGTGGACACGGCGTACGAACTGCTGACGCAGATCCCGGGCGTGAGCTGCGTGCGCCCCAAGGGCGCGCTGTACCTCTTCCCGCGCCTCGACCCCCAGGTCTTCAAGATCAAGGACGACCGGCAGATGGTCCTGGACCTGCTGCGCCAGGAGAAGATCATGGTCGTCCAGGGCACGGGCTTCAACTGGCCCGAGCCGGACCACTTCCGGGTGGTGACCCTGCCCTCGGTCGGCGACCTGCGGGACGCGATCACCCGGATCGGGAACTTCCTGGACGGATACGGCCAGCCGTAGTCGACGGACTTCATTCCGTGACCCGGCTCAACTTTAGACGAAATCCAAGCTAGGATGGCTTCCTGTCAGCGCACAGGAGGCCGTTCCCCATGTACGAACCGATCCGCACCAAGTCGGTCCACAGCACAAGGGCCGACCGCGCCTCCGACTTCCCCCACCGCTCGCGCGAGGAGGAGCTGGACATCCAGCTCGCCGGACACCTCGCGGCGCTGCTCACCGTGACCGACGAGCTGCGCGGGCTGACTCCGTCGGCCGACCTGGACACCGCTGCCGAGCGGCTCGCCGGGCAGGTGGCCCGGCTCCGGGGAGGGCGCGCCCCGCTGCGGGCGGCGCCGTCCACCACCGGTGAGCCCGCGGCGCTGCACCGGCGCGCGCACGCCCTGGCGGGCCGGGCACTGGTCGTCGCCGCGTCCCGTGCGGACACCTCGGCGGCGATCCTCGCGGCGGAGCGCATGGACGCGCACAGCTCCGCGCCGGCGCCCAGCTCCGCCGCCCACTGACCCCCCACTGACCCACCGGGGTCCCTCGATCGGCCCCGGTCCGCGTGCACCCGCAGCGACGCGCGGACCGGGAGCCATACACCGCGCCGGCTCCGGCCGGCTTCCTGGGGTGCTGCGCGTGGCGCCGGTGCGGTGGGCCGGGAGCAGGTCTCGCCGTAGGGGCTCGTGCCGTCGCGCGAGTGCCGGTTCGCTGTGGCTGGTCGCGCGGTTCCCCGCGCCTCTGACGGCATCGCAGTGCCGGGGCCGGCGGACAGGCGAGGGCCTGCCGTCGTGCTCCCGCGGGGCGAGCGGGAACGTGACGACAGGCCCAGGACCCCCACGCCGTTGTGCGGGCCTCGCCGGCATGTCACCACGGCCGGCCGGGACGATCGCTGGTCAGGGCACGGCGGCCGGCCGTGGAGTCTCGGGCGGGACTAGCCCAGGCGCTCCACCAGCGCGTGGTACTGGTCCCACAGCTCCTTCGGGGTGTGGTCGCCGAAGGTGTTGAGGTGCTCGGGGACCAGGGCGGCCTCCTCGCGCCAGACCTCCTTGTCGACCGTGAGCAGGAAGTCCAGGTCGGAGTCGGACAGTTCGAGGCCCTTGGTGTCCAGCGCGCCCTTGGCCGGCAGCACGCCGATCGGGGTCTCGACGCCCTCGGCCCTGCCCTCCAGGCGCTCCACGATCCACTTCAGGACACGGGAGTTCTCGCCGAAGCCCGGCCAGACGAACTTGCCCTCGTCGTTCTTGCGGAACCAGTTGACGTAGTAGATCCGCGGCAGCTTGGACTGGTCCTTGCCCTTGGCGACGTCGACCCAGTGGCCCATGTAGTCGCCCATGTTGTAGCCGCAGAACGGCAGCATCGCGAACGGGTCGCGGCGCAGCTCGCCGACCTTGCCCTCGGCGGCGGCGGTCTTCTCGGAGGCCACGTTGGCGCCGAGGAAGACGCCGTGGTTCCAGTCGAAGGACTCCGTCACCAGCGGCACCGCGCTGGCGCGCCGACCGCCGAAGAGGATCGCCGAGATCGGCACGCCCTTGGGGTCCTCCCACTCCGGCGCGATGATCGGGCACTGCGAGGCGGGCGTGGTGAAGCGCGCGTTGGGGTGCGCGGCGGGCTCGGCGGAGTCCGGGGTCCAGTCGCGGCCCTTCCAGTCCGTCAGGTGGGCCGGGGTCTCCTCCGTCATGCCCTCCCACCACACGTCGTTGTCGTCGGTGAGGGCGACGTTGGTGAAGACCGAGTTGCCCCACAGGGTCTTCATCGCGTTGGCGTTGGTGTGCTCACCGGTGCCGGGCGCGACGCCGAAGAAGCCCGCCTCGGGGTTGATCGCGTACAGCCGGCCGTCCTCGCCGAAGCGCATCCAGGCGATGTCGTCGCCGATGGTCTCCACGGTCCAGCCGGAGATCGTGGGCTCCAGCATGGCGAGGTTGGTCTTGCCGCAGGCGCTCGGGAAGGCGGCGGCGACGTACTTGGACTCGCCCTGCGGCGGGGTGAGCTTGAGGATCAGCATGTGCTCGGCCAGCCAGCCCTCGTCACGCGCCATGACCGAGGCGATGCGCAGCGCGTAGCACTTCTTGCCGAGCAGGGCGTTGCCGCCGTAGCCGGAGCCGTAGGACCAGATCTCGCGGTCCTCGGGGAAGTGCGAGATGTACTTGGTGGAGTTGCACGGCCACGCGACGTCGTCCTGGCCCTCCTCGAGCGGGGCGCCGAGGGAGTGGACGGCCTTCACGAAGAAGCCGCTGTCGCCGAGTTCGTCCAGGACGGCCTGGCCCATGCGCGTCATCGTGCGCATGGAGACGGCGACGTAGGCGGAGTCGGTGATCTCCACGCCGATCGCGGAGAGCGGGGAGCCGAGCGGGCCCATGCAGAACGGGACGACGTACATGGTGCGGCCCCGCATCGAGCCACGGAACAGGCCCTTCTCGCCGCTGAAGATCTCCCGCATCTCGGCGGGGGCCTTCCAGTGGTTGGTCGGGCCCGCGTCCTCCTCCTTCTCGGAGCAGATGAAGGTCCGGTCCTCGACGCGCGCGACGTCGGTCGGGTCGGAAGCGGCGTAGTAGGAGTTGGGACGCTTGATCGGGTCGAGCTTCCTGAAGGTGCCCTTGGCCACGAGCTCTTCGCACAGTCGCTCGTACTCGGCCTCGGAGCCGTCGCACCAGACCACACTGTCCGGCTGGGTCAGTTCGGCGATCTCGTTGACCCACGAGATCAGTTCCTGGTGGTTGGTGGGGGCGGGAGCCGCGATGTCGCGCGCCACGATTGCTCCTAAGTGAGGGATTTTTGCCCTGGTAAGGGATTTTTCCTTGGGGCCCCGTGGGGGCTGCGACCCGGATGCTTCGCAGTCGTTCGACTGTTGGCGCTCATCCGGTGCCGACCGCACTCATTTGATCATCCGTCGAGAGTGCGCATATGTCCAGAGGGGGTCACAGGTGAGCGGCGTGAGGAAGGCCACGGTTTTCGCATCTTTCCTGGGTACCTCGGTGTTCCTTTACGTGCACGTTGAGTTCGCCTGAAGGACTTTTTGAACACCCGCGTCACACCCGCCATGAGACGATGGCCACTATGCGCACCTTCACGCGCCGCACTGATTCGTAACTTACGGTTCCGTAGGTACGATGCGGCCCATGACTGCGCCCGCCCCCGACGCGCCCATGGACTCGCCGGCCGACGGCCGCGGTCCCGTCGCGCTCTCCTTGCCGCATCCGGTGAAGCCCCGGCTCCGCGGCTGGCTGCACCTCGGCATGTTCCCGGCCGTGCTCATCGCAGGGCTCGTGCTCACCGCGCTCGCCGACTCCACCAGAGGCCGCATCGCCTGCGGGATCTACGTCCTGACCGCCTGCCTGCTCTTCGGCGTCAGCGCGCTGTACCACCGCGGCGACTGGGGCCCGCGGATGGACGGCGTCCTGCGCCGCCTGGATCACGCCAACATCTTCCTGATCATCGCGGGCACCTACACCCCCCTGACCCTGCTGCTCCTGCCCGGCGCCAAGGGCCAGTGGCTGCTGTGGGGGATCTGGGCCGCCGCGGCGGCCGGCATCGTCTTCCGCGTCTTCTGGGTCGGCGCCCCGCGCTGGCTCTACACGCCCTGCTACATCGCCATGGGCTGGGCGGCCGTCTTCTTCCTGCCCGACTTCCTGCGCACCGGCGGCATCGCGGTCCTGGTCCTGGTGATCGTCGGCGGTCTGCTCTACAGCGCCGGCGGCGTGGTCTACGGCATCAAGCGACCGAACCCGTCACCGCGCTGGTTCGGCTTCCACGAGGTCTTCCACTCGTTCACGCTCGCCGCGTTCGTCGTCCACTACGTCGGCATCTCGCTGGTGGCGTACCAGCACGCGTAACCGAACCCCCCTCACTCCACGGCCACGGCTCACCAGCCGTGGCCGTTTTCGTATGCCCTGAAACCGTCACTCTATTGACAGTCACAAGAATTTGAGAGTTACTCTCTTTTCATGGCGACTGTCACTCACACCGACGAGACGCGGCGCGACCCCCGCCGCTGGTGGGCCCTCGGGGCCCTGGTCGCGAGCATGCTGGTGCTCGCCTTCGACTCGACGATCCTCAACGTGGCCCTGCCGACCATGGCCGGGCAGCTCGACGCCACCACGGGACAGCAACAGTGGATGGCGGACGCGTACGTCATCGTCTTCGCCGCGCTGATGCTCCCGGCCGGTCTGCTCGGCGACCGATTCGGCCGGCGCCTGATGCTCATCGCCGGACTCGCCGTCTTCCTCGGGGGCTCGGTGCTCGGCGCCCTGGCCGGCGACGTGGACGCCGTGATCGCCGCCCGCGCGGTGATGGGCGTCGGCGCCGCACTGATCATGCCCCTGTCGTTGTCCGTGCTGCCCGCGATGTTCGGGCCGGACGAGCGCGGCAAGGCCGTTGCCCTGATCTCCACCGCCTCGGCCCTCGGCATGCCGCTCGGCCCCCTCGTCGGCGGCTGGCTGCTGGGCCACTTCTGGTGGGGCTCGGTCTTCCTGATCAACATCCCGATGGCCGCGCTCTCCATCGCCGCCTGCGTCTTCCTGCTCCCGGAGAGCCTCCCCCACTCTCGGCTTCGTTCGAGCGGGGGGACCCCCATCCCGGCGGGCCCGAAGGTCGACACCGTCTCCACCGCGCTCACGGCCACCGGGCTCGGCGCGCTGATCTACGCGATCATCGAGGCCCCGGACCGGGGCTGGGGCGACGGCCTCGTGCTGGCGGTGTTCGCGACGGCCGCCGTCCTGCTCGGCGCGCTCGTGCGCCGCGAACGCCGGACGACCCGCCCCATGCTCGACATGAACCTGCTGACACACCGCGGCTTCCTGCTCAACACCACCGCCGCGACCCTGGTGATGTTCGTGCTCTCGGGCCTGATGTTCACCGTGCCGACCTACCTTCAGGCGGTGCTCGGTCACGACGCCTTCGGCACCGGTCTGAGGCTGCTGCCGTTGACCGCCGGCCTGATGGTCGCGGCCAAGGGGGCCCAGTCGGCCGTCGCCCGGTTCGGGGCGCGCTCGGTGGTCAGCGCGGGCCTGGTCGTGCTCGCCTTCGCCGCCCTGCTGGGCAGCCGTACCACCACGGACTCCGGGTACGGCTTCACCGCCCTGTGGCTGTCGATCACCGGACTGGGCTTCGGCTTCGCGGTCGTCCCGGCGATGGACGGCGCGCTCGGCACCCTGCCCGCCGACCGGGCGGGCAGCGGCTCCGGGCTGCTCATGACGCTCCGCCAGGTGGGCGGCGCCATCGGCATCGCGCTGCTCGGCAGCCTCCTCGCGAGCGCCTTCCGGTCCCGGCTCGACGTGACCGGGCTACCCGGTCCGGTGGCGCACACGGCCGGGGAGTCCGTGGTGGCCGCCCATGCGGTGGCCGCATACAGCGGCTCGGCCCACCTGGCGGCCTCCGCGAACACCGCGTACGTCCACGGCATGACCCTGGTGCTGATCGTGTGCGGGATCGCCTCCCTGGTGGCGGCCCTGCTCGCGGCCCTGCTGCTGCCCAGCGCCCCCGTCGTGGGGCGGACCGGGCCGAAGGAGACCCCGGCCGTGGCCGCTCCCGTCGCGGATGCCGGACAATGACCGGCATGACGGCCGCACGCTCCCCCCTCCCCTCCGCCGACCGCCCGCAGCCGGGGCTGCGTGAGCGCAAGAAGATCAAGACCCGGGAGGCGATCCGCGCGGCGACCTACGCCCTCGTCCGCGAACAGGGCTACGACGCGACGACCGTCGAGCAGATCGCCGAGCGGGCCGAGGTGTCACCGTCGACCGTCTTCCGGTACTTCCCGACCAAGGAGGACATCGTCCTCACGGACGAGTACGACCCGATCATCCTGGCGGAGATCCGGGAGCGGCCCGCCGACGAGCCCTGGACGGACACCCTCCGGTACGTCCTGCACCGGGCCGTCCAGCTCGGCACGTCCGAGGACCAGGAGGTGTCCCGGCTGCGCACCCACCTCATGGTGCAGGTCCCCGCGGTGCGCTCGCGGATGATGGAGAGCATGTCGGCGACCGGCCGGATGCTCTGCCAGGCCATCGGCGAGCGCACCGGACGCGACCCGGACGGCCTGGAGGTCCGGGTCTACGCCATGTCCCTGATCGGCGGCCTGATGGAGACGTCGATGTACTGGGCGGAGAACGACCACAGGGACGACTTCACTTCCCTGATCGACCGCGCCCTGGACGTCATGGAGCACGGCCTGCCGAACGAAAACCGCTGAGGGCCGGCCGGCCTCGCGTGCGATGCTGACGGAGTGAACCGACCGGAGATCCACGTCGAAGTCGCCCCCGCGCTCCACCTGTTCGTACCGGCCGCCCGGCGGGCCGGAGCCACGCCGCTCGGCACGGACGGCGTCTCGACGCTCGGCCACGTCATCGAGTCCCTCGGCGTCCCGCTGACCGAGGTCGGCGCGCTGGTCGTGGACGGCAGCGAGGTAGCGGTGTCACACATCCCGAAGGCGGGCGAGACGGTGGAGGTGCGCCCGGTCGACCGCCCCCAGCAGGTCCCCGGCGCCCCGCTCCGCTTCCTCCTGGACGTCCACCTCGGCACGCTCGCCCGCCGCCTCCGCCTGCTCGGCGTGGACACGGCGTACGAGTCGACGGACATCGGCGACCCCGCCCTCGCCGCCCGCTCGGCCGCCGAGAAGCGGGTGATGCTCAGCCGCGACCGTGGCCTGCTGCGCCGCCGCGAGCTGTGGGCCGGCGCGTTCGTCTACAGCCACCGCCCCGACGACCAGCTCCACGACGTCCTCGGCCGCTTCGCCCCCGTTCTCAACCCCTGGACCCGCTGCACGGCCTGCAACGGCCTCCTCAAGCAGGCCACCAAGGCCGAGGTCGCCGACCAGCTCAAACACGGCACCCAGCGCTCGTACGACGTCTTCGCCCAGTGCACGGAGTGTGGCCGCGCGTACTGGAAGGGCGCGCACCACGACCAGCTGGAGGCCATCGTGGAGCGCGCCCTGGCGGAGCACGGTTGACGCGGTCAGCGTCTGGTCACATCCCCCTTGTCGCAGGCGGTCCCGTTCCGGTTCCGGTCCAACCCCAGGGGGTCGTCACCGCCGTTGACCTTCAGCCGGCCGTAGTGGTTCTGCCGGAGCCAGGTGCAGCGGGCGGCCGTGGTCTTCCTCACCTGCGGCGGGAACACCGTCGGCACGCACACGTTGACCGAGCCGTAGTGCCGGTCGCAGCCGGAGATCGTCGGGCTGACCTGCTGCGCGGCCTTCCTCCTGGCGGGGCCTGACACCTTGCCGGACAGCGAGTCGGCGAAGGCGTGGACGTGCGGTGACGCGGCGCCGAGCGCCGCCGGGCCGGTCAGGTGGACCCACTTGGCCACCGAGGGCACCCCGTTGGCGTCCACCGCAAAAAGCATGTACCAGCCGGGCGGGGCGATGTCCGGGTTGTTCGTGACGTTCAGGTCCACGTTGTCGCCGTCCACGCTCAGCGGCAGGTCGACGAACCGCTGGTTGGGGTCGGACGAGTGCGTGACCGCCGCCGGGCGGATCAACTCGGCCTTGGCGACGGGGCGGTCGACCGTGATCCGCTGGGTGTCGCCGTACTTCCACTCCTGGTTGATCACCGAGGTGATCACCGGACGTGTGCCCTTGTAGAGGTACGGCGGGGTGTAGATCGACACGTTGTGGTTCCAGGTGCCGTTGCCCGGGTTGTCGCCGGTGGTCATCACGCGGCCGTCGGGCAGCAGGAACGCCGAGGAGTGGTAGCCGCGGGACTCGGGGTCGGCGGCCACGGGGTCGAAGGTGCTGGTGCCGGGGTCGTAGATCGAGGACTCGTACACGGGGTTGGCCCGGTTGTGCAGGGCGCCGCCGGTCTCCAGCACCTTGCCGTCGGGCAGCAGGACCGCGGAGACGTACATCTTGCCCTGGTTGCCGGTCTCCGGCTGGGGCCCGTTGCCGAGGTCGACCGTGCCCTGCGGGACGGGCGGACCGGCGACGTACGACGGGTTGGCCTGCTTGAGGTCGATCAGGTCGGTGAGGCGGTTCGCGTCCGGGTTGGAGTCGATGTTGCCGCCGCCGATGGTGAGGACCTTCTGGTCCTGGGCCGGGGGCAGCAGCACGCTCGCCGACTGGTCGCGCTCGTCCTTGTTCCGCAGGCCGGGGATCTGCGTGACCGTGTTGGCGTCGTAGTCGTAGATCGCCGAACCCGTGCCCGGGATGTTGTTGCCGAAGACATGGCTGCCCGTGTAGAAGAGGCGGCCGTCCTGCATGAGGATCATCGCCGGGTACAGGCCCCAGTACGACCAGGTCTGGTTGACCTGCGACAGCGGCAGCCACTGGTTCTGCGCGTCACTGAACCTCTCGGCCGTCACCGAGCCGGTGGAGTCCTCTCGCAGCCCGCCGAAGGAGACGACGTCACCGTTGCCCAGCTCGGTCGCCGACGGGTACCAGTGGCCGTCGTTCAGATCGTTGGTCTTGCTGTAGGTCTCGGTCTTCGGGTCGAAGACGTACGAGTCCTTGAACCCCTCGTACCCGTGCCCGCCCGCGACCGGGTACGCCTTGTTTCCGCTCAGGACCAGCACCCTGCCGTCCTGCAGCTGGACGTGCCCCGCGCAGAACATGTCCTTCGGGGTGGGGATGACCTTGTAGGTGCCGTTGGACGGGTCGTACACCGCGCTCGTGAACGTGCCCGCGTTGAAGTTCTCCTCGCTGTTGCCCGACCCGGCGATCAGCAGCACCTTGCCGTCGTTGAGCACGACGGAGTGCATGGAGCGGACCGGGTTCTGGGTGGGCAGGACCGACCAACTGCCGTTCGCGCACTGGTCGGTGGTGCCGGTGCACTGGGCCGGCGGCACCACGTCCGGGACCTGGTCCATGGTGTAGTCGTCGGTGGTCGCCGAACCGGTGCCGTAGACGGAGACACCCCAGGTGATGCGGTCGGTGCCGGCCGGGACCTCCGGGGTGCGGACCGTGGCCTGCGTCCAGGCCGACGCCATGTCCAGCGTCTTGAGGTCGGTCCAGTACTGCCAGCCGGCGGTCGTGTCGTGCCGGAAGAGGGTGACGTTGGCGTCGGGGGTGGTCGTCCTGTACCAGAGCCCCAGGTCGTACTGCTTGCCGACGGTCACGGCCGGCGCGCAATCGGTGGACTCCGTGATCAGCGCCTTGCGGTCGCCGTCGACCCGGCGGGTCAGCGTGACCTTCATGGCCCGGGACCCGGAGTGCGCGTCCGAGGTCGTCTCGAAGCTGAAGTCGTTGTCGCCCCAGCCCGACTTCTCCCAGCAGTACGGCATGCCGTCCGTACCGGCGGTCTCGAAGCCGGGGTTCTTGATCAGGTTGGCGGCCTCCGCCGGCTGAGGCGCGGTCAGGAGCAGACCGGCGGTCAGGGCGCCCACCCCGGCCAGCGCGGTCCGTCTGCGGCGTCTGCGGTACGTCGTACTCACACGGCTCTCCTTGCTCGGCTCCCCCGGTGCCGAGGGAGGTAGACCAGCGCCTCGGTGCCGGCGAAGCGCAGGACGAACGTCATGACCAGCGCGAGCGCGGTGGCGGGCAGGGCGCCCATGCCGAACCGGCCGACGAGCAGGGCGATCAGCGGGATGCGCAGCACCAGGTCGGCGTTGGCGAGCAGCGCGAACCGGCCGAGCCGGTCCCACCAGCGGCGGTGGGCGCGCCGGTCGCGGAACAGCAACTGCTCGATGAGCAGGAAGTTCCAGGCGACCCCGAGCTGGTTGGCGAGGATCTCCGCGAGCACGTAGTGCATGCCGAGGGCGGTCAGTGCCCACAGCCCGACGAGGTTCGGCACGAACCCGCTCGCGCCGATCAGCCCGAAGCCGACCATGCGGGCGACCGGTGACGCGGTGCGCAGGCCCACCAGGTGGCGCAGGAAACGGAAGCCCTCCCGCGCGCTCGACTTGGACTCGCCCGCGAACCGGTCCTGGAAGACGAACGGCACCTCGGCGACCCGCCGGGGGCGGCTGCGGACGGCCAGCTCCAGCAGGATCTTGTAGCCGAGGGGCTTGAGGACGTCCGCCGTCACCGCGCTGCGCCGGATGGCGAAGAAACCACTCATCGGGTCGCTGATGCCGCGCAGCCGGCGCGGGAAGAGCGCCTTGGTGAGCCAGGTCGCGCCGCGTGAGACGGCCACCCGGTAGCCGCCGGCGAGCCCGGCCCGGCTGCCGCCCTCGATGTACCGGGAGGCGACGACCAGCCCGGCGTTCAGCCGCTCGCCGGTGGCCACCAACTCCGGTACCAGCGAGGGGGGATGCTGGCAGTCGCCGTCCATGACGACGATCCACTCCGAGGTCGCCGCCTTCAGCCCCTCGACGACCGCCCCGCCGAGCCCGCCGACGGGTTCCTCCCGGTGCAGCACGGCCACCGGGAACGGGCAGTCGCGGGCGGCCTCGCGGATCACGTCGGGGGTGTCGTCGGTGGAGTCGTCCACGAAGACGACCTCGCAGGGCAGCCGTGCGGGCACCGACTCGGTGATCTGGTGCAGCAGCCGCCGGACGTTCGCGGACTCGTTGAAGGTCGGTACGACGATGGTGACGGCGCCGGGTTCCGGGACCTCCACGGCGTCGAGGCGCTGTGCCGGGGCGGTGTACTCGCTCATCGGGCGCCTCCGGCGGCCTGGATCTGCCGGATCTCGATGCGGTCCTGGCCGGTGCCGAAGGTGGCGACGGGGGTGGAGTGCTGGATGGCGGCCTTCACGTTGGGCAGGTCCTTGGCGTCGCGGCGCACGGTGGGCGAGGCGACGACGTAGTCGATGTCCCGCCAGCCGTGCGGCATGGTCTTGGTGACGGCCGGGTCGAGGTCGGCCTTGTAGAACCAGATGGCCCCGAGTCCGGGCCGGTAGCCGGCGTGCACGAGGTCCAGCCAGAGGGCGTCGTCGACGAGGACCCGGGTGTGCTCCGGGTCCGCCACCTTCGTGCCCAGCCAGTGGGAGGCCTGCCGGTAGGGCTTGTTGGCGTCGGCGGTGACGGCGGTGCGGTCGCCGTCGTACCAGTGCGGTACGACGTAGGCGCTGGCGGCGAGGGCGAGCACGGCGGCGAGCGCGTACCGGCCGCCGGTGAGGTACCGGCGCTCGTTCTCCGCCCGCCACCTGCGGATGACGGCGTGGGCGACGGAGGCGGCACCGCCGGCGAGGACCAGCGCGAGGAAGGGCAGCGCGCCGATGACGTACATGGCGGGCAGATAGCCGCCCGGCCGCAGGGCCACGGCGGCGAGGATCGCCACGGTCAGGGACGGTCCGGCGAGCGCCCGGGCGGTGACCGACCAGCGCCAGGTGAGCAGCAGGAGCAGGGCCGCGGCGAGGCCGCCGAGGGGCAGCACGCGGTCGTAGTAGAGCCAGGAGTGCAGGACGCCGTACGAGCCGGAGCCCTGGTCGAGGATGAAGCCCGAGCCCGGCCTGGACATCTGGTACGTGATGCCGTCCCACAGGGACACGTGCCCGGCGCCGGGGAACAGCTCACCCTTGAGCAGGGCGAACAGCGGGTAGGAGAAGCCGATCAGGGCACAGGCGGTGACCGCTCCGGTGAGGGCGAACTTGCGGGTGTCGCGGTGGCTGTTCCGCCACATGGTGACGAACAGGGCGGGCAGGACGACGAGCATCGTCTCCTTGGTGAGCACGCCCGCGGCGGCGGCGAGGCCCGCGCCGAAGTGGTGCCAGAGGTGACGGCTGGGCGAGGCGGCGAGGCAGAACGCCAGCAGCAGCCACATCACGGCGATGTTGTCGAGGAAGATCTCCCTGCTGAGGACGACGGCGAGCGGGGAGAGCCCGAACAGGGCCATGCCGAGCCCGGCGGCCCAGCGGGGCAGTGAGAGCCGGCGGCCGAGGACGTAGAGGAGCACCGCGCTGACGCCGCTGACCAGCAGCATGGTGACCCGCATGGCGCCGACGGTCATCGAGCCGGGGCTGAGCCACGAGGGGACCCAGCTGAGCAGGGCTATCTGGATCCAGCCGAGCGGCGGGTGGTCGTACCAGTAGGTGTAGTGGGCGAGGCCGCGGCCCTGCTGGACGGCCCAGGCCTGGGCGAGGTAGGTGCCCTCGTCGTCGCTGAGGGACGGGTAGTCGGCGATGTTCCAGCCCTGGACGACGAGGATCGCCGCGAGCAGGACACCGCACAGCAGCAGGTCGGACCGGGAGGAGCGGAGCCGCAGCGGCGGCCGTTCCCGGCCGGCCGGGGGCGTTTCGGGCGCGGCTGAGCGCCCTGCGGGGACCTTCGCTGCGGTCACCGCGGGAAGTGTCGAGGTCACGCGGGAACGTCCTCTCGGGTCGGCTCGGCCGCGGTGAGGTGCGCGCCGACGTGCGTGGTCAGCTCCCAGTCGTTGCGCCCGCGTTGCTCGCGCCACACGGCACGGATCGCGGCACCGGCGAGGAGGACCTGGTAGAAGGGGCCGCCCACGATGAGCTTCACGTAGTGGACGAGGCGGACCTTCAGGCCGTACTGCTTGCCGAAGTCGTGCAGTCCGACCACCTCGAAGACGAAGGTGACGGCGGCGGTGACCAGCGGCAGGAAAGTGAGGAAGGCGACACCGACGGGCACGTCGAGGAAGAGCGCGACGGCCGCGTTGACCGGGATGACCACGCCGGAGAACGCCTGCAGGAACGGTGTCATCAGCGTGTACCGGGCGAGCAACCGCTGCCTGAGGGAGGGCAGTTGCCTCCAGTCCTTCTTCCGGTACACCTGCAGGAAGCCCTGGTTCCAGCGGGTGCGCTGCTTGAGCAGCGACATGAGGCTTCCGGGAGTCTCCTCGCGGGTGACCATGTCGGAGTCGTAGGCGACGACCACCTTCTTGCCGACGGACGAGAGCCGGACCCCCAGGTCGCAGTCCTCGGCGAGGCAGTTGGGGTCCCAGCCGTCCGCTTCCCTGAGGACGCCGGTCCGGACGAACACGGTGTTCCCGCCGAGCGGGATGAACCCCTTCTGCGCGTGCAGGTGCAGCCGGGAGCGGAACCAGAAGAAGTACTCCAGGCAGTTGCGCAGGCTGTACCAGCTGGAGTGGAAGTTGATGAGCTGGACCCCGCCCTGGACGACGTCCGCGCCGGTGGTGCGGAAGGCGTGGTCCACGTGGGCGAGCAGCTCCGGGTGGACCTGGTCCTCGGCGTCGAAGACCCCGACGACGTCACCGCGGCAGTGCGGCAGCGCCGTGTTCATGGCCTTCGGCTTGTTCTTCTTCTCGTGGGTGTCGACGACGACCCGGACGCGCGGGTCGCGCTCGGCGGCCCTGTCGGCCACCTCCGTCGTCTCCGGGTCGTCGTGCCCGACGATCACGATGATCTCGAAGTCGGTGTGTGTGGATTCCAGCAGCCGCTGGATGGTGTGGTCCAGCACCGCCTGCTCGTGCCGGGCCGGCAACAGCAGTGAGAACGACAGGTGTTCGTCACCGTCCGGTCTGCCGAACCGGGTGGAGGCCAGCACCTCGGGCGTACGCCACGCGTGCATCTGCCACCACAGGGTGAAGGCCGCCATCCAGAACAGAGCCAGTGAGACGACGGCGATGAAGACAGACGTCAGCAAAAAGATCCCCCCAGATCCCCGATTACCCCCTGTGCGGGCGACGGTGAGTGACCAGCCGTCAACCCGCTGTGGAGAGAGTAGGTGGGATGTGTGAAGTGTGGGAGCTCTTCCGATAAATAGCGTGTTTCGGAACGGTGGTGCGGGTAGTGGGATCTATCCGAACACCTGCTCACATTCGGACAGTTCGACTGCCCGCGCCACACCCGCCCGGCGCAGCTCAGCGGCCGCTCGGTGTCGCGTCAGCGGCGGTTGAGCACGGCACCCAGCCGTTCCGGGTCGGTCGTCGGCGTGTCACAGGTGAAGTTGCGGCAGACGTACGCAGCCGGCTCACCGGCCACGAGCGGCCGGTCGGCGAGGAGCGGGAACTCGTCACTGTCCGCAGTGCCCACGGCGACGACGGCACCCGGGGCGGTGCCCAGAAGTGCCGTACGGTGCAGGGCGGTCGTCCTCTCCGCGAGGCCGGGTCCGACGACGGCGACCTCCTTCGGCCCGTCGAGCAGGGCCTCGGCGACGGCGAGCCCCCAGCCGATGAACCGGGGCACGCGCGGGCCGAGGGCCTTCACGACACCCAACGCCCTTTCGGCACCGGTCCGGTGGGGCTCGGAGCCGGTGTGCGCGGCATAGCCCAGCAGGGCACCGGCGGCCGCGCTCCAGCCCGACGGGGTGGCGTTGTCCGTGGGGTCCTGCGGCCGGCGGATGAGTTGCTCGGCGTCGGACGCGGTGTCGTAGAGCGCCCCGGTGCCGGGGTCGGTGAAGCGCGTCAGCACGTGGTCGAGGAGCAGTCCGGCGAAGTCCAGCCAGACGCCCTCGCCGGTCACGGACGCGAGCGCGAGGAAGCCCTCGGCGACGTCGCCGTAGTCCTCCAGCACGCCGGCGTTGGGGCCGACACGGCCGTCCTTGCTGGTGCGGGCGAGACGGGCGTGGTCGTCCAGGTGCACCCGTACGAGGAGATCGGCGGCGGCGACCGCGGCCTCGACGAGATCGGGCCGCTCGAAGTAGGCGCCGGTCTCGGCGAGCGCGGCGATCGCGAGACCGTTCCAGGCGGCGACGACCTTGTCGTCCCGGCCGGGTGCGGGACGCTCCGCCCGGGCGGCGAGCAGCCGCTCCTTGACGGAGGTGACCTGCTCGGCGTCGAACACCCCCTCGGTCTGCGGGAGTTGGAGGACGGACTGACCGTGCTCGAAGGTGCCCTCGTCACTCACGCCGAAGTACCGGGCGGCGAGGTCGCCGTCGGCGTCCCCGAGGACGGCCCGCAGCCGCTCCGGCGTCCACACGTAGTACGCGCCCTCGACGTGCCGCCCCGTGCCGTCGTCGCTGTCGGCGTCGAGCGCCGAGGCGAACCCGCCCTCCTCCGTGCGCAGTTCACGCACGAGGAAGTCGGCGGTCTCCAGGGCGACGCGCCGGGCGAGATCCGATCCCGTGGCCCGCCAGAGATGGGCGTACACGCGGCAGAGCAGCGCGTTGTCGTACAGCATCTTCTCGAAGTGCGGCACGATCCAGTCACGGTCGACGGAGTACCGGGCGAACCCGCCACCGAGCTGGTCGTAGATCCCGCCCCGGGCCATGCGCTCACAGGTGTCCACGGCCATCTGGAGCGCACCCTCGGCGCCGGTCCGCGCGTGATGGCGGAGCAGGAACTCCAGCACCATGGACGGCGGGAACTTCGGCGCCCCGCCGAATCCGCCGCGCTGCGGGTCGTACTCACGGGTGAGCCCGAGGAGGGCCTGGGCGAGTTCCTGTTCGCCGGGCGGCTGCGGGGCGTGGTGGCCGAGCTCCCGCTGGGCGAGATCGCGGACGATCTTCCCGGCGACCTCCGCGACCTCGTCCCGGCGGGTGCTCCAGGCCTGCTGCACACCTTCCAGCACCTGCCGGAAGGAGGGCATGCCGTGCCGCGGCGCGGGCGGGAAGTAGGTGCCGAAGTAGAAGGGCTCGGCGTCCGGGGTCAGGAAGACGGTCATCGGCCAGCCGCCCTGGCCCGTGGCGGCCTGCACCGCCTCCATGTAGACGGCGTCGACGTCGGGCCGCTCCTCGCGGTCGACCTTGACGCTGACGAAGTGCTCGTTGAGGTAGTCGGCGGTGGCCCGGTCCTCGAAGGACTCGTGCGCCATGACGTGACACCAGTGACAGCTGCTGTATCCGACGCTCAGCAGGACGGGTTTGCCCGCCTGGCGCGCCTCGGCGAAGGCCTCGGCCGACCAGGGCCACCAGTCGACGGGGTTGTCTGCGTGCTGGAGGAGATACGGGGACGTCTCATGGGCCAGTCGGTTCACCGTTCCACTCTCCCACGGGCTCGGGTGCGGCGTAGAAGCGCAGGTCCACGTGGCGCGCCCCTTCGGGAGCGTCCTCGCGGGTGTGGCCGTAGCGGTCGAGCAGTTCGTGGTAGGCGCGGACGAAGGCGTGCAGGTCGTCCTTGGTCATCCAGGCGCCGGCGCGCTGCACCTGGGCCCAGCCCTGGGGGCCGCGGTACTCCTCGTGGACGCGGCGGAAGAGCCGGGTGTCGACCTCGATCTTGAGCAGGGCGAGCTGTTCGGCGGCCGCGTACTCCTCCGGGGCCATGGTGGCCGGATCGGGCGTGGTGTGCCGGAAGGGCAGCGTCCGCCACCAGCGCTCACGCCCGCCGGACTTCTCCGGGATCTCCTCGATGAGCCGTTGCTCGGCCAGTTTGCGCAGGTGGTAGCTGGTGGTGCCGGAGCTCTCGCCGAGTTCGCGGGCGAGGACGGTGGAGTTGGCCTCGCCGTGCCGGCCGAGGTAGTCGAGGATCCGGCGGCGCAGCGGGTTGCCGAGGGACTTGTAGAGGGCGGTGCGCTCCAGGCTGGTCATCTCGGGCAGGCCGTCGGTCATGCCGCCACCGTAACCCTGAGAACCCGGAGACGTCCCTGAGGTGTGCCGAGATTTCTTTGCAGAGATTTCTCTGCGGTCTAGGGTGGACGCAGTCGAGGGACGACGAGCGGGGAGGACGTGGGCGTGACCGTGATCGAGCGGAGGAAGTGGCCGTCGGTCCTGCTGGGGGTGGCCGCGGCCCTGCTGGTTCCGTGGACGGTGGTGCTGGGCCTGACCCTTCCGGACAGTACGGAGGTGGACCACTGGCCACTGGCCTGGATCGGTCTCGACGTCCTCATGGCGGCGCTCTGCGCGACGACCGCTCTCCTCGGCCTGCGCGGCGACGCCAGGGCCCGCCTGACGGCCTCGGCGACGGCATCGGTTGCGCTGCTGGACGCCTGGTTCGACATAACGACGGCAGGCACGGGCACCCCCCTGGCCGAGGCTCTGGTGTGCGCGGTGGGCGAGGCGGGGCTGGCGGGGGCGTGCGTCCTGCTGGCGCTGGGCGAGGCGCGGCGGGCGGAAGGACGCTGAGGTTCCGCCCGAGTGCGCCGTGCCGCTTCGCCGACCGCCGCTCCGGCCCCGCACGGCACACGCTCACAAGGTCGTCGCCGCTCCTCCCCAACTCCCCACCGGGAACCACCTCTCCCGTTCGCGCCTTCCGCGAAGGACACTCGTGGACAAGGAAGTTGGCTCCGGAGGGGGACGGGACATGCGGGACGGCCATCGGGCGGAGGCCGAGCGGCTGCTGGTGCGGGCCGTCGAGGAGGAGGTACGGCGCTCGGGCGGGCGGATCGACGGACAGCTGCTGCTGTCGCGGGCGCGCGGTGCGCTGGACGCGATGGCGGAGGCGGCCGGCGAGGAGTACGAGACGTATACCCGCGCGCTGGACGAGGCCGAGGCGGGCCGGCCGACCTTCGGGCAGCGCTACGCCCGGGAGGGCGCCACAACCGCCTTGATGGTGGCGGTGGTCGCGGCGGTCGCCGCCGCGGTGGCCGACCTGTCCCTGGGCACCGGTGCCGGTACGGCCGTCGGCGCGGGCGTCACCGCGGGCGTGGTCGGTGCCGCCGCCTCCGTGGTGAAGGTGGCCGGCGCCCATCTGCCGGCCGCGCATCGCCACGCGGGCGCGGCCGGCCGGCCCGGCGGACCGGAACAGCTGCGGCTGCAGTGGCTGACCGCGCTGGAGGTGCGCGGCATCCGCCCGTTCCTCGACCAGCAGCGGGTGCTGAGCGCTTCCACGGGCCCGAAGAAGAAGGGCGGCCCCGCGCTGCGCGGCGCGGACAAGAGCGCGGCGGCCCGGCGGCGCACGGTGCTGGAGCAGTCGTTCGGGCAACTCCCCGACACGGAGGGTCCGTTCGCGGGGCGCCGGGCGGAGCTGGCACAGATCCGGCAGTGGGCACAGGCGGCCCGGGCGGCCACGGAGACCCGGCCGACGGTGGTGGTGCTGCACGGCGAGCCCGGCTCCGGCCGGACCACGCTCGCGGTGCGTGCGGCGCACGAACTGCGGGACCACTTCCGCGGCGCGGTGGTCGTGGATCTGCGCGGCGGCGGGCGGGAGGAGGCGCCGCTGCCGGTCCGGGACGCCCTGCTGCATCTGCTCAACCGGCTCGGCGCGCCTCGCGAGCAGCTGCTGTTCCGGGAGCGCTCCTCCCCCGACCAGCAGGTCAAGCGGCTCGGCGAGCTGTACCACCGGCACCTGGCGGGCCTGCCGGTGACGATCGTGCTGGACGACGCCTCGGACCCGGAGCAGGTGCGGGCGCTGGTGCCCGAGCGCTCCGACAGCCTGGTCCTGGTCACCGCCGGCAGCGCCCTCGACCTGTCCGCGGAGCTGCCGGCCTGGGTGCACCACCTGCCCGTCGAGGCGCTGGACGCCGCGGGTGCCGAGGAATTGCTCGGCGCGGCCGCCGAGGACGCCTCGGGACCGTACGACGCCGAATCCGCCGACCGGATCCGGGACCTCACCGGCGGGCTGCCGCTGGCACTGCGGATCGCCGGCTCCGCACTGGGTCCGCGCTCGCCCCGGCAGCTGGCCACGGACCTCGGCGCGTACGGTCCGGTGGAGCCCGTGGAGCGGGTCCTGTGGCTGCGCTACACCGACCAGCCGGAGCCGACGCGCCGGCTACTGCGCCGGCTCGCGCTCGCGGGCCGGGCCTCGCTGGGCGCCGCGGCGGCGGCCGCCCTGCTCGCGACGGACGAGGCCGAGGCCACGCGTCACCTCGTCGCCCTCGCCGGGTCCGGCCTGCTCGACCATGTGCGCGGCAGCCGCTACCGGCTTCACGACCTGGTGCGCGGCTTCGCCCAGGCCCGGCTGCTGGACGAGGAGGACCCGGCCGAGCGCGCGGCCGCGCAGGAACGGCTGATCGTGAACTACGCGGAGCTGGCCGACTCGGTGCTGCGCCTGGTCGACGGGAACATGTCGACGCGCTCGCACCAGTTCGGCCCGCACGGCTTCACCTCGCTGGACGAGGCGCTGCGCTGGCTGGACGACGAGTCGAGCTTCATCACCGCGACACTGCGGCACGCGGAGGGTGTGGACCAGTCGGCGGTGCAGAACCTGCTGGGCGCGCTGTGCGACTACTGCCTGCTGCGCGGCGACCTCTACCGGCTCGGCGAGATCAGCGAGCTGGCCGAGGCCGTGGACCAGGGGCTGCTGGTGCGTTCGGTGCAGTGGCGCACCGGCATCGCGGCCCGGCAGCTGGGCGAGCTGGACAAGGCGCGCACCACACTGGCCTCGGTGGTGGACCTGTACCGGGAGGCGCACCACGACGCGGGGGCGGCCCGGGCCCTGTGCTCCCTCGGGATCACCCTGCACCACCAGGGCAACCTCACCGAGGCCGCCGCCAAGCTGCAGGAGGCGCTGGATCTGCAGGCGGCGCCGGAGCTGGCCACCGACCGGGCCTGGACGATGCACGCCCTGGCCGCCGTCCAGCGCGACCGGGCCCGGCTGGCGCAGGCCCAGGAGTTGCTCACCCGCTCCCTGGTCCTGCATCGCGCGGGCGGCTCGGTGCACGGTGAGGCGTGGGCACACTTCCAGCTCGGCCAGCTGGCGCTGCGCATGGGCGACGTACCGCGCGCGGAGACCGAACTGCGGGCGGCCCTGGACCGGTACGGCGAAACACACGACGCGCGCGGTGAGGCGTGGGCGCTCACCCAGCTGGCCCGGGCCCGCCTGGTGGACGGCGACGCCGCACCGGCCGTGGACGCCCTCGGGCAGGCCGCCGCCCGGCACCGGGAGAACGAGGACGCACGCGGCGAGGCATGGACGCTGTACTACCTGGGCCAGGCCCTGGAGGAGGCCGGCGATCTGGACCAGGCGGTGCGCGATCTGGAGCGGTCCCGCACGATGTTCTCCCGGATGCGGGACGTGTACGGCCTGGCCTGCGCCCGGCACCACTCGGCCCGGGTCACCCGCGACCAGCGGGCCGCGCGGACCGGTTCGCTGCGCAACTCCGGCTTCGCCCGGCAGCTCCTGATGGACGCCCGCGCCGACTTCCAGCGCATCGGCGTCGCCCACGGCGAGGCGTGGACATGCCTGGAGCTGGCGGTGGTGGACGCGGGCAACGCCCGTACGCAGGCGGCGCTGGCCCTCACCGACGAGGCACTGGACCTGTTCGCCTCCTACGGCGACCGGCGCGGCGAGGACTGGGCGCGTTTCCTGCGCTGCACCCTGCTGCCCTACGCGGCGCCCGGCGGGGTGGAAGTGGGAACGGCGGTCGCCCAGGAGGAGCTGGCCCACCTGGCCCGGGCCGGCCATGCGCTGCGGGACGAGAAACTGGCGGACTACGTCTCGGCGTACGCCCTGCTGCTGGAACGCGGGGTCAGCCTGGAGGACGGCTGGCAGGCGTGGCGCCTGCGCATGACGCCGGACCGCCACGCCCGGGAGGTGATGGGAGTGGCGGTACCGTCGGGGCGCTGAGGTCCCGGGTCAGCTCCGGCGTGCCGCGGAGTCGGCCTTGTCGGCCTTGTCGGCCGAGGGGTCCGGGGACTCCTTGAAGTCGACCTTGTTCATGTGCTTGCTCATCGACTTCATCAGGCCCCAGACCGCCAGGGCCATCACCGCGAAGACGATGAAGCCGAGGACACCGGGGGTGACCTTGTTCTCGTCGACCTCCTTGGCGAGGGGGACGAGGTGCGTCACTGCCAGGCTCACGCTTGCGCTCATGTCAGGCATTGTCGCGGATGCCCGCGAAGAGGTCGTCCTCGGGGAGGGAGGTATCGACGAGAGACTTCGCCAGCTCGTACTCCTCCGTCGGCCAGACCTCCCTCTGCAGCTCCATCGGCACCTTGAACCAGCCGCCGTCGGGGTCGATCTGCGTGGCGTGCGCGATCAGCGCCTTGTCGCGGATCTCGAAGAAGTCCGCGCACGGAATGTGCGTGGTCAGCGTGCGCTCGGTGCGCTCCATCTCGCTCCAGCGCTTGAGCCACTCCCCGTACGGCGACTCCAGGCCGCGCTCCAGCATGGCGTTGTGCAGCGCCTCGGTGCGGGGACGGTTGAAGCCCTGGTTGTAGTACAGCTTCTGCGGCTGGTAGGCCGGGCCGAACTCGCTCTCCGGGTACTTCTCGGAGTCCGCCGCGCCCTCGAACGCCACCATCGAGATCTTGTGGGTCATGATGTGGTCGGGGTGCGGGTAACCACCGTTCTCGTCATAGGTGGTGATCACCTGCGGGCGGAAGGCACGGATCCTGCGCACCAGCTCGCCGGCCGCCTTGTCGACGTCCTCCAGGGCGAAGCAGCCCTCGGGCAGCGGCGGCAGCGGGTCGCCCTCGGGCAGACCCGAGTCGACGAAGCCGAGCCAGTCCTGCTTGACCCCGAGGATCTCGCGGGCCTCGTCCATCTCCTTCTTGCGTACCTCGTGGATGTGCTCCTCGATGTACTTGTCGCCCTGCAGCTTGGGATTGAGGATGGACCCGCGCTCTCCGCCGGTGCAGGTCACCACCAGCACGTCCACCCCCTCGGACACGTACTTCGCCATGGTGGCCGCGCCCTTGCTCGACTCGTCGTCGGGGTGCGCGTGAACGGCCATCAGTCGCAGCTGGTCAGTCAAGACTCAATCCTCGGTAAGTCGGCGCCCCGTGGTCTCGGCGCGATCGGCGGCTTCTATAGTGACGGAAACGGGGGGCGAATAATTCCGGGTCCGGTTCCTGCCGAGAGGACGATCATGAGTACGGCGAGCGCGCGGCTGCCCGAGGGCCGCTACGGCCGTTCCTCGGACGAGCGTGCGGACCACAAGCTCAAAATCGCCGGTACGGTCCTGGGCGCGGCCCTGCTCGCGCTGGTCGGTTACTTCGCCTACCACTACGTCGTGGAGAGCAAGATCAGCGCCCAGGTGATCACCTTCGACGCCACGGACAACGCGGTGAAGGTGCATCTGGAGGTCCACAAGGACTCCGGTACCGACGGCTACTGCACCCTGCGCTCACAGGCGGCGGACGGCTCCGAGGTGGGCCGGGCCGACTTCCGCTTCAACGGGTCGGCCACGCGCATCGACAGGGTCGTCACTCTGCGTACGACGGCGAAGGGCACGACGGCCGAGCTGCTCGGCTGCCACACCGGCTGACCGGGACCGGACGCTTCCCCGCCTCACCCGGAATACGTACATGCTGACCTGCGCTGATGTGATTCTGATGGCTTATGTCCTCCCCCTTCCGGCCTTGAATTGTTAGGCTCGTGGTTTCGCCCTTCCAAGAGGGAACATGCTTCTGGGTAGGGCGATGCTTTGTATTCCCAGTACCGACGAGGAGCACCCTGTGACCCAGACCAGCGAGAACGTCACCTGGCTGACCCAGGAGGCGTACAACAAGCTCAAGGACGAGCTTGAGTACCTTACTGGTCCTGCGCGCACGGAGATCGCCGCCAAGATCGCGGCCGCGCGCGAGGAGGGCGACCTGCGCGAGAACGGCGGGTACCACGCGGCCAAGGAGGAGCAGGGCAAGCAGGAGCTGCGCGTGCGGCAGCTGACCCAGCTTCTCGAGAACGCCAAGGTGGGCGAGGCTCCGGCCTCCGCCGACGGCGCCGTCGCGCCGGGCATGGTCGTCACGATCGCCTTCGACGGTGACGAGGACGACACGCTGACGTTCCTGCTCGCCTCCCGCGAGTACGCGAGCGCCGACATCGAGACGTACTCGCCGCAGTCCCCGCTCGGCGCGGGCGTCATCGGCCACAAGGTCGGTGAGGACGCGGAGTACGAGCTGCCCAACGGCAAGAAGGCCTCGGTGAAGATCCTGAAGGCCGAGCCGTACTCGGGCTGATCCACCCACCCGATCCGACGTGGAGCCCCCGCTGTCCGCCGGACAGCGGGGGCTTCGTCGTATCCGGAACCGGCGGCCGGTCGCCCGGGGCAGACACTCGACGCGGCGTTCCAGCTTGCGCAAGCCCTCGTCCTCTAAGCTTTCGCCCGTCGCCGTCACACACCGTGAGGAAAAATGTGAGAAGCGTGATCGAAGCGCTGCGCAGCCCGCGGCGCCACCATGTGATCGGCGCAGTGCTGACCGTCGCGCTCGTCGCGCAGTCGGCTGCGATCATCACCCAGGCAATGCAAATCGATCGACTGCAGACACAACCCATCGACCTCCAGGATCAGCGCCTCGTGCCGGGTCCGTCCGGCCCGTCCGGCCCCCCCGGCCCCCCCGGCCCCCCCGGCCCCATCGGCCCTCAGGGCAAGGACGGGAAGGACGGGACGGACGGGCAGGACGGACAGAACGGCCCTCCCGGGAAGGACGGCAAGGACGGCAAGGACGCTGTCGCCCCCGGGTGACGGTGAGCGCCATCGTCGCCATACGGCCGACGCCGCTCCACCCCCGATCAAGCAGAGAAGCTCTCTGCGGCACTTGTACCGTCACACAGCGTGAGGAACGACGTGAGAAGCGTAAACGAGGTGCTGCGCGGCCCGCGGCGCCGTCTCGTGCTCGGCGCAGTGCTGACCGTCGCGCTTGTCGGGCAGGCAACTGCGCTCATCATCCACCAAAATGAGCTCGACGAACTGCCGTCACAACGCATCGCACAGCTCATCGAGCACGCCCCGTCCGGCCCGCCCGGCCCCTCGGGCCCCTCTGGTCCGGCCGGCCCCACCGGCCCGACAGGAAAGCCCGGACGGCACGGGATGCATGGTCATCGCGGCAGAAGGGGTCACAGCGGCAGGAGAGGGAGGGACGGCAGGAACGGGCAAGTGATTCCCGCCCCGTCGCCGACCGAGACCGACTAGGCCGTCGCCGACCGAGACCGAGTAGAAGGAGCCCCCTCCGGCGTCCGGAGGGGGCTCCTCCCTGTGGAGCGTCGACGCGGAGCCGTTACCCGGCCGCGCGGCGGTACTTGCGCACCGCGAGCGTGCGGAAGACCAGGATGATCACGACCGACCAGATCAGCGAGGCCCACACGGGGTGCTGCATGGGCCAGGCACCGGACGCGTGGAAGCCCGGCGGGAGGTTGCCGAACATCTCGCGCGCGGCCTGCACGGTGGCGCTGAACGGGTTCCACTCCGCTATGTGCCGCAGGAAGGCCGGCATCTGGTTCGCGTCCACGAACGCGTTCGAGATGAAGGTCAGCGGGAACAGCCAGATCAGGCCGCCCGAGGTCGCCGCTTCAGGAGTGCGCACGGACAGGCCGATGAGCGCGCCGATCCACGAGAACGCGTACCCGAGCAGCAGGAGCAGGCCGAAACCGGCGAGGACCTTGCCGAGGTTCTCGTGCGTGCGCCAGCCGACGATCAGGGCGACGACCGCCAGGACGACGAGGGTGAGCGCCGTCTGGACCAGGTCGGCCAGGGTGCGCCCGGTCAGGACCGCGCCGCGCGCCATGGGCAGGGAGCGGAAGCGGTCGATGAGGCCCTTGTGCATGTCGTCGGCGATGCCCGCACCGGCGCCCGCCGTGGCGAACGTGACGGTCTGGGCGAAGATGCCGGCCATCAGGAACTCGCGGTACGCCTGGGTGGAGTTGGACGAACCGACCTGGATCGAGCCGCCGAACACGTAGGTGAACAGCACCACGAACATGATGGGCTGGATCAGCCCGAAGATGAGCATTTCAGGAATCCGGCCCATGCGGATCAAGTTCCGGCGGGCGATCACCAGGGAATCGCTCATGGCGCTCACTTCACCTGACCCTTCAAGGCTTCGCTGACGGTGCTCACTTCACGGCCTCCTTGCCGTTCGCCTCGTCCTGGCCGGCGCTCTCGGCCATGTGTCCTGTCAGCGACAGGAAGACGTCGTCGAGGGTGGGGCGGCGCAGCCCGATGTCGTCTATCTCGGTCCCGCGGGTGTCCAGCTCGCGGATGATCTCGGCGAGCAGCTTGGCGCCGCCGGTGACCGGGACGGTGAGCTTGCGGGTGTGCTCCTCGACCGTGACGTCGCCCTTGCCGAAGCCGCGCAGCACCTCCGCGGTGCTCGCGATGTGCTCGCGCTCGTGCACCACGACCTCGACGCGCTCGCCGCCCGTCCGGGCCTTGAGCTGGTCGGAGGTGCCCTTGGCGATGACCCGGCCGTGGTCGACCACCGCGATGTCGTGGGCGAGGTGGTCGGCCTCCTCCAGGTACTGAGTGGTGAGCAGCAGGGTCGTACCGCCGGAGACGAGCTGTTTGATGACTTCCCACAGTTGCTGGCGGTTGCGCGGGTCGAGGCCGGTCGTCGGCTCGTCCATGAACATCACCGGCGGCGAGACGACCAGGGCCGCGGCGAGGTCGAGCCGGCGGCGCATGCCTCCGGAGTAGGTCTTGGCGGGGCGGTCGGCGGCGTCCGCGAGGTTGAACTGCTCCAGCAGCTCAGACGCGCGCTGCCTGGCCGTCTTGGCCTTCATCTGGTAGAGCTGCCCGACCATCTGCAGGTTCTCCCGGCCGGTCAGGTATTCGTCGACCGCCGCGAACTGGCCGGACAGGCCGATGGAGCGGCGCACGGCGTCGGGGTCTTTCAGTACGTCCACGCCCGCGACGACCGCCTTGCCGCTGTCGGGGCGCAGCAGGGTCGTCAGGCAGCGGACGGCCGTCGTCTTGCCGGCGCCGTTCGGCCCGAGCAGGCCGAGGACCGTGCCTTCGGGCACGTCCAGGTCTACGCCGTCGAGTGCCCTTACGTCACCGAAGGTCTTCACCAGGCCTTCGGCATGGATGGCGCCTGGCATGTCTGTCTCCACGTCATCGGGGGATCGTCGTCAGGGATTCTTCGGAAGAGCTGGGTTCGCGCACCCGGATCCGCCCACGGATTTCCTGCGGGCAGAAGGCGGGTGGCCGACCACACCATAACGCGATGTATCGCGTCTCTCAATGGGATGGACCGGGTATTGACTCGAACGAGTGATCGGTCGGGTTCCGGGCCTGGAGCCGGGGCTCTCAGTCGATGACGGTGTAACCCGCGTCCCGCAGGGCCTGGCCGACCTCGGCGCAGTGCGCCGGGCCCTTCGTCTCGAGGTGCAACTCCACCTCCGCCTCCGTGAGCCCGAGCCGGGGATCGGTTCGGACGTGGCTCACGTCGAGGACATTAGCGTCGACCACTGACAACGCCCCCAGAAGTGTGGCGAGGGCGCCCGGGCGGTCCGTCAGCCGGAGCCGAACGGCCAGGTAGCGGCCCTGCGCGGCCATGCCGTGCCGCAGCACGCGCTGCATCAGCACCGGGTCCACGTTCCCGCCGGAGAGCACCGCGACGACCGGGCCCTCGAAGGCGTCCGGCGCGGCCAGCAGCGCCCCGACCGGGCTCGCCCCGGCCGGCTCCACGACCAGCTTGGCCCGCTCCAGGCACAGCAGCAGCGCGGCCGACAACTGGTCCTCGCTGACCGTGCGCACCTCGTCGACCAGGTCCCTGACGATCCCGAACGGCACCAGGCCGGGCCGCCCCACCTTGATGCCGTCGGCCATCGTCGCCGGGTTCTGCACCGACACCGGGCGCCCGGCGGCCAGCGAGGGCGGATAGGCCGCCGCGCCCTCCGCCTGCACACCGACGATCCTGACCTCCGGCCGGATCGCCTTCACCGCCACCGCGATCCCGGCCGCGAGCCCGCCGCCGCCGACACCGACGACGATCGTGCGCACCTCCGGGCACTGCTCCAGGATCTCCAGGCCGACCGTGCCCTGCCCGGCGATGATGTCCGGGTGGTCGAAGGGGTGGATGAACACCGCGCCCGTCTCGGCGGCGTACTCCTCGGCGGCGGCCAGCGTCTCGTCGACCACCTGTCCGTGCAGGCGCACCTCGGCGCCGTAGTCCCGGGTCGCGCTGATCTTGGGCAGCGGGGCGCCCTTCGGCATGAACACCGTGGAGTGCACACCGAGCAGCGCCGAGGCCAGCGCCACGCCCTGCGCGTGGTTCCCGGCACTCGCGGCCACCACGCCCATCGCCCGCTGCTCCGGCAGCAGCCCGGCGATGCGCACATAGGCGCCGCGCAGCTTGAACGAGCCGGTGCGCTGGAGGTTCTCGCACTTCAGCTGCACCGGCGCGCCGACCAGCTGGGTCAGGTGCCGGCTGCCCTCCATCGCGGTCACCCGTGCCACACCCGAGAGCATCTTCTGGGCGCCGCGCACATCGTCGAGGGTGACGGAACGCAAGGAGTCAGCCGTGCCGTAGCTCATGACTCCAGCATCGCAGTTCACGGTCGTACACGGCGGGTGTGACCAAGCTCCGAGACCGGTTTGCGCAGCGCCGGTACGGCCCGCCGCCGGGCCGCGTACCCTGTCCCCCAACCCAGCAGCCCTTCATGAAGCGAGCCTCCGGCCATGCCCACAACACCTGAAATGTCGATGGACATGACGACCGTCGGTGACACCGGTCTTCTCGACACCCTGCAGCACGAGGTGGCGGTGTTCGCCCGGCGTGCCGAACAGACGCGGCTCGGCGGGGTCGGGCAGGTGCGCAACTCCATGGACCGCGCGGCGTATCTGCTGCTCAACCGCCTCGACAAGGAAGGCCCGATGGGCGTCAAGGCGCTCGCCGCGAGCATGGGCATCGACTCCTCCACGGTCACCCGGCAGGTGGCTCCGCTGGTCGACACCGGGCTGGTCAAGCGCACCTCGCACCCCGAGGACGGGCGTGCGGTGGTCCTTCAGCTGTCCCCGCGCGGGGTGGCCCGGCTGGAGGAGGTACGTTCCTCCCGGCGTCAGCTGATGGCCGAACTGACGCAGGACTGGGCGCCGGAGGAGCGCGAACAGTTCTGCACGCTCCTGACCCGCTTCAACGGCGCGCTGTCCGCGCGGATGACGGTCGGGGGCGCGTCGGCGGAGCAGCCCCCGGCGTCCTGAGGGCGGACGCCCGCCGCGGCACGGACCGGTCGGTGCCGGAGTCTTGACCCCGGGCCTTCGCTGGCCTCATATGAGACGACCGGGTCCTGTGTCGTTCGTACGCGGTTCACCTGTCCCGTACCGGACAGGGCCCCTCTAGGGGGAGGCGCGGTGCGTGATCGGCAGGTGTCCCGAGGTGCCCGCCGGGCCCGGGAGTTCGAGGCGTTCGTCGCGGGCGCGGCCGGGCGTCTGCTGCATGCCGCCACGCTGTTCACGGCGGAGGCGCCGGACGCCAACCCGCGCGCGCGGCGCCTGCTCACGCACGCGCTCGCCCACACCTACGCGCGCTGGGACCGGCTGCACGGCGAGGATCCGTACGACTGCGCCCGCCAGTACCTCGCCACCCGCTTCGCACGTGCGACGTGGCACCGGCACGGCGCCTTCGGCCGCGCCCGGCCCGATCCGCGCTGCCCGCTCGCCGCGCTCACCCCGCAGGAACGGCTGATCCTGGTACTGCGCCTCTACGAAGGCGTCGCCGAGGAACAGGCGGCGGCCCTCCTCGGTCTCCCCGCGGACCGCGTCCACACCATCTGCGACCGCGCGACGGCCACCCTGCTCCATCCGGCCCGCGCCACCACGCCCCGTACGGCGGGCAGGGAGGTGGCGCCGTCATGAGGGTCGGTCCCGGGGGCACGGGCGCCCCTGAACCCCGGAGGAGGGGGAGGGCACGGTGAATCGGCCCGAACGGGAGGCCGCCGCGCGGCAGATCATGGAGCGGGCCCCGGCGCCGGTGCCGCCGGACCTGCGCGCGGAGGCGGTGCGCCGCGGCGAGCGCCTGCTGCGGCGCAGGCAGCTCGTGCGCCGGGTGCTGTTGCTGCTGACCTGCGCCGCGGTCGTCGCGTTCACCGTCTGGGCGGCCCGTGTGCACCCCTGGACGCAGCCACCCTCCCAGACGACTCCCCCGATCACCGGCTGGTGAGCCGAGCGGCTGAGGGAGTGCAGGTGCGGCTGGGGGCCGTGGCAGTCGCCGGTACGGCCGTGGGCCGACGGGCTGTCGCCGGTACGGCCGTGGACCGACGGGCCGTCGCCGGTACGGCCGTGGGCCGACGGGCCGTCGCCGGTACGGCCGTGGACCGACGGAAAACCGCCAGTACGACCGCGCGCCGACGGGATATCGCCGGTACGACCCGGCGCCGGGGGAATGGCAGGTACAGCCTCGGAGCAACGACCGTCGCCGGTACGGCCGTGCGCCGAGGTGGGTTGCGGCCCGCCCACGTAGCGGTGGGCGGGCCTGCTGTCCCCGGCGGGTGCGGCCCGTCGGGCAGCCGTTCCGCCGCCGGGCCCGGGCCGTCGGCTAGCCCAGGGCCTGCTGCAGGTCTGCCAGCAGGTCGTCGACGTTCTCGATGCCCACGGACAGGCGTACCAGGTCGGCGGGGACCTCCAGCGCGGAGCCGGCCGCGGAGGCGTGGGTCATCCGGCCGGGGTGCTCGATGAGGGACTCGACGCCGCCGAGCGACTCGCCGAGGGTGAACACCTTGGCGCGGTTGCACACCTCGACGGCGGCCTCCTCGCCGCCCTCGACCCGGAAGGACACCATGCCGCCGAACGCCTTCATCTGCTTCGCGGCGACCTCGTGCCCGGGGTGCTCGGGCAGGCCCGGGTACAGCACCTGGGTCACGCACGCGTGCCGGGTCAGCATGTCGGCGATCTTCGTGGCGTTCTCGCTGTGCCGGTCCATCCGCACGGCGAGGGTCTTGGTGCCGCGCAGCACCAGCCAGGAGTCGAAGGGGCCGGCGACGGCGCCCATCGCGTTCTGGTGGTAGGCGAGCTCCTCGCCGAGGCCCTGGTCGGAGACGATCAGCGCGCCGCCGACCACGTCCGAGTGCCCGCCCATGTACTTGGTCAGGGAGTGGACGACGACGTCCGCGCCGAGCGCAAGCGGCTGCTGCAGATAGGGCGTGGCGAAGGTGTTGTCGACGACGAGCTTGGCGCCCGCGTCGTGCGCGACGGCGGCGACGGCGGCGATGTCGGTGATGCCGAGCAGCGGGTTGGAGGGGGTCTCCACCCAGACGGCCTTGGTCTTCGGGGTGATCGCGGCGCGCACGGCGGCCGGGTCGCTGGTGTCGGCGACGGACCACTCCACGCCCCAGCGGGTGACGACCTTGGCGAAGAGGCGGAAGGTGCCGCCGTAGGCGTCGTTCGGGATGACCACGTGGTCGCCGGGGCTGAGCAGCGTGCGCAGCAGGGTGTCCTCGGCCGCCAGGCCGGACGCGAAGGCGAGGCCGCGGCGGCCGCCCTCCAGCGCGGCGAGGTTCTCCTCGAGGGCGGTGCGGGTGGGGTTGGCGCTGCGGCTGTACTCGTAGCCGCCGCGCAGCCCTCCGACGCCGTCCTGCTTGTAGGTCGAGACCTGGTAGATCGGCGGGACGACCGCGCCGGTGAGGGGATCCGCGGTGTTGCCCGCGTGGATCGCGAGGGTCTCGAAGTGCTGACTGATGTGCCTGTCGCTCATGAGCACCGAGCGTAGTGCGCTTGGCCGGATGCTGACGCCCGCACGGCTCGGGCCGCACCGGACGGAGGGATTTCCCCGTGTGGAACGGCAGGCGCTCCCGCGGAAACCGCCGCGGGTCCCACCTGTCATGGACCGGTCCGGAGTTTTCCACAGCTCCGCGGCGGGGTTGGCCAATTGTCGGCGACGTCTGGTTCGCTTGGGGGCATGGCGATTCTCTGGCTGCTGATGGCGCTGCTCATGCTGAGCTTCGTGCTGCTCTCGGTCGTGCGGCGCAGGCGCGGGGTGATCGAGCAGGTTCCCCCGGGACACCCGGACGCGGCCGACCCGGCGGCGTACGGCTTCGTGCGCCAGGAGGAGCTGGACGTGCGCATGCCCGGCCCGGACCAGGACCTGCTGGACGTCCTGGAGCTGGTGCAGCGCACCCAGGACTATCGCGCGGCCTCCCAGCTGCTGGCCGGCACCGAGACCGAGGGCGAGCTGCGCTGGCAGCGCGTGCAGGCCTTCGCGGGCGCCGCCGCGCTGGAGCTGCAGCAGCGGCCCGGCGGGATACACGAGACACCGGGCGGCCAGTGGCTGCGGGTGTGGCGGGCCGAGCAGCCCAAGGACGCGGGCGCCGCGGCCGTGTACGCGGAGTTCCTGGCGCAGCAGGCCTGGCGGACGTCGACGCCGGGCACGGAAGACTTCCGGATCATCATGGAGGAGGCGCGGGACGCGTGCGCGCAGGCGGCCCTGCTGTCCCCGGGCGACCCGGTGCCGTATGTCGTCGAGCTGTCCGTCGCCCGCGGACTCGCCTGTTCCCGGGACGAGTTCGAGCAGCTGTGGCTGAAGATCCTCGACCGCGCCCCGCACCACATGGGCGCGCATCTGGCCGCGCTGCACTACTGGTGCGAGAAGTGGCACGGCTCGCGCGCGCAGGCGTACGCCTTCGCCGAGGCGGCCGCGGCCCGCGCCCCGCAGGGTTCGCTGCTCGCCGCGCTGCCACTGTTCGCGGTCTTCGAGCACCTCCCCGAGGTGAACCTGGTCGCGGGCTTCTACCAGAGCGAGGTCGTCACCAGGGCGATGCACGGCGCCCTGCACGCGGTGCACTCGGCCCGCCCCGACGACCCGATGCAGGCGCACGTCCGCCATCTGCTGATCTTCTTCCTGGTCCGCGCCGAGCGCTGGCAGGAGGCCATGCAGCAGCTGATACACGTCGACGGGCACATCGGCGCGCTGCCCTGGACGCTGTCCGGCGACCCGGCGGGCGAGTTCGCCGTCTACCGTGCCCTGGCGGTGGCCGGTTACGAGGCCAACGGCGGCAGCCCGGCCACCCTGCCCGGCTGAGCCGACGGCCGCGGCCCGCACCCGGCGCCGTATCCGCATTGCCCTGCTGACCTGCGGTAGGGCATACTCCGGCATCCCCCCACACCGCACCACGCACACCGACGGACGTCGGTCCCGTGCTGCGCCATGTCCTGTTTCTGAGGTCCTGTGGGGGGATCTGCCCGATGGGCGCAACTCTGCGCGCGCTGCGCGCTCTCGTTCTGCTGCTCGGTTTCTATCTGCTGAGCCTCGTGCTGCTCGCGGCGCTGCTCGGTCTCGACATCGCCGCCTTCACCTGGGGACACGGGCCGGTCGCCGCGAAGATCGCCCTCGTGTCGGTGCTGCTCGCCGTCCCCGTCGTCCGCGGCTTGTTCATGCTGCGCACGCCCAAGGGTGAGGACGGCCCCGGCCTCCCGGTCTCGGAGGCCGACGAGCCCCGGCTGTGGACGCTGGTCCGGGACGTCGCGGCGGCGGCCGGCACCCGCGTTCCCGACCGGATCCTGCTCACCGGTGACGTCAACGCGTCCGTCAGCGAGGAACCGCGACTGCTCGGCCTGCGCCCCGGCCCACGCCGCCTGCACCTCGGCGTGCCGCTGCTGACCGGCCTGACCGAGGCCCAGCTGCGGGCCGTACTCGCCCATGAGTACGGCCACTTCACCGGCGGCGACACCAGGCTGTCCGCGCTGGTCGTGCGGGGCCGGGTGCAACTCGCCCGGGTCATCGGGCAGTTCCACGCCAAGGCGGACGGCAAGGTGGCCGCCGAACGGGCCCGGCAGGAGCAGGCCGCCGCCAAGCGGGTCGCCAAGGGCAAGAAGGCCAAGGCGGTCGACACCACCGGCTCCGGGGCGACGTACCGGCTGATGGCGGCGATCTACACCGCGTACGCCAAGTTCTACATGCGCGCCTCGCTCTCCACCGCGCGCGGCCAGGAGTTCGCCGCCGACCTGGCCGCCGCGCGGATCGCCGGGCGCGATGCGACGGCGTCGGCGCTGCGCGAGATCCCGGTGCTGTCCGCGTCCCACGGCTTCTACCTCGACTCCTACGCCACCCTCGGCCTGCAGTCCGGGCTGCTGCCGCCGCGCGGCGAGTTCTTCGGCGGCTTCGGCAAGCTGCTGACGGCTCGTGAGCTCGAGCTGGTGGAGCTGCGCACGGAGTTGCCCGAGGAGCCGGTCTCGCCGTACGACTCCCACCCGCCGATCGCCGAGCGGGTGCGCCGGATCGAGGCGCTGCCCGCCGACGGACGCACCGAGGAGGCCAAGGGCGCGGCCCTCGGCCTGCTCGCCGACCCGGAGCGGACCCTGGCCGCGCTGGAGGACGCCGTACTGACCGACGAGGTGCTCGCCTTCCGGCGCGCCGCCGGCTGGGAGGAGCTGCTGGACGTCTCGATGGCCACGGGTCTGTCCGCCGCGCATACCCCGCTGCACCGGGCGCTGGCCGACTACACCGGGCAGCCGCCGACGCCGGCCGCACTGCTGCAGGTCATCGACGAGGGACGGCTGTGGCGGCTGGCCGAGCGGCTGCCGCTGTCCGAGGAGGCGGCCGCCGCGAAGGGGCGGGCGTTCCGCGAGTTCGTACGGCCCGTGCTGGCCAGGTCGGTGCGGACGATGGTGCTGGCCGAGTTCAGCGCCCGTTCGCTGCTGCACTGGGAGTTCTCCTGGTCCCGGCCGGCCTCCGTACGACTGCCGGGCTGGGCTTCGCGGACCGCGCAGGGCGACGGCCCGGAGGCCGCGCTGGACGCGGCGGTGGACGCGGCACTCGCCGACGACCCCGACACCGCGCCCCTGCGCGCCCTGCTGCCCCCGGCGACCCAGGACGCCTGACCGGCACCCCGCTCCTTCCCCCGACGAACGACGAACGGACCGACCCCGCCGCTGACCGGTCTGGGCGAGCAGCGAGACACCCGCGCGTACCTCCGGATCGAGGTAGGCGTGGGGCCGGCGCCAGTATGCGGCGACAGCCGTCACGCCGAGTTGCCGGCGCTGGAGACCGTGGTGACCGGCCTGTAGGGCAGCAGGGAGAAGGCGGCCGGCCGGCGGTCGCCACGGGCCGAGTACCGGATCCGGGTACCGGGCCTCACGGCAACTCTTCGATCAGGCGGCGTAGTTCCGTGCGTTCCGCCTGCAACCGGGCGACTCGGTCGTCGAGTTCGGCCAGCCGGCCACGCAGTGCCTCGGCGACGCCCGGGCAGGGCGCGAGGGCCGGTTCCGTCCCGCCGTCGGCAGTGCAGGGCAACAGGGCGGCGACCACCCTGGTCGGCAGGCCCGCCGCGAGGAGGGTGCGGATGCGGCGGACGGTGCGGACGTCCTCCTCCGCGTACTCGCGGTAGCCGTTGGCGCGGCGGTGCGGGGTCAGCAGACCGGTGTGTTCGTAGTGGCGCAGGAGGCGGGGGCTGGCGCCCGTGCGGGCCGACAGTTCGCCGATCAGCATTCCCACCATCCGTTTCCCGGCCCGGCCGCTGTTTGACCTTGTCACCGTGTCAGGCTGCAACGCTCCCGCGCGGATCACTGTTCCACGGCTCCGAGGAGAGAAATGATCATCGATGCGCACGGGCATGTGCACGACCCCGTCGGTCTCCATCTCGCCGCCCTCGACGCGGCCGGCGTCGACAGGGCCGTCCTGTTCCCCACCCGTCCCCACCCCGAGCGCGCCACCGATCTGGCGGGCCTGCGCCGGGAGTTCGCCGTGCTGGACACCGCGCTCGGCGGGACCGGTGGATCGCGGGAGGCGTTCGCCGGCGCTCTGCAGGAGGTGGTCGCGGCCGTCGGCGCCCACCCGGAGCGGTTCGTCGGCTTCGGGTCCGTGCCGCTGGAGTTGCCGGACGCGGAGGTCGAACAGGCCGTCGCCGAGGACGTGGTGGGGCGGGGGCTGCGCGGGATCGGGGAGCTGACGCCCGCGCCGGGGCGGGCCGGCGCCGGCTGGAGCCGGTGCTGCGGGCCGCCGCCGACCACGGCGGGCTGCCGGTGGTCGTGCACGGGTTCGCGCCCACCACCGCGGAGGACCTGCGCACGCTCGCCGCCCTCTCCCGCCGCCACCCGCGCGTCCCGCTGGTCGTCAGCCAGCTGGGCGGCCTGCACTGGATGGAGGCCATAGAGCTGGTCCGGGACACGCCCGGCATGTACCTGGAGCTGTCCACCGCGTTCCTGGTCCTCGCCGTACGGCTCGCCGTCCGCGAGCTCCCCGAGCGCGCCCTCTTCGGCTCCGACGCCCCCTACGGCGACCCGGTCGTGGCGCGTACGACCGTGGAGCGGGCGACGCGGTCCGCGGAGGTCCGCGAGCGGGTCCTCGGCGGCAACGCGGCCGCCTTGCTGGGCATCACCGGGGACGCCCGCTAATTCCGGCGACGCCGACGGCCCCTTCCCCGTACATTCACCGCTCGCGGAGCCATGGACGAGCGGGCAGGGGAAGGAAACGGGTGAGCACATACCTGATCGGCGGCGGGTGGGACACGGCGGAGGTGTACGAGGCGTTCGTCCGTGCGGCCGGCGAAGACCGGCGCATCGGGTGTCTGGTCGTCGACGAGGGGGACGGGGCGGCACAGTTCGAGCGGTACGCCGAGGTGCTGCGCCGGGCGGGGGCGTACACACCCGTGCCGTTGCTCGTGCCGCTCGGCGGCCGGTTCGAGGCGGAGGCCGCGCTGGACGGTGTCGACGGGCTGCTGGTGTGCGGTGGGCTGACGCCCGCGTACCAGGAGGCGCTCGCCGGCTGCCTGGAGCGGCTGCCGCAGCTGCTGGCCGCGCGGGGGATGCCGTACGCGGGCTTCTCCGCCGGTGCCGCCGTGGCCGCGCGGCGGGCCGTGGTCGGCGGGTGGCTGATGGACGGCGTACCGGTGTGCCCGGAGGACACCGGGGAGGACCTGGCGGAGGTCGAGGTCCGGGCGGGGCTGGGGCTGGTGCCGTTCGCGGTGGACGTCCACGCCGCCCGGTGGGGGACCCTCGCGCGGCTGGTCGCGGTGGTCGGGCGGGGGGACGCTCCGTACGGGGTCGCCGTGGACGAGAACACCGTGCTGGAGGTGGCGGGCGGCGAGGTCCGGGTGGCCGGGCTGGGCCGCGCCCATGTCGTACGGCCTGACGAGGGCGGGGGTGTGCTCGTGCGGGCCTGCCGCGCCGGCGAGCGGTTCGGCCTGCCCGGGGCCCCGGGCTCCGGGTGAGGGGCGCGGGCACCCGCCCGCGCCCCTGCCGGACCGTCCGGACCGGTCAGATCGTCGCCGTGTCGATCACGAAGCGGTAGCGCACGTCGCTGTGCACGACCCGCTCGTACGCCTCGTTGATCTGGTCGGCGCGGATCAGTTCGATCTCGGCACCCAGGTTGTGCTCGGCGCAGAAGTCGAGCATCTCCTGGGTCTCCGGGATGCCGCCGATGCCGGAGCTGCTCAGGCTGCGGCGGTGGCCGAACACGGAGGACAGCAGGATCCGGACCGGCTCCTCGGGGATGCCGACGTTGACCATCGCGCCGTCCGTGCGCAGCAGGGACAGGTACGCGTCGAAGTCGAGCGGTGCCGAGACGGTGTTCAGGATGATGTCGAAGGTGCCCTTGAGGTCCTCGAAGGTCTTCGGGTCGCTGGTGGCGTGGTAGTGGGTGGCGCCCAGCTTCAGCCCGTCCTCCTTCTTGCGGAGCGACTGGGACAGGACGGTGACCTCGGCGCCGAGCGCCGCCGCGATCTTCACGCCCATGTGGCCCAGGCCGCCCAGACCCACCACGGCGACCTTCTTGCCGGGGCCGGCGTTCCAGTGCTTGAGGGGCGAGTAGGTGGTGATGCCGGCGCACAGCAGCGGGGCGGCCACGTCGAGGGAGAGACCGTCCGGAATGCGGACGACGTAGTTCTCGTCGACGACGATCTTCTTCGAGTAGCCGCCGTAGGTGGGCTGCCCGTCCTTGCCGACGGAGTTGTACGTCCAGTTCGGGCCGCCGCCGGTGCAGTACTGCTGCAGACCGGCCCTGCAGTTGTCGCACTCGCGGCAGGAGTCGACCATGCAGCCGACGCCCACCCGGTCCCCGACGGCGTACTTCGTGACACCCGGACCGACCTCGGAGACGACGCCCGCGATCTCGTGACCGGGCACCATCGGGAAGATCGCCGTGCCCCAGCCCTCCCGGGCCTGGTGGATGTCGGAGTGGCAGATACCGGCGAACTCGATGTCGATCAGGACGTCGAACTCACCGACCGCACGCCGCTCGATCGTGGTCCGCTCCAGCGGGGCCTTGGCGGCGGGCGCGGCGTAAGCAGCAACAGTGGTGGTCATGCCGGGTTCTCCTAGCGATATCAGCGCGCCCGGCTGCCTTCCGCCGGGCACACGAACAGCCTCTCTCACGCTACGACGACCACCCAGACCACGCCTCTGCGTACGTCTGCCGTGCCTACCACTGGCGGGGTCAGGATCCGGAGCGTACGACCATGAATACTGGATGTATGGAAAACCAGCCCCTGCCCTCGTCCCCGCCGCTGGACCGGCGGGCCGAACTGAGCGAGTTCCTGCGCAGCCGACGGGCCCGGCTGAAGCCGGAGGACGTGGGGCTGCCCGACTTCGGACGGCACCGGCGGGTGCCGGGGCTGCGCCGGGAGGAGCTGGCACAGCTGGCCGGGGTGTCGGTGGCGTACTACACCCGGCTCGAACAGGGCAACGGGCGGAACGTCTCGGCGGAGGTCCTGGACTCGATCGCCCGGGCGCTCAGGCTGTCGGACGCCGAGCACGCGCACCTGACGCATCTGGCGAAGCCGAAGTCGCACAAGAAGAAGCCGGCGGCACGCCAGCAGCAGGTCCGCGTCGCGCTGCGGCAGCTGCTGGACACGATGGACGGCGTACCGGCGTACATCGTCGGGCGCCGCTCGGAGATCCTCGCCTGGAACCGGATGGCGGCGGCCCTCTTCGGTGACTGGGGCGACCTGCCGCCGGCCGAGCGCAACTGGGCCCGTCTGGTGTTCCTGCGCCCCGACTACCGGGATCTGTTCGTCGACTGGGAACAGAAGGCGATCGACATCGTCTGCGGTCTGCGTATGAACGCGGGCTGCTATCCCGACGATCCGCGCCTGTCGGCGCTGGTCGGCGAACTCTCCGTGAAGAGCGAGGAGTTCCGCCGGCTGTGGGCGACGCACGACGTCAAGGAGAAGACCCACGGCCTCAAGCGCCTGCACCACCCCCTGGTGGGCGACCTCTCCCTGAACTTCGAGTCCTTCCAGCTGACGGACGACGCGGACCAGGCCCTGGTCACCTACCACGCCGAACCGGGCTCCCCCTCGGCCGACTCCCTGCGCCTGCTCGCCAGCTGGGGCACGGACGCGCCCCGCGCGGTGCCGTCCGCCTAGCCCGTCACGGGAAAGGGGCACCCGGAGCCTGTGCTCCGGGTGCCCCTCGCCTCGTCACAGGGCGCTGCGGCTCACCGTCCGGCGTACGCGTCGTAGATCGTGATCCTTGACGTGTTGCCCTGCTTGTCGGTGATCTCGGAGCGGAAGGAGACGGACCTGCCCTTCGCCGGGTTCTTCACCGTGATCCTGCCGTTCCGGACGTCGGCCTTCTTGAAGGTCTTGCCGTCGTAGGAGACGTACACCGTCAGCGACTTCAGGTTGCCGCCCGCCGCCGCGCCCTCGACGGTGACCGGGAAGGTGACCGTCCTTCCGGCCTCGACCCGGCTGTCCAGACCGGTCGTCACGCCGTAGCGCAGGACGGAGGCGGGAAGCCGGACGGGGGAGCCGGAGACCTTCTTGGAGCGGAAGGTCCAGGTCGCGTCGATCCGGGAGGAGGCGCGGGCGACCTTCGCCGAGCGCGTGACCGAGGTGGTCAGCCGGTACGCGGCGTCACCGGCGGGCACCTTGAAGGTGGCCTCTCCGAACAGCGGGTCGTCGTTGGAGCCGGCCTTGTCGCCGTCGCGGTACAGGGTGGTGTGCACCGAGGTGAACGCCGAGGACCCGGGGTGCTTGCCGGAGTCGGCGAACAGTGGCAGCGAACCGTAGATCTCGTTGCCGTTGCGGTAGAGGCCGAAGTCCTTGCCGACGTGCGGGCCGAAGACGGCGGTGTCGACCGTCCGCGTGTAGCTGTGACCGGCCTTGAAGGAGGACTCGCCGAGCGTGTAGCCCGCGTCGGCCACCGGGAAGCCGTCCGGGTCGAGCCCGCCGTACTGGGTGAAGTCCAGGTCCCACAGGACGCCGCCCTTCGCGGACAGGTGCAGGGTGCGGGTGCCGGGCAGCTTCTGCTGGATGTCGACGGAGGAGGCACCCGTGCTGCCGGGCAGCCAGCCGACGGCGCTGACCGAACCGGTCTTGCCGCTCGCGGCGGCACCGAGCCGGGCCTTCACGGTGGCCAGCTCACTCGCCCTGTAGTGCTTGGTGAAGCCGGTGGCGAGTTGCTCGACCGGGCCGCCGGAGGTGACGTCGTACTCCTCGCTCGTGCCCTTGGACCAGTGGCCGTCCCACTGCTGGTACAGCTGGCCGGCGGGCAGTCGCGGGCCCAGGTGGGCGGTGCGGAAGTTCTTGTACGAGTCCAGGAACCAGGTGTAGCCGTACTCGTTCTCGCCGACCGTGAGGGAGTACCCCGGGGCGGCGAACTGCGACTTCGCACCCGGCGCCGGGACGGTGATGTCCACCGGCCTGGCCTTGCGCGCGTCGATGGTGACCGTCTGCTTCCCGGCGATGGTCAGCTTCGGCTGGGCGATCCAGTCGAGGCCCTTGCCGCTGTTGTCCGGGTCCACCGTGACGGAGGAGTTGAGCAGGTACGAGCCCTTGGGCACGCGCACCTTCACCGTGCCGGACGGGTCATACGGGCTCAGCTCGGTGCCGTTCGCCAGGCCGGACATGCCGTTGAGGTCGGCGGTGTAGTACTTGCCCGGCTTGCCGTCCCGGCCGATGACCTTGAGGGTGACGTCGTACGACTCCACCTCGCGCTGCACCGCGGCGGCCGTGCGGACGGTCTGGCCGGCGCCCGCCGCGGTCACGTACGCGGAGTAGGCCCCGTCGAGGGTGCCGCCCAGCCTGGTGTCGACGGTCAGGCCGACGGAGGCCCTGCCGTGCGCCGGGACGGTCAGCTCGCTCGCGCCCAGCTTGAAGAGGCCCGCCGGGGCCGCGTGGCCCTTGGGGTCGAGGGCGGTGCTGCTCAGGGTGAGCGTGACGTCCTTGTCGCCGAGGTTGCGGTACGTCACCTTCTTGGTGACCGGCTTGTCGTCGGTGTGCGGCCACTGCTGCAGCCCGAAGTTCACCGAGACCGGCTCGGCGATCACGGTCTGCTTGTAGGCCTTGTCCACCGCGATACGGCCCGCGCCCTGCTCGTACGGCGTGTAGGCGCCGCCCTTGGCGGAGCCGGTGAGCGCGCCCTTCAGCTCGGCGTAGCCCCAGTCGGGGTGTTCCTGCTTCAGGATCGCGGCGGCGCCCGCGACGTGCGGGGTGGCCATCGAGGTGCCGGAGATGGTCAGGTAGCCCTCGGGCTTCTCGCCGACCTCCTGGTCGATGACGCTGCCCTTGGCCGCGGCGGCGGTGATGTCCACGCCGGGCGCCGTGACGTCGGGCTTGATGGCGTAGTCGCCGAGGCGCGGGCCGGTGGAGGAGAAGTCGGCGAGCCTGTCCTTCTTGTCGACGGCGCCGACGGTGAGCGCGGCGTCCGCGCTGCCCGGCGAACCGATCGAGTCCGGTCCGTCGTTGCCCGCGGCGATGGCGAACAGGATGCCCTTGGTGGCGGACAGCTTGTCGACCTCGGCCTCGAGGGGGTCGGTGCCGGGGCTGTCGGTGCCGCCGAGGCTGAGGTTGACGACGGAGGCGCCCTGCGCGGCCGCCCACTCCATGCCGGCGAGGATGCCGGAGTCGTCACCGGAGCCGGTGTCGTCCAGGACCTTGCCGTTGAGGATCCTGGCGTCCGGGGCGACACCCTTGTACTTGCCGCCCGACTCGGCGCCGGTGCCCGCCACGATGGAGGCGACGTGGGTGCCGTGCCCGTAGTGGTCGGTGGCGTCGGCCGCGGAGGTGAAGTTCTTGGACTTGATCACCTGGTCCTTGAGGTCCGGGTGGCGGGTGTCCACGCCGGTGTCCAGGACGGCGACCTTCACGCCCTTGCCGGTGTAGCCGGCCTTCCACGCGACCGGGGCGCCGATCTGCGGCACGGACTTGTCGAGGGAGGCCTTGCGGACCGCGTCGAGCCAGACGTGGGCGATGCCGGAGGCGGCGTTGCCGCCCCGGGTGACCGCGTGCCACAGCCCGGCGGTGTCCTTGACGGGTGTCTGCACGGCGTCGGCGTTGAGCGACGTCAGGCTGCGGCGCAGCTGGCCGGCGCCCCGGACGTCCGCCTTGGCGGCCGCGGCGGAACCGCTGTAGCCGACGATGACCTTCAGGCCGTCCTTCTGGGCCCTGCGGGTGGCGGCCTTGTTCAGCTCGGTGACGTCGAACAGGCGCTGGTCCAGCGTGCCGGAGGCGACCAGGTGGGCGGCGTCGACCGGGACGACCAGCGTGTGGCCCGCGGTCCGGCGGACCTGGAAGGGTACGTGCTCACGGCCCTTGGCCCGCTGGAGACCGACGATCCGGCCCTTGGCGTCGAGGGCGACGCGGTCACCGGTGATGAGGGTGACGTGGGTCTTCGCGGTGAGCACGGAGGCGGCGGCCGGCACGCGCACCGCGGGCTTCGCCGACGCCGGGCTGGTCATACCCGCTGCGAGGGCGACGGCTGCGGCCGTGGCCACACCGGCCGCAGCAGCTCTTTTCACTTGTCTGCGCAAGTTCTCCCCCTGGAGATGGAGTACGGGCGAATTCCCCGTTCACCCGGCCGGGGGTGGTCTCGTACGCATGTACGTCACCCCCCGGCCCACGCAGTATGCCGGGGGGTGATCGAAACGCTCAACGGACGAGAGGAGGGTAAGAAAAAGCGACGGGAAACTGTTACGCCGCGGGCGGGACACCGTTACAGAACCGCGAACTGCCGTGTGCGCAACCGGTGTTCCGGACCGTCAGGCGCCGGCGTTCTCCTTTACCGTGATCTTTCCCTTCCGGATGGTGGCCAGCCGCGGGGCCTTCTTCGCGATCGCGGAGTCGTGGGTGACCACGACGAAGGTCAACCCGTGCTCCTTCCACAGCCGTTCGAGTACGTCCATGATCTCGTCCCGCGTGCCCTCGTCGAGGTTGCCGGTCGGTTCGTCGGCGAGCAGCACCTTGGGCTTCTTCACCACGGCCCGGGCGATGGCGACGCGCTGCTGCTGCCCTCCGGACATCTCGCCGGGGAGGTGGCCGAGGCGTTCGCCGAGGCCGACGGAGTTCAGCGCCTCGGCGGCGAGTTCGCGGCGCTCCCTGACCTTGATGCCGAGGGGGACGAGGGCCGTCTCCACGTTCTCCTGGGCGGTGAGGGTGGGGATGAGGTTGAAGGACTGGAAGACGAAACCGATGTTCTCGCTGCGGACCCTTGTCAGCCGTGCTTCGCTGAGCTTGGCCAGGTCGGTGCCGTCCAGGACGACTTCACCGGCCGTGGGCCGGTCCAGGCCGCCGAGCATCTGCAGGAGAGTGGACTTTCCGCCGCCGGTGGGGCCTTGGATGACGAGTCTGTCGCCGTCGCCGATGGTGAGGTCGACGCCGTCGAGGGCGTGGACGGTGTCCTTGCCGCGGGTGTAGCGCTTGGTCACGTTCCTGAGGTCGTACATGGGGGCTCCTGGGGAGGGGTTCGGGTGGTGCGCCGCACGGTCGGCTGCGGGTCGGCGGGGGCTGCTCGCGCGGCTGCGTGCCCGCTGCGGGCACGCAGCCGGCTTCGGCTACTCGACCCGGCGCAGCGCGTCCGCCGGACGGAGCCGCGAGGCACGCCAGCCGCCGAACGCCCCGGCGATGAGTCCGCCGGCCACCGCGAGGCCCACCGCCAGGGCGATCGTCGTCACGCTCACCGGTGCCGTGAGGGCCACCTCCAGGGTCTTGGCCGCGCGTCCCCCCGGCCCGCCGAAGCCACCGCCACCACCGGGCCCGCCGCCGAAGCCGCTGCCGGTGCCCCCGCCCAGCTGGGCCTGCAGGGTCGGGCTGACGGCCGTGACGGCGTACGCGCCCGCGAGGCCCAGGGCGATACCGAGGACGCCGCCGACCAGGCCGTTGACGACGGCCTCGCCGACGACCTGCCGGGTCACCCGGCCCGACTTCCAGCCCAGCGCCTTGAGCGTGCCGAACTCGCGGACGCGGCGGGAGACCGCGGAGGACGTCAGCAGGCCCGCGACCAGGAACGCGGCCACCAGCACCGCGATGGACAGCCACGTGCCGACCTTGGTGGCGAGGGAGGAGGCGGTGGACAGGGAGCCGGAGACCGTCTTGGCGAGGTCGGAGGAGGTGGTGACCGTCGTCCCGGAGACGTTCTTCTGGATGACGCTCTTGACGGAGTCGATCCTCTGGGAGTCGGTCGCCTTGACGTAGATCGTGGTGACCTTGCTCTTCTCGTCAGCGAGGGTCTGCGCCTGCTGCAGCGGGACGTACAGGTTGGCCGCCGCGTCACCGCTGTCGGCGGTCGCGATGCCGATCACCGTGAACCTGGTGCCCTTGACGGTGACGGTCGAACCGACCTTGTACTTCTTCTCCTTGGCGTACGCCGAGTCCGCGACCGCCACCTTGGCGTTCGTCTCGGTGCTCCTGAAGGAACGGCCGCTGGTGATCTTCGAGGAGGTCAGCGGGCCGAGCGCGGTGTGCGTGACGTCGGTGCCGTAGACCGTGTACTGGTTGATGCCGAAGTCCGCGCCGCCGCCCTTGACCTCGCCCTGAGGCTGTCCTTCGCCGCCGCGCCGGAACCCGCCGCCGCCGCTCTGCTGGAACTGGCCGCGGGTGAACTGGCCGTCGACCCGGAAGACGTTGAGGCTGAGGCCGCCCACGGCCTGGGACACGCCCTGCTGGGCCGCGACCCTGCCGACGGTCGAGGAGGCCAGGGTGGTGAAGCCCTGCACCATGACCCGGTCGCTGCTCTGGGAGGACGTGTCGCCGTTCTTCCGCGCGTCGAACTGGAAACGGGGCCGCTGCGAGCTGCTTCCGCTCGGCGTCTGCGCCTTGGTGACGGTCATGTCCGTCCCCAGGCCGTACAGCGACTGCAGGACCTTGTCCTGGGCCTTCCCCATGCCGCTGGACACGGAGTTGACCACGATGACCAGCGCGATGCCCAGCGCGAGGCCGGAGGCGACGACGAGGGCCGCCTTTCTGCGGCGGCGCAGTTCGCGCCTCAGGTAGGTGAAGAACATGGCCCGCAAGCTAGGGACGGACCGTGATGACACCATAAGGCCGACATAAAAGAAGCATGAGAAGGCTGTGGCTGCTGCCCATGGAGGGCCCGTGGAGAGCCCATAAATGCCAGTGCCGCCCCTGGGGGCGGCACTGGCGGGACGGTGAGGCGGCGTCAGACGGCCGAGCCGGCCCTCCACTGGGCCCAGTCCATGTTCCAGCCGTTGAGGCCGTTGTCCGGGGCGACGGTCTTGTCGCCGGTGTTCTGGACCACGACCACGTCACCGACGAGGGAGTGGCTGTAGAACCAGGCGGCCGGCATGTTCGGGTCGCCCGCGCCCTTCTTGTCCTGCAGGCCCACGCAGCCGTGGCTGGTGTTGACGCTGCCGAAGACGGAGGGGGCGCCCCAGTAGTTGCCGTGGATGAAGGTGCCGGAGCTGGTCAGGCGCATGGCGTGCGGCACGTCCTTGATGTCGTACTCGCCCTTGCCGTCGGAGTCCTTGAAGCCGACCGTCGCGCCGTTCATCCGGGTCTGGGTGAACTTCTCGGAGATCACCATCTGGCCCTCGTACGTGGTGTGCTCGGGGGCGCCGGCCGAGATCGGGATGGTCTTGACGACCTTGCCGTCCTGCGTGACCTTCATCTGCTTGGTCTTCGCGTCGACGTAGGAGACCTGGTTGCGTCCGATGTGGAAGGTGACCGTCTTCTGCTGGACGCCGTGGATGCCGGACGCGCCCTCGACGCCGTCGAGCGCCAGCTTCAGCGTGACGGTGGAGCCTTCCTTCCAGTACTGCTCCGGGCGGCAGTCCATGCGGTTGGCGTTGAACCAGTGGCAGGCGACCTCCTGGCCGCTGCTGGAGGTGACCGTGATGCCCTTCTGCACGGCCGCCTTGTTGGTGATCGCCTTGTCGAAGTTGATCGAGACCGGCATGCCGACGCCGACCGTGGAGCCGTCGTCCGGGGTGAAGGTGCCGATGAAGCTGTTGGCCGGGGAGACGGTGGTGAAGGAGGCGTTCTCGTGGGCTATGCGGCCCTCGGCGTCCTTGGCCTCCGCGGCGACCTTGTAGGTGGTGGAGCGCTGCAGCTGGGCGCTGGGCTTCCAGCTCTTCTTGTCGGCGGAGAGCTGACCGGTGACGGCCGTGCCGCTCTCGGTGGTCATGGTGACGCCGGTGAGGGAGCCCTTGCTGACGGTGACGGTGCCGGAGTTGTTGATCGACGCGTTGTCGGAGCCGTCCTTCGGCGTGATCGAGATCTGCGCCTGAGAGGACTTCTTCGCCGCCGCCGCGTCGGCCTGGGCCTGCGACGAGGCCCCGTCGTCGGCCGACTTGGCCTTGCCGCTGCCGGAACAGCCCGTGAGGGCCAGGACACCACCGAGCAGAGCGGACGCGGCCATCAGGCCCTTGCGCCGCTTACTGTCCGTCATCACACGCTTCTCCATCGTTGCCGATTCGCGAAAACCCAGGCCACCCCCGCAAGAACCCTCAACGCTACGGCCGTGGCGTGCCGTTCCACACCCACAGGATCTGTGGGGCACGCCACTCCCGGAGTGCCGGTGGGTGCCGGAGCCGTCCGTGCGTCCCCTGGGACGACGAGACCCCGGACGGCGGTGCCGTCCGGGGTCAGGAGTGCCCCGCGAAGCTCAGCCGATGCCGTCCTCTTCCTCGTCGTCCCGCCTGTCGTCCTCGTCCAGTTCCCAGTCCGGCGAGTCCGGGTCGTAGTCGATCCGCTCGCTCGACCAGGACGCCTGCTGGAGCTCCACCCCGGGCACCTCGCCGACCAGGTCGAACGGGTCCACGAGATAGGCGAGGGCCTCCGCGGTGTCCTCCGTCACAGCCCCCTCGGCCTGGGCCCGCTCGGCCGGGGGCAGCTCCGGGTCCGCGGCGAGCCGGCGCAGCGCGGCCTTGGTCACCGCGTCCTCGTCCTGCACCTCGAGGACCAGCTCCACACGAAGCCGCACAAAACGTGATGTCTCTTCATCGTTCATGGCGCGAGCGTACGACCGAAACCTCCCGTGACTTTCCTGTGACCCGCGACTTTCACTAACATCGCTCCCCACGGCCAATTCGCCAGCGTCACAAGGGGATCGATATTCCGTGTCATCCGCTCGCCGTCCGCTGCTGACCGCCACCGCCGCGGGCACGCTGCTGTGCGCACTGTGGTTCGTCCCGTCCGCGAACGCGTCGCAGGACTCCTCGACCAGAGCGGGCACGGAATCCGCCACCACACACCTGACGCAGCAGGCCAGGGCCGTATCGGCGGCGGCCGCCGAGGACGACACCGAACTCGCCGACACCGGAGGTCCCGACACCACGCCGTACGTCGTCGGCGGCACCCTCTTCCTCGGCGTGGGCGCCGGTTTCGTGGTCTATTCGGTGCGTCGCGAACGCATGGGCTTTTAATTTCCCTTGACGAATCTTTGACGGTACACACATAGTTCGCCCATGAAGAGATCATCGGGCGTGCGGCTGTGCGCCACCGCTGTGGTGGGTGCGCTGTCGCTCGCCCTTGTCACGGGCTGTTCCGACGGGGATGCCAAGGGTTCCGGTACGGCCGCGAAGGCGCTGAGCGCCGCGGAGTTGAAGAAGCTGATCATCGCCCAGGGCGAGCTGCCCGGGTACAAGGTGGAGCCGGTACCGGCCGCCCGGGCCCGCGCCATCACCACCGACAGCGCGTCGTGCCGGCCGCTGGTCCGCGTGATGAGCGCGCTCCCGCCGGTCGACGCGGCGGCCAAGACCGACCGTCTGGCCACCGAGAACCAGAAGAAGACCCCCTCGGCCAAGCCGACCTCGCTGGACGACCTCGACGAGAAGAAGTTCGAGGAGGCGATGCACAAGTCCCTGGACCGGGACGTCACCACGGTCACCCTGGCCTCGTACGACGGGGACGGCGCCGAGAAGGCCCTCTCGTCGGTCTCCGCCGCCGTCAAGGCCTGCGGGAGCGGCTTCTCCGGCCAGCAGGCGGGGACGAAGGTGCAGTTCACCAAGGTCGCCGAGGAGAAGGCGACGGGCACGGGGGACGGGTCGGTGGCGTTCACCGCGACCATGGACTCCGACGAGGGGGACGCGGCACCCGTGCACGCCGAGGTCGTCCGGCTCGGCAGCACCGTGTCGGTCTACTTCACCTCGAACCTGGGCGCGATGATGGCCAAGAAGGCGTACACGGTGTCGCCGGAGGTCGTCAAGGCCCAGCAGGCGAAGCTGAAGTGACATGACGGCAGGGGCCCTGCACACGGCAGGGCCCCTCTCGTCGTGCGGTGACGTTACTGCAGCGGACCGGTGACCGACTCCGCGGCGGTGACGAGGTGACCGCCGCGCACGAACGCGTCGGCGGCGGCCAGGTCGGGCGCCAGGAACCGGTCCGGGCCCGGGCCCTGCACACCCGCGGCGCGCGCGGCGTCGATGACGGCCCGGGAGGCGGGCGCCGGGGTGAGGCCCTCGCGCAGCTCGATGGCACGGGTGGCCGCGTACAGCTCGATCGCGATGATCCGGGTGAGGTTGCCGACGGCGGTACGCAGCTTGCGCGCGGCCGACCAGCCCATGGACACGTGGTCCTCCTGCATGGCGGAGGACGGGATGGAGTCCGCGGAGGCGGGTACGGCGAGCCGCTTCATCTCGCTGACCAGGGCGGCCTGCGTGTACTGGGCGATCATCAGACCCGAGTCGACACCGGCGTCGTCGGCGAGGAACGGCGGCAGCCCGTGGCTGCGGTTCTTGTCCAGCAGCCGGTCGGTACGGCGCTCGGCGATGGAGCCGAGGTCGGCGGCGGCGACGGCGAGGAAGTCCAGCACGTAGGCCACGGGCGCGCCGTGGAAGTTGCCGTTGGACTCCACGCGCCCGTCGGGCAGCACGACCGGGTTGTCGACGGCCGAGGCCAGCTCGCGCTCGGCGACCAGGCGGGCGTGCGCCATGGTGTCCCGGCCGGCGCCGGCGACCTGCGGGGCGCAGCGCACGGAGTAGGCGTCCTGGACGCGCGGGGCGTCGTCCTGGTGGTGCCCGGTGAGCTGAGAATCCCTCAGCACGGCCAGCATGTTGGCGGCGGAGGCGCCCTGCCCGGGGTGCGGGCGGATGGCGTGCAGCTCGGGCGCCAGCACCTTGTCCGTGCCGAGCAGCGCCTCCAGGCTGAGGGCGGCGGTGATGTCGGCGGACTTGTAGAGGGTGTCGAGGTCGGCGAGGGCCATGATCAGCATGCCGAGCATGCCGTCGGTGCCGTTGAGCAGGGCGAGGCCCTCCTTCTCGCGCAGCTCGACCGGCTTGATCCCGTGCGCGGAGAGCAGCTCACCGGCGGGCCGTACGACCCCGTCGGGGCCCTCGGCCTCGCCCTCGCCCATGAGGGTCAGGGCGCAGTGGGAGAGGGGGGCGAGGTCGCCGGAGCAGCCGAGGGAGCCGTACTCGTGCACGACCGGGGTGATCCCGGCGTTCAGCACGTCGGCCATGGTCTGCGCGACCTCGGGCCGCACGCCCGTGTGCCCCGAGCAGACGGTCTTGAGCCGCAGGAACATCAGGGCCCGTACGACCTCGCGCTCCACCCGCGGGCCCATGCCGGCGGCGTGCGAGCGGACGATGTTGCGCTGCAGCTGGGCACGGAGTTCCTGGCTGATGTGCCGGGTCGCCAGGGCGCCGAAGCCGGTGGAGACGCCGTAGACCGGGTCCGGCTTGGCCGCCAGCGCGTCCACGATCCCGCGGGCCGCCGCGAGGGCCGCCACCGCCTCCGCCGACAGCTCGACGCGGGCACCGCCGCGCGCCACGGCGAGAACGTCGGACGCCGTGACACCGGACGTCCCCACCACCACAGTGTGCATATCCATATTCAGGAGCGTACGCATTGAATGTGGCGATGTCACTAGTGGGGAACGGGAGTGCCCCTTACCGATCCGTGTGGGCTTCGCCTCACACAGCCTGACCTCGCACAGCCTCGCCTCGCACGGCCTCGCCTCATGGCCGGCGCCCGCGGAACCGGCGCCGCTCGGCCGGCGCCAGGTGCGGCGGCTCGTCGGCCAGCCGGACCACCGGATCCTCCGGCCCCTCCCGGCCCGCCACCACCGGCCGGTCGGCGCGCAGGGCCTTGGCCCGGTACTGGGCGGCGTCGGCGAGCCGGAACAGCCGGCGGGCGTCGCGCACCTCCCCGATCGGGTCCTCGGTCGAGGCGACCCCGCACGCCACGCCTTCACCCAGCTCCAACTCCCCCGCCCTGCGGCACAGTTCGTCGGCCGCCTTGACCACCTCGTCGGCGGCCGGGCCGACGGCCAGCAGACAGAACTCGTCCCCGCCGAGCCGCGCGACCAGCGCGCCCGGCACCATCGCGCCGCACAGCGACAGCACCGACCCGAAGCGCTCCAGCAACCGGTCGCCGACGGCGTGCCCGAGGGTGTCGTTGACCCGCTTGAGCCCGTTGAGATCGCAGACGACGAGGCTGACGACCACACCCTGCGCGCGGTGCCGCTCCACGGCCTCCTCCAGGCGTACGTCCACGGCCCGGCGGTTGGCGAGTCCGGTCAGGGCGTCGGTGTACGCGAGCCGGCGGGCCTCCTCCAGCCGCTCGGTCTGCGCGAGCCCGGCGGCGACGACGGCGGCCAGCACGGTGGCGAAGTCGGCGTCGCCCCGGTCGAACACGGGGGCCTTGATGGCGCGGGCGACGTACAACTCGCCCCAGGCGCGGCCGTGCAGCAGGATCGGGGCGACCACACAGCAGCCGCGGCCCCGGCGGCGCAGGGCGGCGACCCGCTGGTGGAAGTAGCCGGGGGTGCCGGCCGCCGTGCCCTCGGCGGTCTCCACCCAGGCCGTGGGTCCGCCCCCGCCGGCCCACCGCTCGTGCAGGAACTCGGTGATCTCCGGGAACTGGTGCACCGGATACGCCTCGGCCTCGGGGAACTCCTCCTCGTCCGGGCGCCTGTCCCCCACGTTCACGAGGACCCGCAGCCGGCCCAGCTCCCGCTCCCACACCGACAGCGCGGCGAAGCTGCCGTCCAGCGCTCGGCAGGCGCCGCGCGCGGCGGCCTGCCACGTGCCCCGCGGACTCTGTGCCGCCGCCATCCCCTGCGCCAGCGTCACGACTGCGGCCAGCCGCCTGTCCTCGCCCATTACTCCAGGTTAGGGATGATTTGAGGGTTTCGTGAGATTGGTGCGGCGATCAGGTGGTTCGTTCGGCGCAGCACCCCGCGCCCCTCGCGGGCCCCGCGGCGCGGGGGGTCACTCGCCCGGCCACTTCGGCTTGCGCTTCTCGTTGAACGCCGCCACGCCCTCCGCCCGGTCGCCGGAGAACGCCACCGAGCGCCACGCGGCGTCCTCGACCTCCAGCCCGGCCGCCAGGTCCAGCCCGTGCCCGAGCCGCAGCGCCCGCTTGGCGGCCCGGAGGCCGACCGGCGAGTTCCCGGCGATGCGGGCGGCCAGTTCCAGCGCCTCCTCGCGGTCCCGGCCCTCCTCCACCACCTGGTCCACCAGCCCCAGCCCGGCCGCCTCCGCCGCCTCCACCCGCCGCGCGGAGAAGATCAGCTCGGCCGCGCGCGCCGCGCCGATCCGCCGCGGCAGCAACTGCGTACCGCCGCCCCCGGGGATCACGCCCACGGACACCTCCGGCAGCCCCACCACCGCCGTACGGTCGGCCACGATCAGGTCGCAGGACAGGGCCAGTTCGAAACCGCCACCCAGCGCGAACCCGTGCACCGCCGCGATCGTCGGCATCGGCAGCTCCAGCACCCCCGTGTACGCCCCCCGCGTCACCGGCCGCTGCCGCAGCAGGTCCGCGTCACTGAAGGAGTTCCGCTCCTTGAGGTCCGCGCCGACACAGAACGCCCGCTCGTGCGACGAGGTCAGGACCACCACACGCGCGTCCCGGTCGGCGGCCAGCGCCGCGCACGCGGCGGACAGGGAGCGGGCCATCTCCGTCGAGACGGCGTTCATGGCCTTGGGCCGGTCCATGACCAGCTCCGCGACGTGCCCGTGCCGCCGCACCAGCACGAACTCCCCGAACCGCTCCTCGCTCATGACACCCTCCGGCTCACGTGTTAACGCGGGTTAACTCCCTGGCGGTCCCGATCATCGCAGCCGTACCCGACCCGGGGAAAGTCCAGGGGGCTACGCCCGTTCGAGTGACATTGCGGCCGTCTCACCCCACATCACCCACAGGAACGCATAGCGTGCGTCCGCCACGGCGCGCCCGGGGCGCGCGGCGGGGAGGGAACCCATGACACGGATAACGGACGAGGCCGCGGCCGGCGATGTGTCCCGGCCATCCGTCCTGCGACACGGCCGGCACCGCAAGCCGCCTCCCCGCAAGATGCTGCTGGCCGCCGGCGGCATCGCCCTGGCGGCAGGGGTGCTCAGCCTGGTGCGGGTCTCGCCGGAGTCGGGGGTCGGCGCCCCGGGCACCGCTGAGGCCGAGCCCCGCGCCGGCGCGGGTGACGGCGTCACGGACCACGCGTCGAACACCTCCGCCACGGTCTCCGCCGACCCGACCGCACTGCCCTCGGCGACCTCCGTCATGGGCGGCCGGAGCCTCGCGCCGGAGCCCACGGCCGCGTCCACCGCCGCGCCCGCGCCCAGCACGTCCCCCAACGGCACCGCCGTGCCGTCCGCGACCGCCCTCCCGACCGGTCCGGCCGCCACCTCGGGCACCACACCGCGGCCCACGGCGACGTCCTCCGCCCCACGCCCGGCCCCCACCACCGCCCGGCCGGCCCCCAGCACCCCGGCGCCCGGCCGCAGCACAGCGGCACCGGGTCCGGGCGGGCTGTGCGTACCGGTGCTCGGTCTGTGCGTGGACGTCCACTGAGCAGGTCTGCGGGACTACGGCCGGTCCTCGCGGCGCGTGAGCAGCCAGGGCTCGACCACGCCGAGCCCACGGACCGGGCGCTGCCACATCGGCTGGAGCGCGAACCGGTACACCGGCGGCTCCTCGCCCTCCTTCTCGGCGGCCGCCGCGGCCTCGGCCGCCTCCGCCTCCGAGGCGGGCGCCTCGCCGGTGCGGATCAGCTCCTCGGCGAAGGCACTGTCCACCAGCACGGCGTCCCGCGGGGCTATGGAGGTCAGCCGGGAGGCCAGGTTCACCGTCGTACCGAACACATCACCCATACGAGTGGTGACCGTGCCGAACGCCATGCCGACCCGCAGCTCCGGCATCGTCTCGTCGTTCGCCATCGTCTCCACCAGCCGCAGCGCGATGTCCGCGGCCGTGCCCGAGTCGTCCGCCGCGTAGAGCACCTCGTCGCCGAGGGTCTTGATGAGCCGGCCGCCCCGCGCGGCCACCAGGTCGGCGGCGGTCGTCTCGAACGCCTCGACCAGCTCGCCGAGCTCCTCCTCCTCCATCCGGCGGGTCAGCCGCGTGAACCCGACCAGGTCGGCGAAGCCCACGGCGAGCCGCCGGTCGACCATCTCCTCGTCGTCCGCCGACTGCACGACCCGCCCGGCCGAGGCGGCCAGCTGGCGCCGCCACACGTAGACCAGGAACTCCTCCAGCTCGGGCAGGAGCAGCTCGACGATCGGGTACGTCACCTCGGTGCGCGTCATTCCGGGCTCGGGCGGCTCGGTCAGGCCCTCCAGGAAGGAATCCATCTGCCACTCGGCCAACCGGGCGGTGGTCTGCCCGGTGGACCGGGCCACCTGCACCGCCATGGCCTCACTGAGCAGCCCCGCCTCCACGAGACCGGCGAGGCGGCGCAGGGCGAGGACGTCGGCCTCGGTGAGGGCCTTGGCCTGGCCGATGTCGGCGAAGCCCATGGCCCGCCAGAACCGGGACGCCAACTCCATGGAGACACCGGCGCTGCGGGCCGCCTGGAACGGCGTGTAGCGGCGCTCGGCGCCCAGGATGAGCTGTTCGAGGCGCAGGGCCAGCGGGTCCTCGACGGGTTCGGCGGCGTGGGAGTGCCCCCGCTCCCGGGGAGGGTCCACCCGGCCGTCCGCGTCCGCGCCGGAGCCCGAGTCGTCGACGGTCACGCCTGCTGCCCTTCCGATCTGCCGCGGTCACGTACCGACCGGCCTCAACTCTACGGCAGGTGTGCGCCAGCTCACTCCGTTGGGTTCGGCCGGCGGCCCACTCCCCCGGTGCCGGATGCGCGCACCGGTCTTGCTGCGGGCCACCCAGGGGGCCGCGCCCCCGGACCCCCGCATCGGGGCAGGTCCGGGGGCACCCCCGCCCTCCCCGGCCACCGGCCCGCAGTGGCTGGTCGCGCAGTTCCCCGCGCCTCTTCAGGGTGCTGCCCGTGCCCCGGTCCCACGGCGATGGCGCCGCAGGCATCCGTCATGCGGGCCGCAGGTGCACGATGTCCCCCGCCCCCACGGGCTCCTGCACTCCGGCCCCCGTCGCGATGACCAGCCGCCCGTCCCCGTCGACCGCCACCGCCTCGCCCACGATCGACCGCTCCGCGGGCAACTCGGCCCGCACGGTGCGCCCGAGCGTGGCGCAACCCGCCACGTACGCCTCCTGGAGGCCGCTGACCCCGGGGTCCCCGCCCGCCGACCGCCACCGCCCGTACCAGTCCTCCAGCGACCGCAGAACGGCCCGCAGCAGCGGGTCCCGGTCCGTGCTCACCGCCCCGGCCAGCACCAGCGAGCCCGCCTGCGGCACCGGCAGCTCGTCCGCCCGCAACGTGACGTTGATGCCGACGCCGATGACCACACCGTCCGCACCGGCCCGCTCGGCGAGGATGCCCCCCGCCTTGCGCTCCTCGCCCCCCACGGTCACCAGCAGGTCGTTCGGCCACTTCAGGGCCGTGTCCACGCCCGCCGCCCGGGACAGCCCGGTCGCCACCGCGACGCCGGTGAGCAGCGGCAGCCAGCCCCAGCGGGCCACCGGCACCTCGGCGGGCCGCAGGTACACGGAGAAGAACAGGCCCGAGCGTGGCGGCGCGGTCCACCGGCGGTCCAGCCGGCCCTTGCCCTCCGTCTGCTCCTCGGCCACCAGCACCGTTCCCTCGTCGGCCGTCCCGGCGGCGGCCCGGGCGACGAGGTCGGAGTTGGTGGAGCCGGTGCGCTGGACCAAGTCCACCTCGCGGTACAGACTTCCTTCGCGTACCAGCCCGCGCCGCAGTGCCGTGGCGTTCAGGGGCGGGCGGTCCAGGTCGGACCAGCAGCTGTCATCTGATGCATTGTGCGGCGTCATGCAAGTCACCCTAGGTGTGGGAAACGCCGCACTGCCGACCCACATGCCCAGCACTACTCTACGGATGAGTAACCGTCCCCCCTTTTGAGCAGGCAGGGAGCCGCATCCCGATGTCCGAGCCGGAAGAGCGTCCAGAGATCCACGAGACTCAAGGGATCGATATCCACACGACCGCGGGCAAACTCGCGGATCTGCAGCGCCGCATCCATGAGGCGACGCACGCCGGCTCGGAGCGCGCCGTCGAAAAGCAGCACGCCAAGGGCAAGCTGACGGCACGTGAGCGGATCGAGCTGCTGCTCGACGAGGGCTCCTTCGTCGAGCTGGACGAGTTCGCCCGGCACCGCTCCACCAACTTCGGCCTGGAGAAGAACCGGCCGTACGGGGACGGCGTCGTCACCGGCTACGGCACCGTCGACGGCCGTCCCGTCGCCGTCTTCTCCCAGGACTTCACCGTCTTCGGCGGCGCCCTCGGCGAGGTCTACGGCCAGAAGATCGTCAAGGTGATGGACTTCGCGCTGAAGACCGGCTGCCCGGTCATCGGCATCAACGACTCCGGCGGCGCCCGCATCCAGGAGGGCGTCGCCTCGCTCGGCGCCTACGGCGAGATCTTCCGCCGCAACACCCACGCCTCCGGTGTGATCCCGCAGATCTCGCTGGTCGTCGGCCCCTGCGCGGGCGGCGCGGTGTACTCGCCGGCCATCACCGACTTCACGGTCATGGTCGACCAGACCTCGCACATGTTCATCACCGGCCCGGACGTCATCAAGACCGTCACCGGCGAGGACGTCGGCTTCGAGGAGCTCGGCGGCGCCCGCACGCACAACGCCGTCTCCGGTGTGGCCCACCACATGGCGGGCGACGAGAAGGACGCCATCGAGTACATCAAGCAGCTGCTGTCGTACCTGCCGTCCAACAACCTCAGCGAGGCCCCGGTCTTCCCGGAGGAGGCGGACCTCGCCGTCACCGACGAGGACCGCGAGCTGGACACCGTCGTGCCGGACAGCGCGAACCAGCCGTACGACATCCGCACGGTGGTCGAACACGTCCTGGACGACGCCGAGTTCTTCGAGACCCAGGCGCTGTTCGCGCCGAACATGGTCACCGGGTTCGGGCGGGTCGAGGGCTACCCCGTGGGCATCGTGGCCAACCAGCCCATGCAGTTCGCCGGCTGCCTCGACATCGACGCCTCCGAGAAGGCCGCCCGGTTCGTGCGCACCTGCGACGCCTTCAACGTCCCGGTGCTGACCTTCGTGGACGTCCCCGGCTTCCTGCCGGGCGTCGACCAGGAGCACACCGGCATCATCCGGCGCGGCGCGAAGCTGATCTACGCCTACGCGGAGGCGACGGTCCCGCTGATCACCGTCATCACCCGCAAGGCCTTCGGCGGCGCCTACGACGTCATGGGCTCCAAGCACCTGGGCGCCGACCTCAACCTGGCCTGGCCGACCGCCCAGATCGCCGTCATGGGCGCCCAGGGCGCGGTCAACATCCTGCACCGCCGCACCATCGCCGAGGCGGAGGACGTCGAGGGCACCCGGGCCCGGCTGATCCAGGAGTACGAGGACACCCTCCTCAACCCCTACGTCGCGGCCGAGCGCGGCTACGTCGACGCCGTGATCATGCCGTCGGACACCCGCGCCCACATCGTCCGGGGCCTGCGTCAGCTGCGCACGAAGCGGGAATCCCTGCCTCCGAAGAAGCACGGCAACATCCCCCTGTAAGGAGCCGCTGTGACGATCAGAGTCGTACGGGGCAACCCGACCCCCGAGGAGCTGGCCGCCGCCCTGGCGGTGGTCCGCGCCCGCGCCGCGGCGGCTGCGGCCCAGCCGTCCGGCGCACCGGGCCCGAGGGACGCTTGGTCCGACCCGTCGCGGATCGCGTCCGCCCGCCTGCCCAAGCCCGGGCCGGCGTCCTGGACCCGCACCTACTGGCCGGGCTAGGACCTGTCGTTTGGATCAGTCCCGCGTCTGCGGCGTGATCCAGACGACAGGCCCCAGGGACCACATCCGCGCACGGTGGCGCGGCTCCGGGGCGCCAATTGAGTACCAGTACTCAGGCGCCCCGAACCGGCCCGGCCCCACGCTGGTGGCATGCTGTGGTCGGACCCGGAAGACGAGCCGCCGAAGGAGCTGCGCGACGCGCAGGACATGCTTCGGCGGCTCGGCTTCCTCATGGCCCTGGCCATGGTCCTGGCGATGCTGGTCATCGGCCTGAGGTGAGCCGAACACGCTCCCCCGTGACTAACCTGACCGCATGACTGCCAAGCCACGCCGCCGCCTGATCCTCGCCTCCCAGTCCCCCGCCCGCCTGGGTCTGCTGAGGCAGGCCGGCCTCTCACCCGAGGTGATCGTCAGCGGCGTCGACGAGGACGCCGTCACCGCGCCCACTCCGGCGGAGCTGGCGCTCGCCCTGGCCGAGGCGAAGGCCTCGGTCGTGGCGGCGAAGCCGGAGGTGCAGGGCGCCCTGGTGATCGGCTGCGACTCGGTGCTGGAGCTGGACGGGCAGGCCCTCGGCAAACCCGCCGACGCCGAGGAGGCGACCGCCCGCTGGAAGTCGATGCGCGGGCGGGCCGGCACCCTCCAGACGGGGCACTGCATCTGGGACACGCAGACCAAGCGGTACGTCGCCGCGACCGCCTCGACCGTCGTCCGCTTCGGTGAGCCGAGCGACGAGGAGATCGCGGCGTACGTGGCCTCCGGCGAGCCCCTCTACGTCGCCGGGGCCTTCACCCTGGACGGCCGCTCGGCGCCGTTCATCGAGGGCATCGACGGCGACCACGGCAACGTGATCGGCATCAGCCTGCCCCTGGTGCGCAAGCTACTGGCCGAACTGGGCGTCGGTATCACGGAGTTGTGGGCACCGGCCGGCTGACCTGGGCGGGCACGGCGTCCTGCGGCGGCTCCTCGCCCCCGTCCCGCGGCTCGTCCGCACGGTCCGTGCGGGGGGCCGGTACGGCCGCGGCGCCGGGGGCCGCGGCCGGGCCGGCCTCGGCCTTCGGGTCGCCGTCCCGGCCCGCCGGGCCGCCGGGCGCGGCCGGTTGCGGGCCGCCGTCACGGTCGTAGGTCATCAGGAGCAGGACGACGAGCCCGAGCACGACCACCATGAACAGGAACGCCGTCCAGCCGACCAGGCCCCAGGCGAAGGCGCCCAGCAGGCCGTGTACGACCGCCACGCTGATCAGCAGGACGCGGCCGAAGCCGGCGGGCGCGCGGTCGCGTATCGCGACCAGGAGGGCCACCAGAGCGCACAGGGCGAAGTACAGGCCGAAGACAACGCCGCCGATCTTCGAGGACGTCGCCATCACGGACGGGTCCAGTCCGGCCAGGGACATGTCCTGACGGTCGACGACCACGCCGAGGAACCAGTTCAGTGCCCCGATGAAGACCGCCTCCGCCAGAAGGACGAACGTCACCACCCACGCCACCGGTCTGCGCACCACCGGTCCCCACCCACTCTCAAGCCCGCGACTGTTACCCCAGGTACGCCCGTCCGTGGCCCGACCACCGCCCCTCGGGGAGGCCCTTCGGGCCGCTGCGCCCATCTCGGTCGTCATGAACGCTACTAACGGGTAAACCCCGGGACAAGGGTTCGCGCGGCAGCAAAGAATCATTGGGCCATTCGTAGGGACTCGACAAAGAAACCGAGTGGCCCGCGGCACGCTCTCACAGAGACCTTGACCACATGGCCGGGCTAGGGTTTCCGGGAGGAGCCCTGCGTACCAAGGTGCGACAAGGCTTTTCGCGGGTCGAGCGAGCCTCGAATCACGCTCCGTGTGGGCAAGCTCACCATTGGGGACGGGTCGAAGTGCCGTGTCGGCAGTCCCTAAACTCGGCTTGTTTCAAGGAGGGAGCCTCAATCGTGCGCAAGGTGCTCATCGCCAACCGTGGCGAAATCGCTGTCCGCGTGGCCCGGGCCTGCCGGGACGCCGGGATCGCGAGCGTGGCCGTCTACGCCGACCCGGACCGGGACGCTCTGCATGTCCGCGCCGCGGATGAGGCGTTCGCCCTGGGCGGTGACACCCCGGCCACCAGCTATCTGGTCATCGACAAGATCCTGAACGCGGCACGGGAGTCGGGCGCGGACGCCGTCCATCCGGGTTACGGCTTCCTCTCGGAGAACGCCGACTTCGCCCAGGCCGTGCTCGACGCCGGGCTGATCTGGATCGGCCCGCCGCCGCACGCCATCCGCGATCTGGGTGACAAGGTCGCCGCCCGGCACATCGCGCAGCGTGCCGGCGCCCCGCTGGTGGCCGGCACCCCGGACCCGGTGAGCGGTGCCGAGGAGGTCGTGGCGTTCGCCGAGCAGCACGGCCTGCCCATCGCCATCAAGGCCGCCTTCGGTGGCGGTGGCCGCGGCCTGAAGGTCGCCCGGACCCTCGAAGAGGTCCCCGAGCTGTACGAGTCGGCGGTCCGCGAGGCGGTCGCCGCCTTCGGCCGCGGCGAGTGCTTCGTCGAGCGCTACCTGGACCGCCCGCGACACGTGGAGACCCAGTGCCTGGCCGACAAGCACGGCAACGTGGTCGTCGTCTCCACCCGTGACTGCTCGCTACAGCGCCGCCACCAGAAGCTGGTGGAGGAGGCCCCCGCGCCGTTCCTGTCGGACGAGCAGGTCGCCGAGCTGTACCGCGCCTCGAAGGCCATCCTGAAGGAGGCCGGCTACGAGGGCGCCGGCACCTGTGAGTTCCTGGTCGGCCAGGACGGCACGATCTCCTTCCTGGAGGTCAACACCCGCCTCCAGGTCGAGCACCCGGTGACCGAGGAGGTCGCCGGCATCGACCTGGTGCGCGAGATGTTCCGCATCGCCGACGGCGAGGAGCTGGGATACGACGACCCGGCGCTGCGCGGCCACTCCTTCGAGTTCCGCATCAACGGCGAGGACCCGGGCCGCAACTTCCTCCCGGCGCCCGGCACGGTGACGAAGTTCGACGCCCCCTCGGGCCCCGGTGTCCGTCTGGACGCGGGCGTGGAGTCCGGCTCGGTCATCGGCCCGGCCTGGGACTCCCTCCTGGCGAAGCTGATCGTGACGGGCCGCACCCGCAAGGAGGCCCTGGAGCGGGCCGCCCGCGCCCTGGACGAGTTCCAGGTCGAAGGCATGGCGACGGCGATCCCCTTCCACCGCGCGGTGGTCAGGGACCCGGCGTTCGCTCCCGAACTCACCGGGTCCGAGGACCCGTTCACGGTCCACACCCGCTGGATCGAGACCGAGTTCGTCAACGAGATCAAGCCCTTCGCCGCCCCCGCCGACGTCGAGGCGGAGGAGGACACGAGCCGCGAGACGGTCGTCGTCGAGGTCGGCGGCAAGCGCCTGGAGGTCTCCCTCCCGGCCTCGCTCGGCATGTCCCTGGCCCGCACGGGCCTCGCGGCCGGTGCCAAGCCGAAGCGCCGCGCGGCCAAGAAGTCCGGGCCCGTCGCCTCCGGCGACACCCTCGCCTCCCCGATGCAGGGCACGATCGTCAAGGTCGCCGTCGAGGAGGGCCAGGAGGTCAAGGAGGGCGACCTGGTCGTCGTCCTGGAGGCCATGAAGATGGAGCAGCCCCTGAACGCCCACAAGGCGGGCACCATCAAGGGCCTGAGCGCCGAGGTCGGCGCGTCCATCACGTCGGGCGCGGCGATCTGCGAGATCAAGGACTGACAGCAGGCTTCACAGGGGCGCCCGGTGGGCCGACTTCGGTTGGCCTGCCGGGCGTTCCGCTGTCATCGCGGGCGAGCTGCGACGTCCCGGGGGCGCGGGACTTCGCTCGGTATGCGGGCCCCGCCGCGTGGGCGCGCACCACCACGGCGCACCCGCCGCCGACGGACCACGACCCCTGCGGCGATCAGGCTCCGGAACCCGGGCCCCCCGGCTAACGGCGCCGCAAATCGGCAACACGCCCGCGCTCAGCACCCGTCTGGTGATCCCCCAGCACCCCCCGCAGCCCGCCCCCGGGGACGCCTCGCCTGGGCCCCGGCAGGGAAGCGCGCCGCGCCGGGGCCTGCTCACCCCCCGGAGGGGCTCCGTTCGCCCCGGCCACGGCGATCTGCACCCCCTGGTCGGCCAGTGCCTGCAACTCGGTGGCGGCGCGGTCGTCGTGGGGCGGGGGCTCGTCGGTGACCAGGCGGGTGATGAGGTCGGTCGGCACGGTCTGGAACATCGTGTCCGTGCCGAGCTTGGTGTGGTCGGCGAGGACCACGACCTCGGCGGCGGCCTGGACCAGGGCCCGGTCGACGGACGCCGAGAGCATGTTGGAGGTGGACAGGCCCCGCTCCGCGGTCAGGCCGCTCCCCGACAGGAACGCCCTCGACACGCGCAGCCCCTGCAGGGACTGCTCCGCGCCGGAGCCGACGAGGGCGTAGTTGGAACCGCGCAGGGTGCCGCCGGTCATCACGACCTCCACCCGGTTGGCATGGGCCAGCGCCTGGGCGACCAGGAGGGAGTTGGTGACCACCGTCAGGCCCGGTACCCGGGCGAGCCGGCGGGCCAGCTCCTGCGTGGTCGTACCGGCCCCGACGACGATGGCCTCGCCCTCTTCGACGAGACCCGCGGCGAGGTCGGCGATGGCCGTCTTCTCGGCGGTCGCGAGATGGGATTTCTGCGGAAAGCCGGACTCTCGCGTGAACCCGCCCGGTAGTACCGCACCGCCGTGCCGGCGGTCGAGGAGTCCTTCTGCCTCCAGTGCCCGCACGTCCCGCCGTACGGTCACTTCGGAGGTCTGGACGACGCGGGCGAGCTCACGGAGCGACACGGCACCGTTCGCTCGCACCATTTCGAGGATCAATTGGCGACGTTCAGCAGCGAACACGAAACTGACAGTAACCCCAGCGACCGTCTGCTTTCAGCAGTTTGCGCCGAATAAACGAAGTTGTTCGCATGGCAGGGCGGGAAGTGGTATAGGACCTACCCGCCCTGACTATGCCGTACGCAAACGCGGCAACTCCCCGTCACCAGCGGGAAGTCGGAGCCGGCCGTCAGGCCTCCACGCCCGCCTTGCGGGTGTGCAGCTGCCGGGCCACCTCCGCGATCGACCCCGAAAGGGAGGGGTACACGGTGAACGCGTTCGCGATCTGTTCGACCGTCAGATTGTTGTCGACGGCGATCGAGATGGGATGGATCAGTTCCGAGGCGCGCGGTGCCACGACCACACCGCCGACCACGATGCCCGTGCCCGGCCGGCAGAAGATCTTGACGAAGCCGTCGCGGATGCCCTGCATCTTGGCGCGCGGGTTGCGCAGCAGGGGCAGCTTCACGACCCGGGCGTCGATCTTGCCCGCGTCGACGTCCGCCTGCGAGTAGCCGACGGTGGCGATCTCGGGGTCGGTGAAGACGTTGGAGGAGACGGTCTTCAGGCTCAGCGGGGCCACCGCGTCGCCAAGGAAGTGGTACATGGCGATGCGTCCCTGCATGGCGGCCACGGACGCGAGCGCGAAGACACCGGTCACGTCACCGGCCGCGTAGACGCCGGGAGCGGTCGTCCTGGACACCTTGTCGGTCCAGATGTGACCCGAGTCGCGCAGCTTGACGCCGGCCTCCTCCAGGCCGAGGCCCGCGCTGTTCGGGATGGCACCGACGGCCATCAGGCAGTGGGTGCCACCGATGACACGCCCGTCGGCCAGCGTCACCTCCACCCGGTCCCCGACCCGCTTGGCGGAAGCGGCACGGGAGCGGGCCATGACGTTCATGCCACGGCGCCGGAAGACGTCCTCCAGCACGGCGGCGGCGTCCGGGTCCTCGCCCGGCAGCACGCGGTCGCGGGAGGACACGAGCGTGACCTTCGACCCCAGGGCCTGGTAGGCACCGGCGAACTCGGCACCGGTCACACCGGAACCGACCACGATCAGCTCTTCCGGCAGCTCGGTGAGGTCGTAGACCTGGGTCCAGTTCAGGATGCGCTCGCCGTCGGGCTGGGCGTCGGGCAGCTCGCGCGGGTGACCACCGGTGGCGATGAGGACGGCGTCGGCGGTGAGGGTCTCCTCGGTGCCGTCGGCGGCGGTGACGACGACCTTGCGGGAGCCGTCCAGGGCCTGCATGCCGTCCAGCCGGCCGCGGCCGCGCATGACCCGGGCGCCGGCACGGGTGACGGAGGCGGTGATGTCGTGGGACTGGGCGAGGGCCAGCCGTTTCACCCTGCGGTTGACCTTCCCGAGGTCCACGCCGACCACCCGGGCCGCCTGCTCCAGCGGCGGCGTGTCGTCGGCGACGATGATGCCGAGCTCCTCGTACGACGAGTCGAAGGTGGTCATCACCTCGGCCGTAGCGATGAGTGTCTTCGACGGCACGCAGTCGGTCAGCACCGACGCTCCGCCCAGACCGTCGCAGTCGACGACGGTCACCTCCGCACCGAGCTGGGCGGCCACCAGGGCCGCTTCGTATCCGCCGGGTCCGCCACCGATGATCACGATCCGAGTCACGTACTCCATTGTCCCGCACGCTTCAAGGTGCTACTGCCCGGGGGCGCACGGAAGCTTCGGCTGGGGCGTAAGTGACTCGCGTTCCCCCTGCCGTACCCTCTGTGCATGTCGCTCTATGCCGCATACGCCGGCAATCTCGACGCGCGCCTGATGTCCTTCCGCGCCCCGCACTCCCCGCTGCGCGCCACGGGCTGGCTGAACGGCTGGCGGCTGACGTTCGGCGGCGAGCAGCTGGGCTGGGAGGGCGCGCTGGCGACGCTCGTCGAGGATCCGCTCGCGCAGGTCTTCGTGGGCCTCTACGACATCGCACCCATGGACGAGGAGTCCCTCGACCGGTGGGAGGGCGTGGGTGACGACCTCTACCGCCGGATGCGGGTGCGCGTGCACACCCTGGACGGCGAGGAGACGGCGTGGACGTACGTCCTCAACGGGTACGAGGGCGGCCTGCCCTCGGCGCAGTACCTGGGCGAGATCGCCGACGCCGCGGAGTCCGCCGGGGCGCCACACGATTACGTGATGGAGCTGCGGAAGCGGCCCTGCTGAGCGGCTCCGCTCCTGGAATTGGGGTTCCGGCGCACCAACGGGAGAGCCCATGGCCCCCACGAGGACCTACGACGGGATCCGGCTCGCCCAGAACATCCTGGTGGAGTACACGGTGAGCCGTGGCCGTCTGCTGATCTTCGTCGTCGAGGTGTTCAACGACAAGGACGTCCTCATCACCGACGTCTGACCGCGGCCGCCGGCCCGCTTCGTCGAAAACGACAAGACAACGATTCCGATCCCGTGAGGTCTGTCATCTACGCGCGTAGGCGAAGAGCGGCTACCCTCGACCACGTGAACGCATCTCTTCTTCCGGACGACATCCAGGGCGACCCGTACGCCGCCGCCGACGCCGCCGCCGCGCGCCTGCGCGCACTGACCGGCGCCGAGACCCACGACGTCGCCCTCGTGATGGGCTCCGGCTGGGCTCCGGCCGTCGACGCCCTGGGCGCACCCGATGCCGAGTTCCAGGTCACCGAGCTGCCCGGCTTCCCGCCGCCGGCGGTCGAGGGGCACGGCGGCAAGATCCGCTCGTACTCCTTCGGTGACAAGCGCGCGCTGGTCTTCCTGGGCCGCACGCACTACTACGAGGGCCGTGGCGTCGCCGCCGTCGCCCACGGCGTCCGCACCGCCGTGGCCGCCGGCTGCAAGACCATCGTCCTCACCAACGGCTGCGGCGGCCTGCGCGAGGGCATGCGCCCCGGCCAGCCGGTCCTGATCAGCGACCACATCAACCTGACGGCGACCTCCCCGATCGTCGGCGCCAACTTCGTCGACCTCACCGACCTGTACTCCCCCCGCCTGCGCGCCCTGTGCAAGGAGATCGACCCCACCCTGGAGGAGGGCGTCTACGCGCAGTTCCCCGGCCCGCACTACGAGACCCCGGCCGAGATCCGCATGGCCCGCGTCATCGGCGCGGACCTCGTCGGCATGTCCACGGTCCTGGAGGCCATCGCCGCACGCGAGGCCGGCGCCGAGGTCCTGGGCATCTCCCTGGTCACCAACCTGGCGGCCGGCATGACCGGCGAGCCCCTCAACCACGAGGAGGTCCTCCAGGCGGGCCGCGACTCGGCGGCGCGGATGGGCCAGCTGCTGGGCCAGGTGCTGGGCAAGCTGTAGAGCGGGCCTTCCGGCCTATCGGTCCCGGACGGACGGGAAACGGGGGTCTGGGGGCACAGCCCCCAGCGAAGACTAGGAGAGGTTGATCCCAAGGTGCACGACGATCTCATCGCCCGGGCCAAGGCGTGGCTCGCCGAGGACCCCGACGCGGAGACCCGCGAGGAACTGGCCAAGCTGATCGACGCCGGTGACGTCGGCGAACTGTCGGCCCGCTTCGGCGGCACCCTCCAGTTCGGCACCGCGGGCCTGCGCGGCGAGCTGGGCGCGGGCCCGATGCGCATGAACCGCTCGGTCGTCATCCGTGCCGCCGCCGGCCTCGCCGCGTATCTGAAGAAGAACGGCCACGCCGGCGGAGTCGTCGTCATCGGCTACGACGCCCGCCACAAGTCCGCCGACTTCGCCCGCGACACCGCCGCCGTGATGACGGGCGCCGGCCTGCGCGCCGCCGTGCTCCCCCGCCCGCTGCCCACCCCGGTCCTGGCGTTCGCCATACGGCACCTCGGCGCGGTCGCGGGCGTCGAGGTCACCGCCAGCCACAACCCGCCCCGGGACAACGGTTACAAGGTCTACCTCGGCGACGGCTCCCAGATCGTGCCGCCCGCCGACGCGGAGATCGCCGCCGAGATCGACGCGATCGCGTCCCTGCACGACGTACCCCGCCCGGAGTCCGGCTGGGAGACCCTGGACGAGTCGGTGCTGGAGGCGTACCTGGGCCGTACGGACGCCGTCCTGGCCGCCGGCTCCCCCCGCACCGCCCGCACGGTCTACACGGCCATGCACGGCGTCGGCAAGGACGTCCTGCTCGCCGCCTTCGCCCGGGCCGGCTTCCCCGAGCCGGTGCTGGTCGCCGAGCAGGCCGACCCGGACCCGGACTTCCCGACGGTCGCCTTCCCGAACCCGGAGGAGCCGGGCGCGATGGACCTGGCCTTCGCCCAGGCCCGTACGACCGACCCGGACCTGGTCATCGCCAACGACCCCGACGCGGACCGCTGCGCCGTGGCCGTGAAGGACGGCGCCGACTGGCGGATGCTGCGCGGCGACGAGGTCGGCGCCCTGCTCGCCGCCCACCTGGTCCGGCGCGGCGCGACCGGCGTGTTCGCCGAGTCGATCGTCTCCTCCTCGCTCCTCGGCCGGATCGCCGGGAAGGCGAACCTCCCCCACGAGGAGACGCTGACCGGCTTCAAGTGGATCGCCCGGGTCGACGGCCTGCGCTACGGCTACGAGGAGGCCCTCGGCTACTGCGTGGACCCCGAGGGCGTGCGCGACAAGGACGGCATCACCGCCGCGCTGCTGATCACCGAGCTGGCGTCCGTGCTGAAGGAGGAGGGCCGCACCCTGCTCGACCTGCTCGACGACCTCGCCGTGGAGCACGGGCTGCACGCGACCGACCAGCTGTCGGTGCGCGTCCAGGACCTGTCCCTGATCGCGGACGCGATGCGCCGCCTGCGCGAGCGGCCGCCGACGGAGCTGGCCGGTCTGCCCGTCGTCCGGGCCGAGGACCTCACCCGGGGCACGGAGAAGCTCCCGCCCACGGACGGCCTGCGCTACACCCTCGACGGCGCCCGGGTGATCGTCCGCCCGAGCGGCACCGAGCCGAAGCTGAAGTGCTACCTGGAGGTCGTGGTGCCGGTCGGCACCCACACCGGCCTCCCGGCGGCACACGCCCGCGCGAGCGAACTGCTGAGCGCCCTCAAGCGGGACCTGTCGGCGGCGGCCGGCATCTGAGCCGTACGCGCACCGAAGGGGTGCCCCCGGCCCGGGGCACCCCTTCTCCGCCGGTCAGCGTGGACCGGGACACCTCACCCCGTGGCCAGCAGGACCGCGAACACGATCGCGCCCGCCAGCGCGGGTGCGATCACCTCGTACGCCCAGCGCACCGTGACCTCCCCCTGCGCCGACTCCGCCTCGCCGTGCCGCTCCAGCAGTTCCCGCAGCTCGTCCATGACCTGGTCGGTCTCCGCGCGGGTCGGTCCGGTCGCGAGACCGGTGCCGCCCGTGCCGCCGAAGCCGCCCATGCCGCCGAAGCCGAAGGTGCGGCGCGTGGGCTCCGCGCCGCGGGCCGCGTCCGCCGCCGCCCGCGACTTGCGCATCTCCGCCTTCTTGCGGGCCCGCAGCGAGACGGGCACGGACCACAGCTGGTACTTGCGGCCGGACTTCGCCACGACCTCGTTGGAGTAGCCGGAGCGCAGCGAGGCGACCTGCCCCCAGGGGAGGCTGATCACCCGGAACGGGTTGCGGACCCGCATCCGGTCCTCACCCGCGAACACGGCCGGACGGAGCGTGAAGGCGATGACCAGCGGCACGATCAGGATCATCCCGGCGAGCGCCAGCCACGGTGTGCGGCCGTGGCCCTGGAACAGCGCGTCGAAGCCGAGCCAGGCGACGACGAGCAACAGGAGGACGCCGCCCGCGAGCGCGCTGGGTGAGCGGTAGATCCGGTCCTTGGGGGTGGGGACCGGGGGCTGTGACGCGGGTGACTGGTGGTCGGGGGTGGTCATGGGCCCAGTCTGCATGACACCGGCCGCCGTGCCGCCACGCGCCTCGGAACCGGCGCTCAGCTGTGATCTTCGGGTGTGAGATGAGCACCGGGGGTGTACAGCTGCTACGCGCGTAGATATGCTCGTCTGGTGACCATGCCCACCACTGCACCCACAGCTCACGCTCTCGCTGACGTCACCGCGTCCGACAGCACGCTGCGCCGCTTCCTGCACGGGCTGCCCGGCGTCGACGCGGTCGGCCTGGAGGCGCGCGCCGCGTCCCTCGGCACCCGTTCCATCAAGACCACCGCGAAGGCCTACGCCATCGACCTCGCCATCTCGATGGTCGACCTGACGACGCTGGAAGGCGCGGACACCCCGGGCAAGGTCCGGGCGCTCGGCGCCAAGGCGGTCCACCCGGACCCGACGGACCGGACGACCCCCACCACGGCCGCCGTCTGCGTCTACCCCGACATGGTGGCCGTCGCCAAGGAGGCCGTCGCCGGTTCCGGCGTCAAGGTCGCCTCGGTCGCCACCGCCTTCCCGGCCGGCCGTGCCGCCCTCGACGTGAAGCTGGCCGACGTGCGTGACGCCGTCGCCGCGGGCGCCGACGAGATCGACATGGTCATCGACCGGGGCGCGTTCCTCGCCGGCAAGTACCTGAAGGTGTACGACGAGATCGTCGCCGTGAAGGAGGCCTGCGGGACGAACGCCCGGCTGAAGGTCATCTTCGAGACCGGCGAGCTGTCGACGTACGACAACATCCGCCGGGCCTCCTGGCTCGGCATGCTGGCCGGCGCCGACTTCATCAAGACCTCCACCGGCAAGGTCGCCGTCAACGCGACCCCCGCCAACACGCTGCTGATGCTGGAGGCCGTACGGGACTTCCGTGCGCAGACCGGCGTCCAGGTCGGCGTGAAGCCGGCCGGCGGCATCCGCACCTCGAAGGACGCCATCAAGTTCCTGGTCCTGGTCAACGAGACCGCGGGCGAGGACTGGCTGGACAACCACTGGTTCCGCTTCGGCGCCTCCTCGCTCCTGAACGACCTGCTGATGCAGCGTCAGAAGCTGGCCACCGGCCGCTACTCCGGCCCCGACTACGTGACGGTGGACTGATCACCATGGCATCCGCATTCGAGTACGCACCGGCGCCCGAGTCCCGCTCGGTCGTCGACATCGCCCCCTCCTACGGCCTGTTCATCGACGGCGAGTTCACCGAGGCGGCCGACGGCAAGGTCTTCAAGACGGTCAGCCCGTCGACGGAGGAGGTCCTCTCCGAGGTCGCCCAGGCCGGCGCCGAGGACGTCGACCGCGCCGTCAAGGCCGCCCGCAAGGCCTTCGAGAAGTGGTCGGCGCTGCCCGGCTCCGAGCGCGCCAAGTACCTCTTCCGCATCGCCCGGATCATCCAGGAGCGCAGCCGCGAACTGGCCGTCCTGGAGACGCTGGACAACGGCAAGCCGATCAAGGAGACCCGCGACGCGGACCTCCCCCTGGTCGCCGCGCACTTCTTCTACTACGCGGGCTGGGCCGACAAGCTCGACCACGCCGGCTTCGGCGCCAACCCGCGCCCCCTGGGCGTGGCCGGCCAGGTCATCCCCTGGAACTTCCCGCTGCTGATGCTGGCGTGGAAGATCGCCCCGGCGCTCGCGACCGGCAACACGGTGGTGCTCAAGCCCGCCGAGACCACCCCGCTGTCCGCCCTGTTCTTCGCGGACATCTGCCGCCAGGCGGGCCTGCCCAAGGGTGTCGTCAACATCCTCCCGGGCTACGGCGACGCGGGCGCCGCGCTGGTCGCGCACCCGGACGTCGACAAGGTGGCCTTCACCGGCTCCACGGCCGTGGGCAAGGAGATCGCCCGCACGGTCGCCGGCACGCGGAAGAAGCTCACCCTGGAACTGGGCGGCAAGGGCGCCAACATCGTCTTCGACGACGCGCCGATCGACCAGGCCGTCGAGGGCATCGTCACCGGCATCTTCTTCAACCAGGGCCAGGTCTGCTGCGCGGGCTCCCGCCTCCTCGTCCAGGAGTCCGTCCAGGACGAGCTGCTGGACTCCCTCAAGCGGCGCCTGTCCACGCTGCGCCTCGGCGACCCGCTGGACAAGAACACCGACATCGGCGCGATCAACTCCGCCGAGCAGCTGGCCCGGATCACCTCGCTCGCCGACCGGGGCGAGGCGGAGGGCGCCGAGCGCTGGTCCCCGGCCTGCGAACTGCCGGCCTCCGGCTACTGGTTCGCCCCGACGCTCTTCACGAACGTCACCCAGGCGCACACCATCGCCCGCGACGAGATCTTCGGCCCGGTGCTGTCGGTCCTCACGTTCCGCACCCCGGACGAGGCGGTCGCCAAGGCGAACAACACGCAGTACGGCCTGTCCGCGGGCATCTGGACCGAGAAGGGCTCCCGCATCCTGGCCGTCGCGAACAAGCTGCGCGCCGGTGTCGTCTGGTCCAACACGTTCAACAAGTTCGACCCGACCTCGCCGTTCGGCGGCTACAAGGAGTCGGGCTTCGGCCGCGAGGGCGGCCGCCACGGCCTGGAGGCTTACCTCGATGTCTGACCGTCTGAGCGTCTTCAAGACCTACAAGCTGTACGTCGGCGGGAAGTTCCCGCGTTCCGAGAGCGGCCGGGTGTACGAGGTGACGGACTCCAAGGGCAACTGGCTGGCCAACGCTCCGCAGTCCTCCCGCAAGGACGCCCGTGACGCGGTGGTCGCCGCCCGCAAGGCGTTCGGCGGCTGGTCCGGCGCGACGGCGTACAACCGCGGCCAGGTCCTCTACCGCGTCGCGGAGATGCTGGAGGGCCGGCGCGAGCAGTTCGTGCGCGAAGTGGCCGACGCGGAGGGCCTGTCCAAGTCGAAGGCGGCCGCGGTCGTGGACGCCACGATCGACCGGTGGGTCTGGTACGCGGGCTGGACCGACAAGATCGCCCAGGTGACCGGCGGCGCGAACCCCGTCGCGGGGCCGTTCTTCAACCTCTCCTCGCCGGAGCCGACGGGAGTGGTGGCCGTCGTGGCCCCGCAGGAGTCGTCGTTCCTGGGCCTGGTGTCGGTGCTCGCGCCCGTGATCGCCACCGGCAACACCGCGGTCGTGATCGCTTCCGAGAAGGCTCCGCTGCCCGCTCTCTCCCTCGGCGAGGTGCTGGCCACCTCCGACGTGCCCGGCGGCGTGGTCAACGTCCTGTCCGGCCGCACGGCGGAGCTCGCGGCGCCGCTGGCCGCGCACCAGGACGTCAACGCGATCGACCTCGCGGGTGCCGACGGGGAACTGGCGAAGGAGCTGGAGATCGCGGCGGCCGACAATCTGAAGCGCGTGCTGCGTCCACAGGCTGTGGACTACTCCGAGACGCCGGGGACCGACCGGATGACGGCGTTCCTGGAGACGAAGACGGTGTGGCACCCGACGGGAGCGTTGGGCGCGAGCGGGTCTTCCTACTGACGGCGACGGCGGGGAACCGCGGGTCGTCCACGGTCGACAGCGCGGTTCCCCGCCCCCTCACCGGGCTCTCAGTGGCCCACCGCTCCAAGTGCCCGCCCCACCACCGGTACCGCCCCGACCGACGGGGCCTCGGCGAACGGGGTCGTCACCATCCCGGAGCTGACCGGCCTGAAGTCGGCCACCTGCGTGCCCACACCGTTGTCCAGGGGGTCCACTCCCGTCCCCGCCAGCGGGTTGGGCTTCAGGGCGGCGACCGGGCCGGTGACGTAGCCGACCGTTCCCGTCAGGGCCGTCAGGCCCGCCTGGGGGTCGACCTTGCCGATCGAGGTCGACCGCCACGGCACCTCCACGAGCGGGGCGCCGGTGTCCGCGTGCGCCGTCGCCGCGCCCGCGCCCAGGGCTGCTCCGGCGGTCGCGAGGGCGATCAGGGCGCGCTGCGCGGCGGGGTGCTGAGAGGAGGTCTGTCGGGCCATCGCTGGAGCCACCTATCTGGTGCACAGGGTAATGAGGTCGGCACACAGGGTAGTTGAGGCGGGAGTCACGCTCAAAAGCCGCCCCGCGGGGTCGGCAGGCGGCTCGCCATACGTCAAACTGGTGTTCCGTGAGCCTTCATCCCCCGTCCCCCGCCCGTGTCGTGCTGCTGTGCGGCCCCTCGGGCTCGGGCAAGTCCCTCGTCGCCGCCCGTTCCGGGCTCCCCGTCCTGCGCCTGGACGACTTCTACAAGGAGGGTGACGACCCGACTCTGCCGCTGGTGGAGGGGAGTTCGGACATCGACTGGGACCACCCGCAGTCGTGGGACGCGGACGTCGCGGTCGAGGCCATCGCCCGGCTGTGCGCGACGGGTTCGACGCCGGTACCGGTGTACGACATCGCGCTGAGCGCCCGTACCGGCGACGAGACGCTGCACATCGGCCGCACCCCGCTGTTCATCGCGGAGGGCATCTTCGCCGCGGAGATCGTCGGGCGCTGCCGGGAGCTGGGCCTGCTCGCGGACGCGCTGTGCCTGAGCCGCGGCCCGGTCACCACCTTCCGCCGGCGGTTCCTGCGGGATCTGAAGGAGGGCCGCAAGTCGGTGCCGTTCCTGCTGCGCCGCGGCTGGCGGCTGATGCGCGCGGAGCGCTCGATCCTCGCCCGCCAGGTGTCGCTCGGCGCGCATCCGTGCGACCGCGACGAGGCGCTGGGGCGGCTGGCGGCAGCGGCGGCCGGGCGGCAGCCGCACCGGCAGACGGTGGCGCAGGACTCGTAGCCGCCAGGTTTCGCCGACACACGTAAAACGGGACTGGAGAGACCCCCCGGCTCTCCAGTCCCGTTCCTGTTGCTCCCCCGTCGTCCTCCCCCGTGCCCCCCCCACGGGTCACCCCCCCAGGTGACCCCGGCCTTCAGGCGACGAGCTCGCCGAAGGCGTCCTCCTCGTCACGGCCGAAGCTGAGGACCTCGTCCTCGCGCAGCCGGCGGAGCGACCGCCAGATGCTGGACTTCACCGTGCCGACACTGATGTCGAGGATCTCCGCGATCTCCGGGTCCGTGCGGCCCTCGTAGTAGCGCAGGACCAGCATGGTGCGCTGGAGCTCGGGCAGCCGGGCCAGCGCCTGCCACAGGACCGCGCGCAGCTCGGTGCCGCGCATCGCGTCCGTGTCGGAGGGCGTCTCCGGCAGTTCCTCGGTCGGGTACTCGTTGAGCTTGCGGCGCCGCCAGGCGCTGATGTGCAGGTTGGTCATGGTGCGGCGGAGGTATCCGCCGACCGCGGCCTTGTCGCTGATCCGCTCCCACGCCCGGTACGTCGAGAACAGCGCGCTCTGCAGCAGGTCCTCGGCCTCGAAGCGGTCGCCGGTCAGGTGGTAGGCGGTGGCGTACAGGGAGGCGCGGCGCTCCTGGACGTAGGCGGTGAACTCCGCCTCCGTCAGGGAACGGCGCTGCTCCCCCGAGTCCTCCCTGTACGCGTCTCCCCCGTGCGTCTCCCCCGTGCGGGCGTCAACCACCGTCATGTACGTGGTGTGCTGACGCCCGGTGCCGCGAGCGCACCCCCGCCCGCTCACGGCACCGGACTTCTCGGACCCCCGGTTCACGTCGTGCAGACGCGTGACTACGGCGCTGGTGCTGATGCTGTGCAGCGTGTTCATCTCGCGCTCCCCGTCGTGTACTTGCGGTGGTTCGGTCCTGCCGGGCCGGTCTTTCGACTCCCCGCCCTGCCCGTGTCCAAAAGACTGCCGGGGCGACTTCATCGCCGTGTCCGTCGACTGTCACAGACCTGTCACAGGGGTCCGGCCCAGGCCGGTCACAGGAAGTGCACAGAGGGTGGCGGTAGGGAAGGCCCGGTGTCGGCGGGTCGTACGACAGCCCGTCCATGGGCCAGAATGAGCGCGTGCCTTCCCTGTTGCTGATCGAGGACGACGACGCCATCCGCACGGCCCTGGAGCTCTCCCTGACGCGCCAGGGTCACCGGGTGGCGACCGCTGCCAGCGGTGAGGACGGTCTGAAGCTGCTGCGCGAGCAGCGGCCCGACCTGATCGTGCTGGACGTGATGCTGCCCGGCATCGACGGCTTCGAGGTGTGCCGTCGCATCCGGCGCACCGACCAGCTGCCGATCATCCTGCTGACCGCGCGCAGCGACGACATCGACGTGGTGGTCGGGCTGGAGTCCGGCGCCGACGACTACGTCGTCAAGCCCGTCCAGGGCCGGGTGCTGGACGCCCGGATCCGGGCCGTGCTGCGGCGCGGGGAGCGCGAGTCCAGCGACTCGGCCACCTTCGGCAGCCTCGTCATCGACCGGTCGGCGATGACCGTGACGAAGAACGGCGAGGACCTGCAGCTGACCCCGACCGAGCTGAGGCTGCTGCTGGAGCTGAGCCGGCGGCCCGGTCAGGCGCTGTCCCGGCAGCAGCTGCTGCGGCTGGTGTGGGAGCACGACTATCTCGGCGACTCGCGCCTGGTCGACGCGTGTGTGCAGCGGCTGCGGGCCAAGGTCGAGGACGTGCCGTCGTCCCCCACCCTGATCCGTACCGTCCGTGGTGTCGGCTACCGCCTGGACACTCCTCAGTGACCGACAGGAACGGGGGGCTGCGCGGCTGGGCCGCGGGGCGCAGGGGAAATCTGTCGCGGCTCAGGTTCACCAGCCTCAGGCTGCGCCTGGTCGTCGTCTTCGGGCTGGTGGCCCTCACGGCCGCCGTCTCGGCGTCCGGGATCGCCTACTGGCTGAACCGGGAAGCGGTGCTCACCCGGGCCCAGGACGCGGTGCTGCGCGACTTCCGGCAGGAGATGCAGAACCGCGCGGGCGCGCTGCCGGAGCACCCCAGCCAGGACCAACTGCAGCGCGCGGCGGGCCAGATGGCGGCCGGCAGCCAGCACTTCAGCGTGCTCCTGGTCGCGGCGGACCCGGACGGCAAGACCGTGTACGGCAACTCGGGCGGCATCAACGGGTTCTCGCTGGAGGACGTGCCCAGGTCGCTGCGCGCGGCGGTCGACAAGCGGCAGAAGGTGACGGACGCCAACAAGGACCCGTACCACCTGTACTGGCAGCGGGTCACGGAGAACGGCACGCCGTATCTGGTGGCCGGCACGCGGGTGATCGGCGGCGGCCCCACCGGCTACATGGCCAAGTCCCTGGAGCCGGAGGCGAAGGACCTCAACTCGCTGGCCTGGTCGCTGGGCATCGCCACCGGCCTCGCGCTGATCGGCGCCGCGCTGCTCGCGCAGGCCGCCGCCACGACCGTGCTCAAGCCGGTGCACCGGCTCGGTGTGGCCGCCCGGCGGCTCGGCGAGGGCAAGCTGGACACGCGCCTGCGGGTGTCGGGGACCGACGAACTCGCCGATCTGTCGCGGACCTTCAACAACGCCGCCGAGGCGCTGGAGGAACGGGTCGCGGAGATGGCCGCGCGGGACGAGGCCTCGCGCCGCTTCGTCGCCGACATGAGCCATGAGCTGCGGACGCCGCTGACCGCCATCACCGCCGTGACGGAGGTGCTGGAGGAGGAGCTGGAGGCCGAGAACGGATCCATGGATCCGATGATCGAGCCGGCCGTACGGCTGGTGGTGAGCGAGACCCGGCGGCTGAACGACCTGGTCGAGAACCTGATGGAGGTCACCCGCTTCGACGCGGGCACCGCCCGGCTGGTCCTCGACGACGTCGACCTCGCCGACCAGATCACCGCCTGCATCGACGCCCGGGCCTGGCTGGACGCGGTCGAGCTGGACGCCGAGCGCGGCATCCACGCCCGCCTCGACCCGCGCCGGCTGGACGTCATCCTCGCCAACCTGATCGGCAACGCGCTCAAACACGGCGGGTCGCCGGTGCGGGTGTCGGTGCGCATAGACGGCGACGACCTGGTCATCGCGGTGCGTGACCACGGGCCCGGCATCCCCGAGGACGTGCTCCCCCATGTCTTCGACCGCTTCTTCAAGGCGAGCGCCTCCCGGCCGCGCTCCGAGGGCAGCGGCCTGGGCCTGTCCATCGCCATGGAGAACGCCCACATCCACGGCGGTGGGATCACCGCCGCCAACTCGCCCGACGGGGGCGCGGTGTTCACCCTGCGGCTGCCGAGGGACGCCTCGCGGCTGACGGAGGAGACGGACGAGGGCGAGAAGACCGACAAGGACGCTCCCGGGAATCCCGGAAGCCCGGGAAGTTCAGGAAAGGAGGGGTGATGACCGTACGACGCCTGACCGTGCGAGGCCTGCTGGCGCTGCCCCTCCTCGGCCTGCTGCTCTCCGGCTGCGGCATCCGGGCCACCCAGGTGCCGACCGACTTCGGGGCGGCGCCCTCCCGGGTGCCGTGCACGCTGGCCGGGCCGGACCTGGCCACCCAGTCCGCGCGGGGCGTGCCCGTGCAGGTCTTCCTGCTGTGCGGGGCGTCCCTGGTGGCCGTCGACCGGACGGTACGCGTCCCGGAGGGCACCCCGGACGCCCGGCGCCGGGTGATCGTGGCGCAGGGCCTGCTGGGCCAGCTGGCCGCGCCCCCGTCCGCCGCGGAGCGCTCCGCGGGCTACACGACGTACGTGCCGGGCGGCCTCACCCTGAGCGGGCCCGGGCCCGGGGACCCCGAGGACGCGCTCCGCCTGAGCACGGCCCCCTCCCTGCTCCCCTCCTACGCCCTGGCCCAGCTGGTGTGCACCCTGTCCGACTCGGCGGCGACGGAGGGCGACGGCTCGGTGATCCTGGGCGGCCCCGGCCACGGTCCGCTGCGCCGCTACCAATGCACCGCCGACGTCCGGGACCGCCCGGGCAACACGGAGCCGCCGTCCAGTGAGGTGGCGGGTACCTAGCCCGGCCGGAGCGCAGGGCGACCAAACGGTTCCGGTGCGGAACCGATCGTGCCCGGGATTGCGTCTAGGGGGTCGTGCAGCGTCAAGGCTCCATCGGCGGCGACAGCGCCGCGATCCGCATCCGGGCGACGGGAGGTGTCCTCCTCGTCGCCCACCTCGCCCTCGTCGCCTGGCTGATGCTGCGACCTCTGGACGTCCCCTGGGTGGCGCCCCCCAACCTGCGTCCGCTCGCCGGCATCCGGGCCGACCTCGCCCTGGGCTGGCCGGCGGCCGCCAGACCCCTCGGCGAGGGCCTGGCCCTGCTCGCCCCGCTGGGCGTGCTGCTGCCGATGGCCCACGGCAGGCTCACCGGCTCCCCGCTCGCCTCCCTGATCCGTACGACCGCCGCGGGCGCCCTCATCTCCACCGGCATCGCCCTGCTGCAGACCGGGGTGCCCGGCAGGGTCGTGGACGTCGACTCGCTGCTGCTGAACACCGCGGGCGTCGCCCTGGCCCATCTGGCCGTCGTACCGGCGGGCCGCGCCTGGCTGCGCGGCCGGGACGCGCGGGCGGAGGCCGGGGCGGAGCCGCCCGTCACCGTCCAGGAGGAGCTCCCTCAGGGTCGTACCCCGACGATTCCCAGGGTCGGGATCGCCCCGTAGAGCGACGCTTCATCCGTTTCGTCTCCGTAGCGTGGAAGACAGTTGAGGGACGCCACCGGGGCGGCCCCGACCCCGGCTCGACGAGCGAGCCGACGACCACGGAGGAGTCGCCATGTCCGCCCTTGCCCGCCCCACCCACGGCCGCATGATCGGCGGAGTGTGCGCCGCGCTGGCGCGGCGCTTCGGCACCTCCGCGACCACGATGCGGGTGCTCTTCCTGCTGTCCTGTCTGCTGCCGGGCCCGCAGTTCCTGCTCTACATAGCGCTGTGGATCCTGCTGCCGTCCGAGGACAAGACGCGCACCGCCTGGTGAGGGCGCACGCGTGAACGCCGCTGGGGCGTCCCGGACAGCTCCGGGGCGCCCCAGCGGCGTCGTACGGCTTCGGTGCCGGCGTCAGCCGATCGGGATCCCGTTCACCGGCACGCCGTGCGTGGGCAGGCCCGTGTTGCTCACCGGCAGCCCGCCGAGCAGCCCGGCGACCCGCGCGGTCGGGCTCTTGGCGAGCGCGTTCTGGACGGCCGGCTTCGCGTGGGCCACCCCGGAACCCACGGCACCCTGCCCCCGGCCGAGCGCCGCGGTGGCACTCGGCAGCGCCCTGGAGACGTTCTGGGCCGGCAGCGTCCTGGTGACGGAGTCCAGGGCCTGCGTGGCCTGGCCGGCCTGCGGGACGGCCGTGGCCGCGTTGGCCGCGCCCGCGCCGACGGCGGCGAAGGCGGCACCGAGAGCGGCGACACCGAGGGTCTTGGCAGCAGACTGCTTCATGGTGAATGCGTCCTTGAGAGCGGAGACGGAGATCGCAAATGATCTGAGCGGTCCACGACCGTAAACACGCCGCACCACCAGCCGCAAACCCCGAAATACGGACGCCATGTGAAGACGCGTTCGCATTCCGTGCCGGGCCCGCGGGCGAACTAGCTTCTCGTCTCGGGAGAACCGCTGGTGGAGGCCGTCTGCTGGAACAGCCATTCGGATTTCAGTTCTGCATATCCCGGCTTGACGACGTCATTGATCATGGCGAGTCGTTCATCGAAAGGAATGAATGCTGATTTCATCGCATTGACGGAGAACCACTGCAGGTCGTCGAGCGTGTAACCGAACGCCTCGACGAGGTGCTCGAATTCCTGGCTCATGCTGGTGTGCGACATCAGCCGGTTGTCGGTGTTCACGGTGGCCCGGAAGTGCAGCCGGCGCAGCAGCCCGATCGGGTGCTCGGCGTAGGAGGGCGCCGCCCCGGTCTGCAGGTTGGAGCTGGGGCACAGCTCCAGCGGGATCCGCTTGTCGCGGACGTACGAGGCGAGCCGGCCGAGCGTGACGGAGCCGTCCTCGTGGACCTCGATGTCGTCGATGATCCGCACGCCGTGCCCGAGCCGGTCGGCGCCGCACCACTGCAGCGCCTGCCAGATGGACGGCAGCCCGAAGGCCTCGCCGGCGTGGATGGTGAAGTGGTTGTTCTCGCGCTTGAGGTACTCGAAGGCGTCCAGGTGCCGGGTGGGCGGGTAGCCGGCCTCGGCACCGGCGATGTCGAAGCCGACCACGCCGGAGTCCCGGTGACGGTTGGCGAGTTCGGCGATCTCCAGGGAGCGGGCCGCGTGCCGCATGGCGGTCAGCAGGGCGCCGACCCGGATGCGGTGGCCGTTCTCCCGCGCGAGCCGCTCGCCCTGCCGGAACCCCTCGTTCACGGCCTCGACCACCTCCTCCAGGGTCAGCCCGGCCTCCAGGTGCTGCTCGGGGGCGTAGCGCACCTCGGCGTAGACGACCCCGTCCTCGGCGAGGTCCTCGGCGCACTCGCGAGCGACCCGGACCAGCGCCTGGCGGTTCTGCATCACGCCGACGGTGTGCTTGAAGGTCTCCAGATACCGTTCCAGCGAGCCGGAGTCGGCGGCCTCGCGGAACCAGATGCCCAGCTTGTCCGGGTCGGTCTCGGGAAGTTCCGAGTAACCGTTGTCGTGGGCGAGTTCGACGACGGTGCCCGGGCGGAGCCCGCCGTCGAGGTGGTCGTGCAGCAGAACCTTGGGCGCCCGGCGGATCTGGTCCGGCGTCGGAACGTGCGCCGGGACGCTCGACGAGACGGTCCCGGTCGGTGCAGTCTGGCTCGTCATTTCCGCACTCTAACGCCTACGCGCGTAGAGAATCGGGTGAACGCGGCAGCCGTTTCCGGGCACTTTTCCGTCGATACGCAACGGTGACCGCACGCACGGGTTTGGTACACCGCCTCTTCTGACACTGTTCTGTCATGGGACAGCAAGCGACACCGGTCCGAACGGCCGGGCTGGGCAGGGCAGTCGGTCCGGTGCCGACGGCGGTGAGCGGGGCGGTGCTGCTGCTCCCCGGCGGGGACGAGATCTCCGCCCGCAGGCCGTCCCCCGTACGGGCGACGATCGCGCTGCGCTCGCTGGGCCGACGGTTCGCTCGCGCGGGGCGGGAGGAGGGGCTGGCCGTCCACACCGTCCACTACCGCTACCGGGGCTGGAACGGCAGCGAGGCGCACCTCGCGAGGGACGCGCAGTGGGCGGCCGACGAGGTCGTACGGCGGTACGGGGACGTTCCCGTGTGCCTGGTCGGGATGGACATGGGCGGACGGGCGGCGCTGCGCGCCGGCGGGCACGAGGCCGTCAACTCCGTTGTGGCCCTGGCCCCTTGGCTGCCGGAGGACGACGTCGCCGCGCCTGCCGAGCCGGTGAAGCAGCTCGTGGGGCGACGGGTGCTGATCGTGCACGGGACGAATGACGAACGGACCGATCCCGAGCTGTCGTTCCGGTTCGCCGCGCGGGCGAAGAAGGCCAATCGTGAGGTGTGCCGGTTCGAAGTGCACTCCGACGGGCACGGCTTGCACGCGCACCGGGACGAGGTCTCCTCCCTGGCCGCCGATTTCATGATGGGGGCGCTGTACGGCCACTCCGTGTCCCGCCCCGTCGAGGACGCGCTGGCCGCTCCGCCGCCGATCGGGCTCCGGATGCCGTTGGCCGCGGGGTTCGGCAAGTCGTTGCGGCGGTAGGGCCCGGCGGCTTCCACTCAGCTCGGCAGCAGGTTGCCCCTTCTCGAGAGCAGGAACCTCTTGAACGCGGCCACCGGGGGTGTGTCCGGGCGGTCCGCCAGCCACGCCACCCCGATCTCGCGGACCGCCCTCGGAGCCGTCACCGTCAGTTCCACCACCCCCGGCCGCGGGACCGTCGGCGGGGGCAGGAGAGCCACCCCCAGGCCCGCCGCCACCAGGCCCCGCAAGGTCTCGGCCTCCTCGCCCTCGAAGGCGACCCTCGGGCGGAAACCGGCCTCGCGGCACAGCGCGTCGAAGATGCGGCGCAGGCCGTAGCCGGGTTCCAGGGTGACGAAGGTTTCCTCGGCCGCCTCGGCGAGCCGGATGCGGCGGCGGGCGGCGAGGCGGTGGTCGGCGGGGACGACGAGGCGGAGTTTCTGCTCGTCCACGCGGCGCGCGACCAGGTCGGGGGCGTCCGGGACCGGGGACGTGAGGCACAGGTCCAGTTCGCCGGCGCGCAGGCGTTCCAGCATCGCCTCGCCGTAGTTCTGGACCAGGCTGAAGCGCACGCGCGGGTGGTCCTCGCGGAAGGCGTGCAGGAGGCCGGGGACCGTCTCGGCGCCCATGGTGTGCAGAAAGCCGAAGGCGACCTTGCCGGTGGCCGGGTCGGCGTCGGCGCGCACCTCCTCGGCGGCCCGCTCGATCTCGGCGAGGGCACGTTCGACGGAGGTCAGGAAGGTGCGGCCGGCGGGGGTCAGGGAGACCGTGCGGCCGTGGCGGGCGAACAGGTCGACGCCCAGGTCCTGCTCCAGGCGGACCATCGCCCGGGAGAGGGTGGACTGCGGGACGTTCATCTCGTGGGCGGCCCGGGTGACGTGCTCGGTGCGGGCCACGCCGGCGAAGTAGGCCAGGCGCGGCGCCAGCACCTTCGACATCTCAGACATGTCTTCTGTGTCACTGTCGCGTGACAGGCGGGGCTGTGAGCTCTGCTGATGCGCCATGGGAACGATTATGGCGATTCCATGCATTGGACGCATGAGACGGGTCGTCCCTACGGTCGAGGCATGTCTCCCGCCAGTACCGGGGCGTCCGCCACCGTGGACGCCGCACCGTCCGTCCCCGTCTCCGCCCCCTCCGCCGCCGACTCCCGTCTGACTCCGGGCGGCCCCGGCTACCGCCGGATGAGCCTCGCCCTCTTCCTCGCCGGAGTCGCGACCTTCGCACTGCTGTACTCCACGCAGGCCCTGCTGCCGCTGATCTCCGGCGAGTTCGGGGTCGCGGCGAGCGAGGCGAGCTGGACCGTGGCGGCCGCGACCGGCGGACTGGCCCTGTTCGTCCTGCCGATGAGCGCCCTGTCGGAGCGCTTCGGGCGTCGTGCGGTGATGACGGCCTCGCTGGCCGTCGCGGTCTCCGTCGGCCTGCTGGTGCCGTTCGCCCCGTCGCTCGGCGCGCTGGTGGTGCTGCGGGCGGTGCAGGGCGCGGCGCTGGCCGGTCTGCCGGCCTCGGCGCAGGCCTATCTGGCCGAGGAGGTGCGGCCGAAGGCGCTGGTCACGGCGATCGGCCTGTTCGTCGCGGGCAACAGCGTCGGTGGCATGAGCGGCCGGGTGATCACCGGCTGGGTGGCTCAGGAATGGGGCTGGCGGGTCGCCGTCGGCGTGATCGGCGTGATCGCGGTGGCGTGCGCGATCGCCTTCCGGCTGCTGCTGCCGGCGCCGAGGCACTTCACGGCGGGCTCGCTGCGGCCCCGGGTGCTGCTCGATACCGTCCGCGACCACCTCGCCAACCCGCTGCTGCGGCGCCTGTACGCGATCGGCGCGCTGTTCATGACGGTGTTCGGCGGCGTCTACACGGTGATCGGCTACCGGCTGACGGGCGCGCCGTTCGGGCTGCCGCAAGGCATCATCGGCTCGATCTTCCTGGTGTACCTGGTGGGCACGGTGTCGGCGTCCACGGCGGGCCGGCTGGTGGGCCGCCTCGGCCGCCGGGGCGCGCTGTACCTGGCGGGCGGTACGACGGCCGCGGGCCTGCTGCTCTCGCTGGCCCCGGTGCTGCCGCTGGTCCTGCTCGGGCTGGTGCTGATCACGGCCGGCTTCTTCGCGGGCCACGCGGTCGCCTCCTCGGCGGTCAGCAAGACGGCCACCCAAGGCCGCGCCCAGGCCTCGGCGCTGTACCAGTCCATGTACTACATCGGCTCCAGCGTCGGCAGCACGGTCGGCGCGACGGCCTTCCACGCCGACGGCTGGGCCGGCACGGTCGGCGTGGGTCTGCTCGCGGTCGTCGGCGTCGTCACGATCACCGTCCTCGGCACGCGGGCGGCCCGGGTGGCGGCCCGGCGGGAGCCGCTGGCGGCGCACTGATCCCTTCCCCGAAACCCCCTGCTCGGGGCCGGTTGTCAGTGGGCGCGGATAGCGTCCGTCGGTCAACTCGGTCGTCCAGCAGGGGGTTTGCCGTATGGAGTTCCGGATCGCGCGCGGGGAGTTCGCCGAGGCGGTGGCGTGGGCGGCGCGGGCGCTGCCCGGCCGGACGCCGGTGCCGGTGCTCGGCGGGCTGCTGCTGACCGCGCAGGCGGGGCGGCTGACGGTGTCCGGGTCCGACTTCGAGACGGCGGCCCGGGCCGGGGCCGACGCCGAGGTGACCGCGGCGGGCCGGGTCCTGGTCCTCGGGCGCCGGCTGCTGGACATCTGCCGGGTGCTGCCCGAGGGGCCGGTGAGCTGTGCGCTGGAGGGGACGCGGTTCACGGTGGAGGCGGACGGCACCCGGTTCGGGATGTCGACGCTGCCCCGCGAGGAGTACCCGGCATCGCCAAAGGCGCCCGCCGGCTACGGCGCTGTGGACGCGGCTGCCTTCGCGACGGCCGTCGGCCAGGTGGCGGTGGCGGCGGGCCGGGACGACACGCTGCCGGTGCTCACGGGAATCCAACTGCGCCTGGAGGGCGATGAGATGACCCTGTCGGCGTCCGACCGCTACCGCTATGCCGTACGGCGGCTGGAGTGGAAACCGCAGGGCGGGCAGGGCGGGGCGGTGGAGGTGCTGCTGCCCGCGCGCCGGCTCCTGGAGACGGCACGGTCGCTGGCGCGGTGCGGGACCCTGCGGCTCGGTCTCGACCCGGCCGCGGGGGCGGGCGGGGGCGTGGCCGGGTTCGAGGGCGCGGGGCGGCGTGTCGTGCTGCGGCGGCTGGAGGGGCGGCTGCCGGGGTACGGCTCGCTGTTCGAGCTGACGGGGGCGGCCGTCGCCGAGGCGGAGTCCGGGGCGCTGACGGAGGCGGTGCGGCGGGTCGCGGTGGTGGCGGAGGCGAACAGCCCGGTGCGGCTGGAGTTCGCCGGGGACCGCGTGCTGGTGCGGGCCGGGTTCGGGGAGGACGTGGCACAGCAGCGGGTGCCGGCCGCGCTGCGCGGGGCGGGGGAGGTCACGGTCGCCTTCAACGGGGCCTATCTGCTGGACGCCCTGGCCTCGTACGAGCAGGGCAGGCTGCGGATGGAGATCCTGGGGGCGGGCCAGCGGGTGCTGCTCACGGACGGTGCCTCGGACCCGGCTCACCAGCATCTGCTCATGTCCGTGAAGCAACTGGTCTGAGCTGGGCTTTTTCGGACTCGGGGGGCCATTGTCAGTGGGCTGCGGTAGCTTCCCAGGTGGCGCGAAGGAGCGCTACCGGAACGGCCACAGGGGTGGGTGGACGATGGGCGACAGCACGGCGACGGCGGACCTGGACGTCGCACTGGAGAAGCACCGGACCGAGCTGACGGGGTACTGCTACCGGATGCTCGGCTCCTCCTTCGAGGCCGAGGACGCGGTGCAGGACACCCTGGTGCGGGCCTGGCGGAGCTACGACAAGTTCGAGGGCCGTTCCAGCCTGCGCTCGTGGCTGTACCGGATCGCGACGAACGTGTGCCTGGACATGCTGACGGCGGGGAACAAACGGGCGCGGCCGATGGACCTGACCGAGTCGACCCCGCTCGCCCAGGCGGCCCTGTCCCCTCGCCCCGACCACACCTGGCTGGAGCCCATGCCGGACGCGCGGGTGCTGCCGACGGTCGGCGACCCCGCGGAGGCCGCCGTCGCCAAGGAGTCGATCCGGCTGGCCTTCATGGCGGCCCTGCAGCAGCTGCCGCCGAAGCAGCGGGCGGTGCTGATCCTGCGCGAGGTGCTGGCCTGGAAGGCGAGCGAGGTCGCCGAGCTCCTGGGCACCTCGGTCGCCTCGGTCAACAGCGCGCTCCAGCGGGCCCGGGCCACGCTCGCCGAGCGCGCGGAGGCGGGCCCCGAGGGCGCGGTGTCCGACCCGCTGGACGAGGAGCAGCAAAAACTGCTGGAGCGCTATGTGAAGGCCTTCGAGGGCTACGACATGACCGCGCTGACGGCGTTGCTCCACGAGGACGCCATCATGACGATGCCGCCGTTCGACCTGTGGCTGCGCGGCCCGGCCGACATCACCGGGTTCATGTCCACCCTCGGTGCCTCCTGCGCGGGCTCCCGGCTGCTGCCGGTGCAGGTCAACGGCCTGCCGGGGTTCGCGCACTACAAGCCGGACGAGGAGCAGGGCGGTTTCACCCCCTGGGCCGTGCAGGTGCTGGAGCTGTCAGACGGCCGTATCACCGGTTTCCACTGCTTCCTCGACACCAAGCGCTGGTTCCCCCTCTTCGGCCTTCCCCTCCACCTGGAAGCGGAGCCCGACGAGGTCGAGAAGGGCGTGTAGCGCGGGATCGGGGTCCCGCAGCCGGATCCGCCCGCCGGCCCGGCGGGCGGTCAGCTCCAGCCTCGCCAGCAGGTCCACGACGGCCAGGCCCGGGGGCCCGAGCCCGCCCACGTCGCACACGACGACACGGGTCCCGCTGCCCGCCAGCAGCATCCGCACCCGGGCACACAGCGCCGCCACCTCGGCCCGGGTGACGGGGCCGGGCAGCGTGAGCACGGCGGGTTCCTTGGCATCCACATGCGGTAGACCGCCCGGCCGGGCGGAACTCATCGGCATGGATCACCGTCGACGCAGATCACATTGACCGATTCCCTCTGCTGCGCGGAGGGTTGGCCGGGTGACGGGGGTACTGAGCGGGTTCGCGGTGATCGCGGTCGTCATCGGGGTGGGCTATGTGCTCGGGCGGCGCGGGACGCTCGGCGCGCAGGGCGGCGAGGTGCTGACCCGGCTGGCCTTCACGGTGGCGGGTCCCGCGCTGCTCTTCACGACCCTGGCACGCGCCGACCTGTCGGTGCTCTTCTCGGCCCGCCTGCTGGTCACGGCGCTGAGCACGGCGGCGGTCGCCGGGGTCTTCGTGGCGGTCGGTGCCGTACGCCGCTGGGGCGTGGGCCGTACGACGATCGGTGCCCTGTGCTCCGGTTACGTCAACTCGGGCAACCTCGGTATCCCGATCGCGGCGTACGTCCTGGGCGATGCCTCCCTGGTGGCGCCGGTGCTGCTCTTCCAGGTGGTCCTGGTGACGCCGACCGCGCTGACGATCCTGGACCTGTCCGGCATGGGCGAGAAGGGCACGGTGTGGCGGCGCCTGCTGACGCCGCTGCGGAACCCGATAGCGGTGGGGTCACTGTCGGGGGTCGTGGTGTCGGCGGCGGGCTGGACGCTCCCCGGCCCGCTGATGAATCCCCTCACCCTGATCGGCAACATGTCCGTGCCGGCAGCGTTGCTGGCGTTCGGCATGTCACTGCACGGAAGTTCGGCCCCGGGGCGGGGCCGCGACCGTCAACTGGTCCTGCTCTCGGTGGCGTTGAAGTCGCTGGGCCAGCCGCTGGTGGCGTGGGCGCTGGCGAGCTGTGTGTTCGGTCTGCACGGCGCACCGCTGCTGGACGTGGTGGTGACCTCGGCCCTGCCGGCCGCGCAGAACCTCTTCACGTACGCCAGCCGCTACCGCGTGGCCGAGGCCCTGGCCCGCGAGTCGATCCTGCTGTCCACCGTGGTGTCGGTGCCGGTGTTGGTGGGGGTGGCGGCGGTGCTGGGATGAGACCGGGTCAGTCGACTGGGAACTCGCTCGTGTCGATCGTGACGTCGAACGGTGCCGGGAGCTTGATGGGGTCGCCGAACTTCACGGCGCTGAGGACCCGGTAGACATCGCCCTTCGGCTCGCCGTAGAGGGTCGCGGTGGGGCCTCCGGGTGCCCAGCGGTCGATGAGGAGGTAGAGCGGGATCCCGGCGGTGGCGTACGCGGCGGCCTTGCTGACGCGGTCGTGGCGCGCGTTGGACTTGGAGGTCACCTCGACGACGAGTTCGGCGAGGGCCGCGGGGATGTAGGAGTCCGTCTCCGGAGGCTCTTGCACCGGTGTCACCAGCAGGTCCGGGATGAGCATGCCCAGCCGTGAGGGTACGGCGATCGACAGTGTCTGGAAGATCCCCCAATCGTCCGGGATCACGGAGTAGAGGCGACGCTGGATGCGTTCCGCGATCACGTTGTGGCGGAACGCGGGAGAAGGTGACACGGTGATGATCCCCTCGATGATCTCCACCTTGCTGCCCTCGGGCCATTCCATCTCCTCCCAGTACCGGACGAGGTCGTCCCAGTTCTGGTCGGGGTCCTGGCTCACGGTGAGTGCGCTCATGGCGGTTCTCCTATCGGTGCGTCACCGATCCCAGCATGCCGAACGGGACCGGCGGCGGTCCACCGGTCCCGTTCACGCGAAAGAGAAATCCCCTGGTCAGGCGATACGTTCCAGCACCACCGGCGACGGCGTGAAGGCCGTGCCCGGTGCCGCGATGTCGTACGAGCCCTCGACCGCCTGGAGCGCGTACTCGAAGCGCTCGGGGGTGTCCGTGTGGAGGGTCAGGAGGGGCTGGCCCTCCGTCACCGTGTCGCCCGGCTTGGCGTGCATCTCGACGCCCGCGCCCGCCTGCACCGGGTCCTCCTTGCGGGCGCGGCCGGCGCCCAGGCGCCAGGCGGCGACGCCGATGTCGTACGCGTCCAGGCGGGTCAGGACGCCCGAGGACGGGGCCTTGATCACGTGCTGTTCCTTCGAGGTGGGCAGCACCGCGTCCGGGTCGCCGCCCTGCGCCGCGATCATCCGGCGCCAGACGTCCATCGCCGAGCCGTCGGCCAGGGCCTTCGCCGGGTCGGCGTCCTTGATGCCGGCCGCGTCGAGCATCTCGCGGGCCAGCGCGATGGTCAGTTCCACGACGTCCGCCGGGCCGCCGCCCGCCAGGACCTCCACCGACTCGCGGACCTCCAGCGCGTTGCCCGCCGTCAGGCCCAGCGGGGTCGACATGTCCGTCAGGAGGGCCACCGTCTTCACGCCGTGGTCGGTGCCGAGACCGACCATCGTCGTCGCCAGCTCGCGGGCGTCCTCGATCGTCTTCATGAAGGCGCCGGTGCCCACCTTCACGTCCAGGACCAGCGAACCCGTGCCCTCCGCGATCTTCTTCGACATGATGGACGAGGCGATCAGCGGGATCGCCTCCACCGTGCCGGTCACGTCGCGCAGCGCGTACAGCTTCTTGTCCGCCGGGGCCAGGCCGTCGCCCGCAGCGCAGATCACCGCGCCGGTGGTGTCCAGGACGTGCAGCATCTCCTCGTTGGAGAGCAGGGCGCGCCAGCCGGGGACCGACTCCAGCTTGTCCAGCGTGCCGCCGGTGTGGCCGAGGCCCCGGCCGGAGAGCTGCGGGACGGCCGCACCGCAGGCCGCGACCAGCGGGGCCAGGGGCAGGGTGATCTTGTCGCCGACGCCGCCCGTCGAGTGCTTGTCCGCGGTCGGGCGGGACAGGGACGAGAAGTCCATGCGCTCACCCGACGCGATCATGGCCGCCGTCCAGCGGGCGATCTCGCGGCGGTTCATGCCGTTGAGCAGGATCGCCATGGCGAGCGCGGACATCTGCTCGTCGGCGACCTCGCCGCGGGTGTACGCGTCGATGACCCAGTCGATCTGCTCGTCGGTCAGCTCGCCGCGGTCCCGCTTGCTGCGGATCACGGAGATGGCGTCCATGGCCATGGCGGGTGTGGTTCCTTCCGGGAGGTGCGAAGTGTGCGGCCCCCCTGCGAGCGGGGCAGGGGGGCCGTACGGCATTACTGGGTGAGATGGTCCGGGCCGAAGGCCTGGGGCAGCATCTCGGAGAGCGTCAGGACGCCCGCGGGGGTGTCCAGGAGGAGCTCCGGGCCGCCGAACTCGTACAGCAGCTGGCGGCAGCGACCGCACGGCACGAGCAGGCCGCCGGTGCCGTCGACGCAGGTGAAGTGCGTCAGGCGGCCGCCGCCGGTGCGCTGCAGGTCCGAGACCAGACCGCACTCGGCGCACAGGCCGATGCCGTACGAGGCGTTCTCCACGTTGCAGCCGGTGACGGTGCGGCCGTCGTCGACCCGGGCCGCCACGCCGACCGGGAAGCCGGAGTAGGGGGCGTACGCGTGGGACATCGCCTCGCGCGCCACCTCCCGCAGCGCGTCCCAGTCGAACTCGGCGACTTCCTGTGTCACTTGCCCTGACCCTTCCGGTAGCGCATGCCGTCCGCCTTCGGCATCCGCAGGCGCTGCGCCGACAGGGACAGCACCAGCAGGGTGACGACGTACGGCGTGGCGCCCACGAAGTCGCTCGGGACCTCGTCGGTGACCAGGTACCAGACCAGGACCAGCGCGGCCACGATCAGGCTGATGGCACCCTGCCACAGCGAGGTGCGGTACAGCTTCCAGCCTGCCAGGACGACGAGGAGGACGACCAGCAGGAGCAGCAGCGCGTGCACGGTCGTGCCGCCGTTGCGCAGCTGCAGGGCGTCGGAGTAGCCGAACAGGCCCGCGCCCATCGCCAGGCCGCCCGGACGCCAGTTGCCGAAGATCATCGCCGCGAGGCCGATGTAGCCGCGGCCTCCGGTCTGGCCCTCCAGGTAGGTGTGCGAGGTGACCAGCGCGAGGAAGGCGCCGCCGAGGCCGGCGAGGCCACCGGAGACGGCCACGGCCGCGTACTTGTACGTGTAGACGTTGACGCCGAGCGACTCGGCGGCCGTCGGGTTCTCGCCGCAGGAGCGCAGCCGCAGACCGAACGGGGTGCGCCACAGCAGCCACCAGCTGGCGACGAAGAGCACCGCGGCCAGGATCGTGATCACGGACAGGTTGGTGATCAGACCGCCGACGATGCCGGCGAGGTCGGAGATCAGGAACCAGTGGTGGGTCTCGATCGAGTGCAGCCAGTCGGAGAGGCCGGGCACGGTGACCTGCGGCAGCGAGTCCACCGGCGGGGACTGCTTGGGGTTGCCGCCCGCGTTGGCCGCGCTGCCGCCCGCGAAGAACAGCTTGGCAAGGTACTGGGTGGCGCCCAGCGCGAGCAGGTTGATCGCGACACCGGAGACGATGTGGTCGACGCCGAAGGTGACGGTGGCGACGGCGTGCAGCAGGCCGCCGAGGACGCCGAAGCCGATCCCGCACAGCAGGCCGAGCCAGGGGCTGGACTGCCAGCCGACCCAGCCGGCGCCGAAGGTGCCGAGGATCATCATGCCCTCGAGGCCGATGTTGACCACACCGGACCGCTCGGACCACAGACCGGCGAGGCCGGCCAGGCCGATCGGCACGGCGAGACCGAGCGCGGCGCTGACCTGGCCCGCGGAGTCGAGCTGCTGGGAGCCGGTGATCATGCGGACCGCGGCAAGGAGCAGCAGCGCACCCGCGACGAACAGGAGGATCTGGCCGAAGGAGCGGCCCGAGCGCTGCGGCGCGCCCGCCGCCCTGGGCGCCGCGGGCGGCGGCGTGTCGGTCATCGTGGCAGTCATCACGCCACCTCCTGCTTCTTCGTCGGGGCGGCGGCCTGGGCGGCGAGTTCGGCGCCGACCTTCTGCTGCTGGCGCTTGAGGCCGTAGCGGCGTACGACCTCGTAGGCGATCACGACGCACAGGACGATGACGCCCTGGATGACGCCGAGGATCTCCTTGTCGTAGCCCTGGAACTCCAGGTGGTTGGTGGTGCGCTCCAGGAAGCCCCAGAGCAGGGCGCCGAGCGCGATGCCGATCGGGTGGTTGCGGCCGAGCAGCGCGATGGCGATGCCGGTGAAGCCGATGCCGGCCGGGAAGTCGTTGCTGTACGCGTAGGAGTCGTTGAGCAGGGTCGGCATGCCGATCAGACCGGCCACCGCACCCGAGATGATCATGCTGGTGGCGATCATCTTCTTCACGGACACACCGCTCGCGGAGGCCGCGCTCTCGGACTGACCGACGGTGCGCAGGTCGAAGCCGAACCGGGTGCGGCCGAGGACGAACCAGTACGCGACACCGACGACGGCGGCGATGAAGATGAAGCCCCACAGTTCACCGGCCGGGCCGGTGTTGATGCTGAAGAAGTACGAGGACGACGGCAGCGGCTTGGTGGAGACCACGGTGCCGCCCTGTTCCAGCTGGGCCAGCTTCCCGGGCTGCAGCAGGTAGGCGATGATCGCGGTGGCGATCGAGTTCAGCATGATGGTCGAGATGACCTCGCTGACGCCCCGGGTCACCTTGAGGATGCCCGCGATGGCGGCCCACAGGGCGCCGGTCGCCATGGCGCAGATCAGGATCAGCGGGATGGCGATCCAGCCGGGCACGGTCAGCGCCCCGCCGAGGACGGCGGCGAAGAACGCGGCGAGCCGGTACTGGCCGTCGACGCCGATGTTGAACAGGTTCATCCGGAAGCCGATGGCGACGGAGACGCCCGCGAGGTAGTACGTCGTCGCCTTGTTCAGGATGTAGACCTGGCTGTCGCTGGCGAAGCCGTAGGTCATCATGTCGCTGAACGCGGAGCCGGGGTTCTTGCCGGTCGCGAGGATCACCAGGGCGGTGACGACGAGCGCGGCGACGACCGCCAGCACCGGCGCGGCGAGGCCGAGGAGCAGCCGCTCCTTGTCGATCCGTGAGGTCAGCTTGTTCATCGCTCGTCGTCCTCTGTGTGCTCCAGGTGGCCGGTGGCCGCACCCGTCATGGCGGAGCCCAGCTCTTCGGGGGTGATGGTGGCGGGGTCGGCGTCGGCGACCAGGCGGCCGCGGTACATCACCCGCAGGGTGTCGGAGAGTCCGATCAGCTCGTCCAGGTCCGCGGAGATCAGCAGGACGGCCAGTCCCTCGCGGCGGGCCTCGCGGATGTAGTCCCAGATGGCCGCCTGGGCGCCGACGTCCACACCGCGGGTGGGGTGGGCGGCGATGAGCAGCTTGGGGTCGTGGCTCATCTCGCGGCCGACGATCAGCTTCTGCTGGTTGCCGCCGGACAGCGAGCCCGCGGTCACGTCGATACCGGGGGTGCGGACGTCATAGGCCTGGACGATCCGCTCGGTGTCGGCGCGGGCGGCCTTGATGTCGAGCAGCCGGCCGCGCGCGTTGGGCTTCTCGGTGACATGGCCGAGGATGCGGTTCTCCCACAGCGGGGCTTCCAGCAGCAGGCCGTGGCGGTGGCGGTCCTCGGGGATGTAGCCGATGCCGGCCTCGCGGCGGTCGCGGGTGGCGGTGCGGGAGATGTCGGTGCCGTCGAGGGTGATCACGCCGGCGTCCGGGTGGCGCATGCCCATGATCGCCTCGACCAGCTCGGACTGGCCGTTGCCCTCCACACCGGCGATGCCGAGCACCTCGCCCTTGTGGATGGTGAGGGAGATCTGGTCCAGGATGACCCGCTCGATGCCCTCCAGGTCGGTCTGCGCGAGGTGCAGCCCCTCCACCTTCAGCATCGGGACGTCCGTCACGGTGGACTCCGCGGTCTCCGGGGTGGGCAGCTCGGCGCCGACCATCAGCTCGGCGAGCTGCTTGGGGGTGGTGCCCTGCGGCGAGACCGTGCCGACGGTGGTGCCGCGCCGGATGACGGTGATCTCGTCGGCGACCGACAGCACCTCGCCCAGCTTGTGGGAGATGAAGATGACGGTGAGGCCCTCGGACTTCAGCTCGCGCAGGTTGTCGAAGAGCGCGTCGACCTCCTGCGGCACGAGCACGGCCGTCGGCTCGTCGAGGATCAGGGTCTTGGCGCCGCGGTAGAGGACCTTGAGGATCTCCACGCGCTGGCGGTCGGCGACGCCCAGCTCCTCCACCAGCACGTCCGGGCGGACGTTCAGGCTGTAGGCGTCCGAGATCTCCTTGATCTTGGCTCGGGCCTTGCCGCCGATGCCGTACAGCTTCTCCGCGCCGAGGACGACGTTCTCCAGCACGGTGAGGTTGTCGGCGAGCATGAAGTGCTGGTGCACCATGCCGATGCCGCGGGCGATGGCGTCGCCGGGGTTGTGGAAGGTGACCTGTTCGCCGCCGACGGTGATGGTGCCCTCGTCCGGCTGCTGCATGCCGTAGAGGATCTTCATCAGGGTGGACTTGCCGGCGCCGTTCTCACCGCACAGGGCGTGGACGGTGCCCGTGTGGACCGTGATGTCGATGTCGCGGTTGGCGACGACGCCGGGGAAACGCTTGGTGATGCCGCGCAGTTCGACGGCAGCGGGAGGGCTGGACGCGTTGATGGCGCACTCTCCTCGGGGAAAGGGGCTGCGTAGGGGAGGGCTTGGGCGTCGGCGACGCTAGCGCGGCAACTCCGCGCTACACGCGTAGAGTTGACACATTGTTATGGCTCGGCGGGGGGCTCCGGAGGGCGCCCCCGCGCCGAGCCTCAAGTCCCACGGTACGGCCGGACCGCCGCATCGGCGGTCCGGCCGTACCGGACGGGTCACGGGGTCGTCTTGACCTTGATCTTGCCGGAGACGATCTTCTGCTTCGCGGCGTCCAGCTTGGGCTGGATGTCGTTGATGAAGCCACCGCTGGTGGCCAGCGAGACACCGCTCTTGGCGAGGGAGTAGGTGTTGAGGCCGGCCAGCGGCTTGCCGCCGTGCACGGACTTGATGAAGTCGTACACACCGACGTCGACGTTCTTGACCATGGAGGTCAGGATCGAGTTCTTGTACTTGGCCAGACCCGGGATGTTGTACTGGTCCGAGTCCACGCCGATGGCCCAGGCGCCCTTGGCGCCGCTGACGGCCTCGATCGCACCGTTGCCGGAGGAGCCGGCGGCCGAGTAGATCACGTCGGCGCCGTTGTCGAGCATGCCCTGCGCGGCCTCCTTGCCCTTGTCGGGGCTGGAGAAGCCGGAGGTGTCCGAGCCGTGGCTCAGGTACTGGACGTCGACCTTGACCTTCGGGTTGGTGTCGTGGACACCCTGGACGTAACCCGCCTCGAACTTCTTGATCAGCGGGACGTCGACGCCACCGATGAAGCCGACGTGGTCCTTCTTGGTCTTCAGTGCGGCGGCGACACCGGCCAGGTAGGAGCCCTGCTCCTCGGTGAACGTGATGCTGTCGACGTTGCTCGCGTTCACGACCGAGTCGACGATGCCGAAGTTGGTCTTCGGGAACTGCTTGGAGATCTTGGTCACGGCCGGCGCGTAGGAGAAACCGACGGCGACGATGGGGTTGTACCCCGCCTGCGCCAGGTCCGACAGGCGCTGCTCGCGGTCGGCCTCGGTGTCGGAGGTCTTCGCGGTCAGCTCCTTGATGGAACCGCCGAACTCCTTCGCGGCCTTGTCGGCACCGCGCGCGGCCGAGTCGTTGAAGGAACGGTCACCACGGCCGCCGACGTCGTAGGCGAGGCCGATCTTGATGCCACCCTTGGCGCCGCCCGAGGGCGAGGAGCTGGCGTTGTTGTCGTTGGACGTGCTGCCACACGCGGTGGCAGTCACGGCGAGGGCTGCGGTGGCGATTGCCGCAGCGGAAAGCTTGGCTACCCGGCGCACGGGAGGCTCCTTCACCTGACCTGAGCGCCGTGTCGGCGCTTGATGTGAGCACCTTGCCGGTACTCGAGCCGAAACGCCCCGGCGGCGTCGGCTTCGCGGCATCGTAACGCGCGTAGATGTCGCAAAAAACCCTCTCGCGACTCCGTTATCGATTCGAGGCAAACAGCGTCTGAACTCGACCTCTCGGCCCTCTCATAAGGCTGTTGCGCACCGCGTACGAATGGCTTACGAGTGTGTTGCGCCGACCAGGGGAACGCCCTCTGAGCGCCGGCCCCGGGGGCACTTCGGCGGCACTCCGAGGGCGCCTTGGGGGGCTCTGGGGGGCGCCCCGGAAGCGCTCTGGTGGCGCTCCGGGGCCCGCCGGTCAGGCCTATACGCCGGTCAGCCCTGTACGCCGTTCGGCTCCAGGAAGGCGGCCGCCGTGAACATCTCCACGCCGACCGTGATCGCGTGCTCGTCGGCGTCGAAGTCACCCTGGTGCAGATCGCGCACGGTGCGCTCACCGGGGCGCCGCACGCCGAGCCGGGCCATGGCACCGGGCACGTGCTCCAGGTACCAGGAGAAGTCCTCGCCGCCCAGGCTCTGCTCGGTGCTCTCGATGGCGTCCCGGCCACGGCGTGCGGCCATCGCCCGGCGCAGCAGCTCGGTGGACTCCCGGTCGTTCACCACCGGGGGCACCCCGCGCACATAGGTGATCTCGGACTTGGCCCGGTGCATGGTGGCGACCTCGTCGATGGCCGCGTGCACGATGTCGGGAGCCTGCCGCCAGGCCTCCAGGTCCAGGCAGCGCAGGGTCCCGGACAGCTCGGCGTGCTGCGGGACGACGTTCGGCGCGTGACCCGACTCGATCCGGCCCCAGGTCAGCGCGAGCCCGGCGCGGGTGTCGACCCGGCGGGCGATCAGCGCGGGCACGTCGACGGCGACCCGGGCGGCGGCCGTGACCAGGTCGGTGGTCAGGTGCGGCCGCGCGGTGTGTCCGCCGGGCCCGTCGAGGGAGATCTCCAGCCGGTCGCAGGCGCTCGTGATCGCGCCGTGCCGCAGCCCGACCTTGCCGGCGTCGACCCGGGGGTCGCAGTGCACGGCGAGGATCCGCTCGACTCCCTTCAGCGCCCCGTCCTCGATGGCGTCCAGGGCGCCGCCGGGCAGCACCTCCTCGGCGGGCTGGAAGATCAGCCGCACCGGCCGGGGCAGCAGGCCCTTGGCGTGCAGGTCGGTGAGCACGAGCCCGGCACCCAGCACGACGGTCGTGTGCACGTCGTGCCCACACGCATGCGCCCGGTCGGGCACGGTCGACCGGTACGGGCAGTCGCTCTTGGTGTCCGGGATGGGCAGGGCGTCGATGTCCGCGCGCAGCGCGAGCAGCGGTACGGACGGCCGCTCACCCTCCGTGAGGCCGATGTCGCACACGAGTCCGGTTCCCTTGGCGAGCACCCGGGGCCGAAGCCCTGCGCGCTCCAGCCGCTCCTTGATCGCGGCGGTCGTACGGAACTCCTGATTGCCCAGCTCAGGGTGCATGTGCAAGTCGCGCCGGAAGGCGACGAGCTCGGCGTGCAGGGCTTCGCTCAGCACGCCGGGGAGCACATCCCCCGCGAGGCCGGCCTCGGACTCTAGGGACATCAATTGCTTCACCCTCTGAAGGGTAGGACGCCCGGCTGGTCAACTACCCCTCGATCAACAAAAGTTCAGCCCGTTAGGGGAAGAAAATCTGACCGGCGGACGCATGGCGGCGGACTCTGGTGGGTAAAACCTCTGTTTCCTCCTCCACGCATACCACGCCTCACGGCACTCACGCGCGTCATGTCCACGAACCGGACCACGTCCCGCGCTCCCCACCGGCAGGGTCCGCACCCGTGACCGACGCGACCGAGACCTCCCCCACCGACGCGACCGAGGCCTCCCGCCCCAGGGGCACCGAGGGGGCCGACAGCTTCCCCGCCTTCCTCCGGAGGACCCGCACGTCCTACGACGCGATCGCCAAGGACTACGCGGCCCGGTTCCCGGCCGACGGTTCGCACCCCCTGGACAGCGCCCTGATCAGCACCTTCGCCGAGCTGGTCGCCGGGCACGGCACAGCCCCCGTGGCCGACCTGGGCAGCGGCCCCGGCCACATCACCGCGCTCCTCGACGAGCTGGGCGTCCCGTGCTTCGGTGTCGACCTCTCCCCCGCGATGGTGTCCCTGGCCCGCGCCGGCCATCCCCAACTGCGGTTCCACGTCGGCTCGATGACGTCCCTGGACCTGCCCGACGCCACCCTCGGCGGCATCCTCGCCCTGTACTCGACGATCCACGTGCCCGACGCCCACCTGCCGGCGGCCTTCGCCGAATTCCACCGCACCCTGCGGCCCGGCGGGCACGCCCTCCTCGCCTTCCAGACCGGGACCGAGCCCGGCCACCTGCACCTGCCGGAACGCTTCGGCCACGAGATCGACCTCGACTACTACTGGCGCACCCCGGAACAGATCACCGGCCTGCTGGTGGAGGCGGGCCTGGAGCCGGTGGCGACGGTACGACGGGAGCCGGCCGGGGAGGAGAAACTGGCACGCGGCTTCGTGCTGGTCCGTAAGGGGTAGCCGTCGTTCCCGGTGCCGTTGTCAGTGGGCGGGGATAGAGTCCCTCCCAAGATCCGTGCCCGGGGATCCGCTCGGGGATTCGGGGATTCGGAGATTCGGGGATTCAAGGGGGAATTGCCATGTCCGGCACCGACAACAGTGCGTACGAGGGGTTCACGGCCGAGGAACGGGCCGCGATGAAGGAGCACGCGCGGGAGCTGAAGACGGCGGCCCGCCGCACCTCGGCCGCCGAGAAGGCGGCGCAGGCGGAAGCGGACGTGCTCGCGAAGATCGCCGAGATGCAGGACTCGGACCGCGTCATGGCCGAGCGCGTCCACGCCGTGGTCACCAGCACCGCGCCGTCCCTCGCGCCGAAGCTCTGGTACGGAATGCCGGCCTACGCGCTGAACGGCAAGATCGTCTGCCACTTCCAGGCCGCGGAGAAGTTCAAGTCGCGCTACGCCACTCTCGGCTTCAGCGACCAGGCCGGGCTGGACGAGGGCGCGATGTGGCCGACCGGTTTCGCTCTCACCGAGGTGACCCCCGAGGTGGAGGAACGGATCGCGGCCCTGGTGAAGCGCGCGGTGGGCTGAGACCGGCACCGTCCGGGCGAGCGAGGCGTTCTGCTGTCGGCCGAGGGGGTCGCGTCCGCGCCGGTGTGGGCGCCAGGATCGTCGTATGCAGCCGATCTTCGTTCTGGTGCACAGTCCGTCCGTGGGTCCCTCCACCTGGGACCCCGTGGCCGGACACCTGACAGCGCGGGGGTACGAGGTGCGGGTCCCGTCCCTGCTGAACGTGGGCGCGGGCACCGCGCCGTTCTGGCCCCGGGTCGTGGACGCCGTACGCGCCGGTCTTCGGCAGGTCCCGGCCGACAGTCCGGTCACGTTGGTGGCGCACAGCAACGCGGGCCTGTTCCTTCCGGTGGTCCGGGCGGGGCTCGACCACCCGGTGAGCGGCTCGGTCTTCGTCGATGCCGCACTGCCGGCCCGGGTCGGACCGACCCCCGTCGCCACACCCGAGTTGCTGGAGTTCCTCCGGCCGATGGCCGTGAACGGCCGGCTGCCGCGCTGGACCGACTGGTGGGAGGAGGCGGACGTCGCCCCCATGTTCACCGACCCGGCCGTGCGGCGGACGGTCGTCGAGGAGCAGCCCACCCTGCCACTGTCCTACTACGAGCAGCGCGTCCCGGTCCCGGACGGCTGGGACGACCACCCCTGCTCCTACCTGCTCTTCGGCCCTCCGTACGACGACTTCGCCGCCGACGCGCGGGGACGCGGCTGGCGTGTGGCACACCTGCCCGGCGCACACCTCCACCAGATGATCGATCCCGCGGGTACGGCCCGGCACCTCGTGGAACTCGCCGGCCCGGCTTGAGCGCACCGGAGAAGGCGCGCTCCGGTCACCTGTGGTCGCGCGGGAAGGCCGGGTTCCCGTCAGGGGTCGGTAGTTCGGCAGGGGCGCCGGCCTGCCCCGGAGGAATGGTCGTCGGTTCAGGCGACGCTGCGCGGCCGGACGCCTCCCGGCAACCCACGCACGCCGAACGGCTAGGCCGGGCTCACCGCCGCCAGTCGGTGTACGTCACGTGCCGTACCCGTCACCCCCGACAGGAAGCCCTGGGCGCGCGGCGACGCGTTCTCCGTCAGCCACGAGGGGTCGATGTCGCACACCGCCACCCGCACACCCGTGCCCACCAGCGCCAGCGGCAGGGTGTGGACGACGGTCGACGGGAAGCTGAGGACCGTACGGCCGATCGGGCCCCGGCGGGCGATCAGCTCCAGGGGGAGGTCCGGGCGGACTATCTCCAGGCCGGTCTCGGCGGCCAGCCGGTGGAGTTTCTCCGCGCTCTCGCGGCGGTGTGCAAAGTAGCGGGTCGCGCCGTGGGCCTTGGCGAGGGTGCGGACCGCCTCCAGATAGCGGTCGCCGTCCACGACTCCCGTTTCCACCAGGGAGGTGCCCACCATGTCGGCGCCCTTGGTGATGCGCGGCGGGCCGAAGCGGGCCCGGGTCCAGGAGAAGTCGTTCGCCGTGACCGTCACTCCGTCCGGCGTCTCCGTCACCGGCATGGAGGAGAAGACCTCCACCCGGCGGCGGGCGCTCGGCGTCAGCCGGCGGCGGGCCGAGGAGGAGACGGGCGCGAAGAGCAGGTCCCTCGCCCCGGGGCGGCCGCCCTTGCGGTGCCAGCGGACCAGCCGCTCGCCGCGGGCCAGCTGGGCGACGAACTCCATCGTCGCGGTGCCGTCGTCCACGACCACCAGCTCGCGCGCCTTGGTGATCGTCAGCAGTAGTTGTACGTAGCGGGAGAACGGGTCGCCCATGACGATCCGGTCGGCCCGGCGGAGCGCGCCCGCCAGGCCACCGATCGTCGAGAAGGGCGCGGCCAGCCCGCCGCGCGCGTCCTCCCAGCGCACCCGGTGCCCCTCGTCCCGGGCCAGGTCCGCCATGCGGCGCAGCTGGCCCCGGGTCATGGGGTCGGTGGGGGACAGGACGACCACCGTGAGGTCCGCGCCGGCCTGCGAGTCGCCGGCCACCGTCCGCCGCACCTGCGCGGGCACGGACGGCAGCGGGTCCGCGCCCGGCAGCGGGTCCGCCGCTCCGCGCAGGCCGTGCAGATGCGCCCACTCCAGCACGTTCAGCAGCTGGACCGGGCTCTCCACGAAGGCGAGCGTGCGGGGAGGATGGCCGGCTCGACCGGCGCGGGGGCTCATCGGCGTACGACCGTCCCGTCCTAAGGGAGTCAAGAGGCCAGTGCTCAGACGGTGACCGGTTCGCCGGCCGCGGCCGCGATCTCCGCCTCGGCGACGACACCGGCGACCCGGCGCAGCTTCTTCATCGGGCCGAGCTCGGAGTCGTAGACCTTCTTGACGCCGTCGCCGAGGGAGGCCTCGATCGTGCGGATGTCGCGGACGAGGCGGGTGAGGCCCTGCGGCTCGACGGAGGCGGCCTGGTCGGAGCCCCACATCGCGCGGTCCAGGGTGATGTGACGCTCGACGAAGGTCGCCCCGAGCGCGACCGCGGCGAGGGTGGTCTGCAGGCCGGTCTCGTGGCCGGAGTAGCCGATCGGGACGTTCGGGAACTCCTTCTCCAGCGTGTTGATCACGCGGAGGTTGAGCTCGTCGGCCTTCGCCGGGTAGGTGGAGGTGGCGTGGCACATGAGGATGTTGTCCGAGCCGAGGACCTCGACCGCGTGGCGGATCTGCTTCGGGGTCGACATGCCGGTGGAGAGGATGACCGCGCGGCCGGTGGCACGCAGGGCGCGCAGCAGCTCGTCGTCGGTCAGGGACGCGGACGCCACCTTGTGGGCGGGGACGTCGAACTTCTCCAGGAAGGCGACGGCCTCGGTGTCCCACGGGGAGGCGAACCAGTCGATCCCCTTCTCCTTGCAGTACTCGTCGATCTGGCGGTACTCGTCCTCACCGAACTCCACGCGGTGGCGGTAGTCGATGTAGGTCATCCGGCCCCAGGGGGTGTCGCGCTCGATGTCCCACTGGTCGCGCGGGGTGCAGATCTCCGGGGTGCGCTTCTGGAACTTCACGGCGTCGCAGCCGGCCTCGGCGGCCACGTCGATCAGCTTGAAGGCGTTCTCCAGCTCACCGTTGTGGTTGATGCCGATCTCGCCGCAGATGTAGACGGGCTTGCCGGGGCCGACCTCGCGGGAACCGAACGTACGCAGACGGGAGTTGGTGCTCATCAGGGGGATGTCCTTACTTGGGGAGGGAATCGAGAGAGGGGCCGAGGATCCAGCTGGCGATCTCTCGGATCGCGCCGTCACCGCCGGGGACGGTGGTGACCGCGCGTGCGGCGCCGCGTACGACGTCGTGAGCGCTCGCGACCGCCACGGGCCAGCCGACGAGGGCGAAGCACGGCAGGTCGTTGACGTCGTTGCCGACGTAGAGCACGCGCTCCGGCGCGATGCCCTGCTCCTCGCACCACTGCTTCAGCGCGAGGTCCTTGCGGTCGATGCCGTGCAGCACGGGGAGCTTGAGCTTCCGGGCGCGGGCGGCGACCACAGGGTTCTGTTCCGTGGACAGGATCAGCATCTTCAGGCCGCTTCTGCGCAGGGCCGCGATGCCGAGTCCGTCCCCGCGGTGCACGGAGACGAACTCCCGTCCGTCGGAGTCGATCAGCACCCGGTCGTCGGTCTGGGTGCCGTCGAAGTCCAGTACGACCGCGTCGATGTCGTCGGCCGTCGGCAGCGAACCGGGGCGGTCCGCGTCGAAGAGGGGGGCCAGCGCGCGGGCGCGGGCCAGGTCGTGCGGGTCGTCGATCTCCAGCACGCGCGCGGGGTCGGTGCGGACGAGTTCCGTACGGCCGAAGAAGCGGTGCTGGTACTTGCGGAAGCCGGCCGCGTCCATGGCGTAGGCCGCGCCGGTCTCCAGGAAGTCCTGGGGGCGGTCCTGGCGGCGCGGGCGGTAGGACTTGTCGTGGTTGACGCCCACCCCGCCCTCGGACTCCGCGTCGGCCTCCCGCCAGACGAAGCCGTGGAACGGGGCCACGGTGACGGCCGTGTCCGCGCCTTTCTCGACGACCGCCCCGGCCACCCCGTCGATGTCCTCGCGGACGATGAAGGGGCTGGTGCACTGCACGAGCAGGACCGCGTCGACGGCCGCGCCGTGCAGCGCCTCGTGGGCGTCCATGGCGTGCAGGACCGCGGCCTCGGAGGTCGCGGTGTCCCCGGCGATGACGGCCGGGCGCAGCACGACCTCGGCGCCGGCCTCCCGGGCGGCGGCGGCGATGGCCTGGTCGTCGGTGGACACGACGACGTCGGTCACCAGCCGGGTCGCCCGGCACTCGCGCACCGCGCGGGCCACCAGCGGGACACCGCCGACGGGCGCGAGGTTCTTCGCGGGCACGCCCTTGGAGCCGCCGCGTGCGGGGATCACCGCGAGCACCCGGCGCACCGTCGCGCCTTGGCCCGCTTCCGAGTTGGACATCCGATCTCCTTGAGAGGTCACAGCTCCCCCATCCGGCGGATCACGGGTGCGACCCGCTGCACGCCGTGGCGGTAGGCGCCACGCGCGGCGCGGCGCACGATCTGGCGGACCGGTCCGGGCTCCTTGTCGGCGGCGGGCGCACCGGGCAGCGGTACGCCGTCGGGGCCGAGGTGGTGCCGGGCGAGGATGCCGGGCAGATAGCCGGGCGCGGTCACGGGGGTGTAGTAGGGGTTCAGGGGCGGCAGACCGCCGGGGCGGTCGAGCAGCTTGGCGATGCGTTCGCGGGCGGTGTCGAAAGCGGTCTCGTACGTGCCTCCCCCGGAGGGGGTACCCCCGGCCGCCACGCCCTGCCGGGCCACCCACTCCTCGTCGGCCACCGGCCGGTGCCCGGCGTCCAGTTGGTCCCAGGAGGCGAGGCAGCCGGAGCCGGTGAAGTGGTGGTTGCCGAGCACCTCGCGCACGCCCAGGTCGGTCAGGACCGCCGTGGGGATGCGGCGGTGCAGGGCCTCCAGGGCGGCCGTAGAGCTGACCGTGACCAGCAGGTCGGTGCGGTCCAGCACCTCGCCCATGTGCCCGTACACCAGGCGGAAGTTGGCGGGCAGGTCCGCGCCCTGCGCCAGCTTCTGGTACGGCAGCTCCTCGATGTGGGTGGTGTGCTCGCCGGGCTTGGAGCGCAGCTTCAGCAGCACTTCGCGCTCGGGGTGCCGGCGGGCGTGCCCGATGAGCCGGTTCAGCAGGTACGCGCGGTCCTTGCGGCTGTCCGGGACGGACGGCTGGGCCGCGAACACCACGGTGTAGGGGTCGTGTTCACCGGTGTACGGCGCCCCGCCGAGGAAGGGCAGCGCCACCTCGGTGACCGCGGAGGCGTCGGCGCCCACCCCCTCGTACACGGCCCGGAACCGGTCCGCGTCGTGCCGGGAGTTCGCCAGGACGACGTCGGCGCCGTGCCGCAGCAGCAGTCCGTCGGTGAGCTTCTCGTAGACGACACCGACGTAACCGGTGACGACGACGGGACGCTCGCCGGCTCCCGCCCAGGCGGCGCGCAGTCCGTGCAGCATGGCCTGGACGCCGCCGCCGACGAGCGCGAGGACGAGGACGTCGTACGGGTCTTCGACCGCCCCGGCCATCCCGCGCAGGAACTCGACGCCGGTGACCTCGCGGAGGGAGTCCGCTTGGACGCCGACCTCCTTCAGCTGGCGGGCCGTCGGGGTGGCGCGCCCCCGCAGGAGGTAGCCGTCTAGCCGGATCCCGGCATCCTTGGGGGCGAGACGCTGCGCGGTGAGCGCGCCCCACTTCCACCGGGTGTCGGAATCGGCGAGGACGGCGACCCGCAGGGACTTCGTAGCACTTGCTGGCACGCCGAAGACGCTAGGAAGCCATTCCGAGGATCCGCCCAACCCGAATGCAACAAACGGTTAACAGCACATCGCCGAATGGCGAATCAGGCCGCGGGAGCGTATGGAAAAAGCCTGGTTCACAGCTTCGCCACGTGCCGTTCACCCAGCATCAAGCGGACCGTCAAGACGAATGACGGGCTTCGCCCTAACGTTCAAGCCGTGGTCAAGCTCTCCGTCATCGTGCCGTTCTACAACGTGCAGCAATACGCGCCCGACACGCTCAGGAGCCTGAAGGCGAACGCGCGTGAGGACTTCGAATTCATTCTCGTCGACGACTGTTCCCGCGACGGGACACCAGAGATTCTCGCGCGCGCGGAGCGCGAGCTGCCCGGCGCCGTCCATGTCCGGCACGAGCAGAACGGAGGGCTGGCGACCGCCCGCAACACCGGTATCGACCGGGCGCGCGGCGAGTACCTGACCTTCCTGGACGGCGACGACTGGCTCGCCCCCGGCTACTTCGCGCGCCTGGTCGCGGCCGTGGAGGAACTGGGCTGCGACTTCGTCCGCACCGACCATGTGCAGTGCACGGCGCGTTCCCGCACGGTGAACCGGGTGCCCGTGGGCCGGCGCGACGTGGTGCTGAACCCGCGGGAGGCGATCCTGCCCGCCGACCGCTCCACGTCCGTGGACTACGCGTACGCGTGGGCGGGCGTCTACCACCGGCGGCTGGTGGACAAGGGCCTGCTGCACTTCACGGACGGGCTGCGCACGGCCGAGGACCGGCCGTGGATCTGGAAGTTGCACCGGGAGGCGGAATCCTTCGCGGCGGTGAGCCTGCTCGGTGTGTTCTACCGGCGCGGAGTCGCCTCCTCGCTCACCCAGATCGGTGACGTCCGGCAGCTCGATTTCATTCGCGCGTTCGATCAGGTCGTCGCGGAAACCGCCCAGGACCCGCAGGCCGAACAGCTGCTGCCGAAGGCCGTCCGTACCTATTGCGCCATCATTTCCCATCATCTGGGATCCATCGAAAGGTTCGAGCCCGCGGTGGCGAAGAAACTGAAATCCATGAGTGCCGCGGCACTGCGGCGCATGCCGCAGGACGTGCTGGACGAGGCGCTGGACTCCATGGACCTCCAGCGCGCCACCAAGCTGCGCCGGCTGCGCCGCCGTCCCGCCTCCGCGGGGGCCGCCGCGTGACCACCCAGATCTTCCAGGCGTCGACGCTGTACGGCACGGCCACGCTCGCCGCCGCCCTGGACTCCGGCTGCTTCCGGCCCGCCGACCGGCGGATCCTGCTGGTCTGCAACAACGCGGCCGCGCCCGAGACCACGCCCGCCCTGGACGAGGCGCCCGGGTTCGAGAAGCTGCGCGACCGTTTCGACGACGTGATCTCGTACAACGCGACCATCTTCCCGTTCCACCCGGGCGGCTGGGCGCCCCGCGTGGACGACATGCCACTGTGGGAACGCTTCCTGCGTCACGAGTGGCAACTGGGCGACGACGACGTGGAGTTGGCCGTCGAGTCGATCCAGGTGAACCCCGCCCTGGCGTTGGCGCAGATCTTCACCGGCGCCCCGGTGACCGTCTACGCCGACGGCCTGATGAGCTACGGCCCCACCCGCAACAAGATCGACCCGCTGGTCGGCACCCGCGTGGACCGGGTCCTCCACCTGGACCTGGTGCCGGGCCTTGAGCCGCTGCTGCTCACCGAGTTCGGCGTGCCCGGCGAGCTCGTGCCGACGGCCGCGTTCACCAAGGTGCTCGCCCACCTCGGGCCCGCCGGCGAGGAGGTGCCGGACATCGAGGAGCCCGCGCTGCTGCTCGGCCAGTACCTGTCCGCGCTGGAGATCCTCACCGCCGAGCAGGAGGAGAACCTGCATGTGCGGATGCTGAAGGGCGCGGCCGCGCTCGGCCACACCAAGGTCGTGTTCAAGCCGCATCCGTCCGCCCCGGCCGCCTTCACCCGCTCGCTGGAGCAGGAGGCGAAGAAGCTGGAGGTCGAGCTGACCGTGCTCGACACCCCGGTCCTCGCCGAGGTGCTGTACCAGCGGATGCGCCCCGCGCTGGTCGTCGGCTGCTTCTCCACCGCCCTGCTCACGGCGCAGGCACTGTACGGCCTGCCGGTCGCCAGGATCGGCACCGAAATGCTGCTGGAGCAGCTGACCCCGTACGAGAACAGCAACCGGATCCCGGTGACCATCGCCGACGCGCTGCTGCCCGAACTGGGCGACCGGGCCGCGGTGACCGAGCAGCGCACCGGCATGGACGCCGAGGCGCTCGGCGCGCTGGTCCGCGCGGTGGGCTTCGCGATGCAGCCGAAGATCTACCCGGGGCTGCGCCCCGAGGCCGAGGCCTGGCTCGGTCGGCACCTGAACCAGCACACCATGCGCTACTTCAAGCGCCGCCGCCTGTCCTCGCTGGCCCTGCCCGGCGGGGTGCCCGCCCAGCTGGCGTTCATCCCGCGCAACGCCACGGTCCGCCGGGTGGCCAAGAAGGCGCGCAATCTGCGCAACTCGGTGCGCCGCTGACCCCATCAGGTGAACTGCCGTCGACGCGTTGACGAACAGTCGGCCGAACGGCCCCGTCCATGGTGTGAGGCGCCGAGTTCCGGCAAGGCGCCCCGCACCATGGCTGCTTCATCCCCCACACTCGCTGCCGTTCCCGTACCTCCTCCCACGGGAACGGCCCCCGGCTCCAGCCCCCGGAGCCGTCTGTCCGCCCTGGACGGTCTGCGGCTCGTCGCCGCGCTGATGGTCTGCCTCTACCACTACGCCGGGCGCGGCGGCACGGTCTCCGCGTCCTGGCACGGAAACCCGGCCCACCTCTTCCCGACGCTGTCCCGGGCGGCCGTCTACGGCAGTCTCGGTGTGCAGTTCTTCTTCGTCATCAGCGGTTTCGTGATCTGCATGAGCAGTTGGGGCCGCACTCTCGGCGACTTCTTCCGCTCCCGGGTCGCGCGCCTGTACCCGGCGTACTGGGTGGCGCTGGTCCTGGTCACGGGGGCGTCCCTCGCCCTGCCCGTCGTGGTCCACCCGGTGCGGCTGGACGAGTTCCTGGTCAACCTGACGATGCTGCAACAGCCGATGGGCGCGACCCGCGTGCTGGGCGTGTGCTGGACGCTCTGGGTCGAGCTGCGTTTCTACGCGCTGTTCGCCCTCCTCGTCGTGGCGCGCGGGGTGACCTACCGCCGGGTGGTGCTGTTCGCCGCCGGCTGGACGCTGGCGGCCGTCCTGTGCCACTCGTCCGGCAACGCGCTGCTGAACCAGGTGGTCATGCCCGAGTACGCCCCCTTCTTCGTCGGCGGTCTGGCGCTGTACCTGATCCACCGCTTCGGCGGCGACCTGCTCGCCTGGGGCGTCGTCGCGATGTCCTGGCTGCTGGCCCAGAGCGAGGCGACCCGCGGCCTGTGGGGCGCGCACCCGCACCGCGACCCCTACGTCGTCGTCCTGATCGTCACCGTCGCCTTCGCGGCCGTCGCCGCCGTGGCCCTGGGCCGGCCCCGCTGGGCCCGCGGGCGGTGGCTGGTCACGGCCGGCGCGCTGACGTACCCCTTCTATCTGATCCACGAGCACCTGGGCTGGTTCGTCATCCGGGTGCTGCACCGCGGCCTGGGCCTGCCCGCGTGGCCGACGCTCGTGGTGACCGTGCTCGGCATGCTGGGGCTGGCCTGGCTGATCCACCGGTTGGCGGAGAGGCCGTTCGGACCGCGGCTGAAGCGGGCGCTGAAGGAACGGAAGTTGGGCAGCCGTTCACCGCGTCTTGGGTTTTGAACAGGCCCGTCGGGCAGGCACCGTAGAGCCCTCGCCTCACAGGCCCCCCGCAGGGATCCCACAGACCGCGTACCAAGGGAGTGCCCACGCCGCATGGCCACCATCCAGGAAAAAGCGCGACCGCCCCGCCGTCTCGACGACGTCCCCGGCTGGTTCCCGGTGCTCGACCAGTTGCTCTTCGACTGGTTCCTGAACCGGCAGGAATCCGCCCGGATGCGAGGTGACCTGCTGGAAGTCGGGGTGTACATGGGCAAGAGCGCGATCTTCACCGGCCGGCACCGGCAGCCGGGCGAGAAGTACACCGTGTGCGACCTGTTCGAGGGCGACGCCCCCGACGACGCCAACCAGGCCGAGTCGGCGAAGTCCTACGGCGCGCTGACCCGGCGCGTCTTCGAGGACAACTACCTCTCCTTCCACGAGGAACTGCCCCGGGTGCTGCAGGGCCCCAGCTCGCTGGTGCCCGCGGAGGTGGAGCCGGGCTCCTGCCGGTTCGTGCACATCGACGCCTCCCATCTGTACGAGCACGTGCACGGCGACATAGGGGCCGCCCACGAGCTGCTGATGCCGGACGGGATCGTCGTGCTGGACGACTTCCGCTCCGAGCACACCCCCGGAGTGTCCATCGCCACCTGGGAGGCCGTCCTCAACCGTGGCCTGCGCCCCGTCTGCCTGAGCACCCAGAAGCTCTACGGCACCTGGGGCGACCCGGAGCCGGTCCAGGAGGAGTTGCTGGCGATGGTGCGGGAGCGGTCCGACTGCCACCTGAGCGTCCAGCAGGCCGCCGGGCACCGCATCGTCCGGCTGAAGTCGAAGGGCATGCGGGCACCGCAGTTCCCGCCGTCCAGGCACGCGGAGCCGGCGCCCGTCCCGCAGCCGGCACCGACACCGGCACCGGCACCGGCCACCGCTCCCGCGCCGGCTCCGACGGTCCGGCCCGCGCCCCGGCGCGGCCCGAGCCGGGCCCGCAGGGTCGCCGTGGACCTGCTGCCGCCGGTCGTCACGCGGGCGATCCGCAGGGCGCGAACCGCCCGCCACCGACCCTCTCAGCCGATGCCGTAGCGCGCCCCGATCCCCGCGATCACGAGCGCCAGCCCCTCCTCGAACTGCTCGTCGTACCCCTCGAAGAGCAGGTGGCCGGCCTCGGCGGCGAGCGGTTGGCCGGCCAGTCGCCGGGCGCGCTCCTCGACGTCGTACCCCTCCCGGCGCTCGCCCGGGAGGGGTTTCACGCCCTGCTCCTCGGTGACGAAGCCGATGGTGTACGCGCCTGCGGTGCGGCCCGCGTGGACCGCCTGGGCGAGCGTGAATCCCGCCTCCGTCAGCAGCCGCAGGTTCGCCTCGAGCGCCGGGGCGTGCTCCGTGCCCGTGAAGCGTGAGCCGCTGAAGACCTTGGCGCCGTCGCGGTAGCCGAGCAGCGCCGCCCGCAGTCCGCGGTTCGCCTTCAGCAGCCGTTCCTGCCAGGTGTCGGCGGGATCGAGCGCGGTGCCGGCGACCATCCGCCGGTACATCTCCGTCGCCATCTCGTCCAGCAGCGCCTGTTTGTCCTTGAAGTGCCAGTACAGCGCGGGCGCCTTCACGTCCAGCTCCCTGGCGATGGCGCGCAGCGTCAGGCCGTCCAGACCGACCTCGTTGAGCAGGCGCAGGGCGGTGTCGGCGACGCGACGGCGGTCCAGGGGCGCGCGTTTCTCGGGGCTCACACTTGACAGCTTAACAGCGTTAAGGGCACTCTCGTGTGCGATGGCACTTAACGACGTTAAGGAGAATCGTGATGGATGTCCTGATCGTGGGCGCCGGTCCCACCGGACTGACCCTGGGAGTCGACCTCGCCCGGCGCGGCGTGGACGCACTGGTCGTGGAGCGGTCGGAGTCCCTGTTCCCCGGCTCGCGCGGCAAGGGGATCCAGCCGCGCACCCAGGAGGTCTTCGAGGACCTGGGCGTACTGGCGGCGATCCGGGCGGCGGGCGGTCCCTATCCGCCCCGGCTGCTCTGGAAGAACGGCGAGCGGCTGGCGACCCAACCGATGTTCGACGAGGTCGCGGCGGACGAGGGCACGCCGTACACCGATCCGCTGATGGTCGCACAGTGGCGGACGCAGGAGGTGCTGTACGCGCGGCTGCGTGAGCTGGGCGGCCGGGTGGGGTTCGGGCGCGGGGTGACGGACCTGGAACAGGACGCGGAGGGCGTGACGGTCCGCTTCGCCGACGGTACGACGGCTCGCGCGCGGTACGTGGTGGCGGCGGACGGCGGGCGTTCGACCGTACGGCGTGCGGTGGGCGTCGGCATGACCGGCGAGTCGGTCGATCCGAGCCCCTTCCTGGTGGCCGACCTGCGGGTGCGGGGTCTCGACCGCGACCACTGGCACCACTTCACCGGCGACGACGGCAACGGTGTGGCGCTGTGCCCGCTGGCCGGCACGGACGACTTCCAGCTGGCCGCGAGGCTGCCGGAGGGCACGGAGCCGGACCTGTCCCTGGCGGGCGTACGGCGGCTGGTGGCGACGTACACCCCGCTCGACGCGGCTGACGTGACCGAGTTGCGCTGGGCCTCCGACTTCCGGCCCCGCGCCGCCCTGGCCGACCGTTTCCGGGTGGGCCGGGTGTTCCTGGCGGGCGACGCGGCCCATGTCCACTCCCCGGCCGGCGGCCAGGGCCTGAACACCAGCGTGCAGGACGCCTACAACCTGGGCTGGAAGCTCGGCGCGGTACTGGGTGCCGACGCCCCGGACGAACTCCTCGACACGTACGAGGAGGAGCGGCGCCCGAACGCCGCCGCCATGCTGGACCTCTCGACGGGCGTCCACCGGGGCGAGGTACGGCGCGGGGAGGCGACGGTCCAGCTGGGGCTCCGCTACCGGGAGTCCTCGCTGACGGAGGAGACGCGGGCCGACCCGGGGCCGGTACGGGCGGGCGACCGAGCGCCCGACGGGAGGAACGCGGAGGGAGTGCGGGTCTTCGACGCGCTCCGGGGCCCGCACTGGACCCTGCTGTCTCCGGAGCCGGTCGACGGTATCCACAGCCTGCCGGCCCCGGAGTCGTACGGCCCGGGGGTGTTCCTGGTCCGCCCGGACGGCTATGTGGGGTGGGCGGGAGAGACGACCGAGGGTCTCGGGGAGTACGCGGCGCGCGTCGGCCTCTGAAGGGGCGGCGAGTAGTCGCCCAGCTCGGAGGCCACGCCCTCACGCACTGGCCAGCGTCAGCTTCACCGCGAACCCCAGGAACAGCACCCCCGCCGCCGAAGTGGCCGTCGCCGACATCCGCTTGCGGCGGCGGAACGCGTCGGCCAGCTTCGTGCCGCTGAATATCAGCGCGCTGAGATAGAGGAAGCTCGCCAGCTGGGCGAACGCGCCAAGGACGACGAAGGACAGGGCCGGATAGGCGTACCCGGGGTCCACGAACTGCACGAAGAAGGCGACGAAGAACAGGATCGCCTTGGGGTTGAAGAGGCTGATCACCAGGGCGCGGCGGTACGGCCGCTCCTGCGCGGACGCGTCGACCGGTACCGCCTCCTCCGCCGCCCTCTCCCTCCGCGTCCGCCACATCTGCCAGGCGGCCCGCAGCATGCCGACGGCCAGCCAGGTCAGATAGCCGGCACCGGCGTACTTCACGATCCCGAACAGCACGGCGTTGGCCTTGAGCAGCGAGGCGACACCGGCGGCGGACAGCGTCATCAGCACGGTGTCCCCGCACCACACGCCCGCGGCAGCCGTGTAGCCGGCCCGCACCCCGCGGCGGGCGGCCACGGACAGGACGTACAGGGAGTTGGGGCCGGGCAGCAGCACGATCAGGATCAGGCCCGCGAGGTAGGTGGGGAGGTCGATGACGCCGAACATGCAAAGGAGTGTCGCACGGGGGTACGACACTCCGGTGCGGGGCGGGTCAGAACACCTCCGACGGCTCGTAGGCCCCCCAAACGCCCCGGAGGGTGTTGCACACTTCCCCCACCGTCGCCCGCCCCCGCAGTGCCTCCTTCATCGGATACAGGACGTTGTCCTCGCCCTCGGCCGCCTTCCGCAGCGCGTCCAGGGCCGTGTCCACCGCCCGTTGGTCCCGCTCGGCCCGCAGTGCGGCCAGGCGGTCCGCCTGGCGGGCCTCGATGGCGGGGTCGACGCGCAGGGGCTCGTACGGCTCCTCCTCGTCCAGCTGGAACCGGTTCACCCCGACGACCACCCGGTCCCCGGAGTCGCTCTCCTGGGCGATCCGGTACGCGTTCCGCTCGATCTCGCCCTTCTGGAAGCCCCGCTCGATCGCCGCGACCGCCCCGCCGAGGTCCTCGACCCTCCGCATCAGGTCGACGGCCGCCTCCTCGACGTCGTCCGTCATCCGCTCCATCGCGTAGGAGCCGGCGAAGGGGTCCACGGTCGCCGTCACGTCCGTCTCGTACGCCAGTACCTGCTGGGTCCGCAGCGCCAGCCGCGCGCTCTTGTCCGTCGGCAGCGCGATGGCCTCGTCGAAGGAGTTGGTGTGCAGGGACTGGGTGCCGCCGAGGACCGCGGCCAGGGCCTGGACGGCGACCCGGACCAGGTTCACCTCCGGCTGCTGGGCCGTCAGCTGCACCCCCGCCGTCTGGGTGTGGAAGCGGAGCATCAGGGACTTGGGGTTCCGGGCCCCGAACTCCTCCCGCATCACTCGTGCCCAGATCCTGCGGGCGGCGCGGAACTTGGCGACCTCCTCCAGCAGCGTCGTACGGGCCACGAAGAAGAAGGAGAGGCGGGGTGCGAAGTCGTCCACGGACATGCCGGCCGCCACCGCCGTGCGGACGTACTCGATGCCGTCGGCGAGCGTGAAGGCGATCTCCTGGACGGGGGACGCGCCCGCCTCGGCTATGTGGTAGCCGGAGATCGAGATCGTGTTCCACTTCGGGATCTCGGCGGTGCAGTACCGGAAGATGTCCGCCGTCAGCCGCAGGGAGGGCTGGGGCGGGAAGATGTAGGTCCCGCGGGCGATGTACTCCTTGAGCACGTCGTTCTGGATCGTGCCGGTCAACCGGTCGGCGCGCGCGCCCTGTTCCTCGGCCACCAGTTGGTAGAGCAGGAGCAGCAGGGCCGCGGGGGCGTTGATCGTCATCGACGTCGAGACCTGGTCGAGCGGGATGCCGTCGAACAGCACCCGCATGTCGTCGATCGAGTCGATCGCCACGCCCACCTTGCCGACCTCGCCGTGCGCGAGGGGCGCGTCGGAGTCGTGGCCCATCTGGGTGGGCAGGTCGAAGGCGACCGACAGGCCCGTGGTGCCGTGGGCGATCAGCTGCCGGTAGCGGGCGTTCGACTCGGCCGCCGTGCCGAAGCCGGCGTACTGGCGCATGGTCCAGGGGCGGCCGGTGTACATCGTGGGGTACACGCCGCGGGTGAAGGGGTACGTGCCCGGTTCGCCCAGTTGTCCGGCCGGGTCCCAGCCCTGGAGAGCCTGCGGCCCGTAGACCGGCTCGATCGGCAGTCCCGACTCCGACTCACGCGTCATGGATGCCTCCGCAGTACGTCGTGTCACCCCTGACCATGCCCCGTCGTTCGGCGTCGCTCACGCGGGGAAGCATCACCGGCATGAGGATCTCGGGAAGACCCGCCGCCGTACTCGCCTCGGCCGCCGCCCTCGCCGCCCTCTGCGGCTGCACCGTGCAGCCCGCGGACGCCAACGGAAAACCCCGGGCACCGGTCCACCTCCAGCCCCAGGGACGGACCCCGGAAAGCGACCCGGCGGATCCCACCCGGACGGCCCAGCCGTCACCGGCGGCGCCCGCTGCCCGGGTGCTGTGGTCGCGCGGGGACAGCGGGCCGGGCGTACGGGAGCTGCAGGCGCGGCTGCGCCAGCTGGACTGGCTGTTCGACGGCCCGACGGGGTCGTACGACGATCTGACCGAGCGGGCCGTCCGGGGCTTCCAGGGCAAGCGCGGGCTGCCGCAGACCGGGCGGACGGACGGCGTCACCTGGCGGCGGCTGGTGGGGATGACCCGCACACCCGGCACCTGGGACCTGTATCTGATGGGCGGTCAGCCCGCCGGCGCGCCCGACCCGCGCTGCATGACGGGACGCGTCCTGTGCATCGACAAGACGACGCGGACGCTGCGCTGGATGGTCGACGGGCGGACGCTCTCGACGACGGCGGTGCGGTTCGGCACGCAGTACACGCCGACCCGGGAGGGTGTGTTCCACATCTACTGGAAGGCGCGGGACTGGGTGTCCACGCTCTACCACTCGCCGATGCCGTACGCGATGTTCTTCAGCGGGGGCCAGGCCGTGCACTACTCGTACGACTTCGCGGCGCGCGGCTACGCGGGTGGCTCGCACGGGTGCGTGAACGTCCGGGACGAGGCCGCGATCCAGCAGCTGTTCGCGCAGGTGCGGGTGGGCGACGAAGTCGTCGTCCACTGGTGAGGGGGATTGCGGGGCGCGGGCGGGACCGGGGGAACGTGTCCCGCCCGCGCCAGGTGCACGAGCCGTGGGTACGGGGGGAACCCCGGCTCAGTGCGACGGCCGATGACCAGTCGGCTCACTCATTACTGCGTCCCGGGCTCCGAAAACGTCACACCCCGCGCGGAGAATTTTTCGCGGACCACGAAAGCGCAGGTCAGATGGGCTAGAGCGCGGAGTACGACGGGCTCGGCGACGCCGTGCCGAGGGTGGTGCCGGCCGGGTGGGCGGGGTGCGCCGGAGCGAAGGCGGAGGGGACGGGCGCGACGCCGTCGCCGTGCCGGCCCCTGCCGTGGCCACCGCCCTTGCCGAAGTGACCGCCGCCGGCCCGGCCGGGGCCCTCGTCGTCGCCCTGGCCGCTGCCGCCCTTGCCCTTGCCCTTGTCGTCGGTCTTGCCGTGGTCGCCGCTCCCGTCGCCCTTGGCGCCGTTCGTGGCGCCGCCGGCCGAGTCGGCGGTGAACAGCAGGACCCTGCAGTACCGGCTCACGCGGGCGCTGCCGCCCGCCAGGTTCTCCAGCGCGCGCCGGCGGCCGGCCTCCAGTTCCCTGCCGTCCCGGATGTTCCGGCAGGCGGTGACCGCTTCCTTCCACCGGCGGGTGGAGATGCCGGACGGGTCGCCGGTGCCCGGAGTGCCGTCCGTGCTCGTGCGGTCGTCCGGTCCGGTGGCCTCGCCGGAGGCACCGCCGCCCCGCGTGCCCGCGCCGCCGCCCGGCACGCCCGGGCTCGGGCTCACGCCCGGGGTGCCCTGCGGCGAGGGAGAGGAGAGCGGTCCCTCGGAGGTCTGGTCGGCGGAGACGGAGGCGGCGGGGCGGGGGTGCTCGGGTGTGAACGGCGTGGGCAGGATCCCGCCGGCGGCCATGGCGACCCCGCCGAGCGTGCCCGCGGCCAGCACGGCGGCGAGCGCCAGACGCACCGGCCGGGCCCAGCGGGGCCTGCGGGCCGGGATTCCGGTACGGGAGGGGGCGCCGATGCGGACCAGGCCCGCGTCGGCGCCGGGCACGGGCTGCCCGGAGGTGCCGTCGGCGCGGCCGGCGGCGGCCGGTGCCGCGTCGGCGGCCTCGCGGGCCTTGCGGAAGGCGGCCAGGGCGGCCTGCTCGCCGGGGAGTTCACCGGTGCCGTGGGCCGCCTCCGCGGACAGCGCACCGAGCGCCCGGGAGAGGCGTTCGGCCTGGTCACGGGCGCGGGCGTCGACGGCTTCCAGTGACTCACCGCGCAGCAGGCGTTCCGCCGTCCCCCGGTCCAGCCACTTGTACTGCTCGTCGGCCATCACATGTCCTTCTGCGTCCGCGCACGCGTATCCGTCACAGTTGCGGACGACACCGCGCGACCGCGCGGTTCTCGCTGGGGTGGGAGCGCGTCGAGCACACCCGCCGATTCCGGATCCTCACCGAGCAGCTCCGCGAGCCGTTTCAGACCGCGGTGCGCCGCGGTGCGTACGGCACCGGCGCGTTTGCCGAGCGTCTCGGCGGCGCTCTTGGCGTCGAGGCCGACCACGACGCGCAGGACGACCGCCTCGGCCTGGTCCTGCGGGAGTCGTGCGATGAGGGAGAGGGTGCTGTCGGTGGCCAGGGCCTCCATGGCCTCGCCGGCCGTGTCGGACTCGGCGGCCCGGCCGGTCAGTTCCGTCTCGTCGCCGCCTATGGCGGGGCGGCGGCCGCGCATGCGTATGTGGTCCAGGGCGCGGTTGCGGGCGATCCGGGCGGCCCAGCCGCGGAAGCGGTCGGCGTCTCCGCTGAACCGGTCGAGGTCGCGGGCGATCTGCAGCCAGGCCTCGGACGCCACGTCCTCGGCGTCCGGATCGCCGACCAGTGTGCGTACGTACCCGAGCAGCCGTGGATGCACCGCGCGGTACACAGTACGGAACGCGGTCTCGTCACCGTTCTGTGCCGCACGCACCGCGGCGGTCAGCTCCGCGTCGTCCCCCAGCACGTGACTCCCTTTACGCCTGTTTCCCGGTCGGCGCGAAAGGCACGTTACGGCGTGAAACCGCTCCTCGTCCATGTCTGTAGAAGATGCAACTAACTCGTGACCGGGTGCGGGTGTGCGCAGGGTGAGGGCGGATCGGGGCGGGGTGTGACAGAAAACGCACTCATGGCGCTGTAGAGAGTACGGGCCGCGCGCGGCCCGTCCGCGCGACGGTCGGGGCCTCTCCTGTGGGGGGTGGCGGCCCCGGCCGTTCGCCTTTCCCGGGCCGGACCGGCTCTCGCCCAGCCGCTGTTGACGGCTTCGGGCCCCGCCGTCTAGTCGCCCTTCGCGGCCTTCGGTGCGCCGCCGGCCGGCTTCGTGTTCCCCGCGGCCGGCTTCGGCTTCGCGTTCTGGGTGCCCGAACCCGACCCGACGTCCGTCTTGCCTGACTTGTGGCCGTTTCCCTTGTTCTGGCCCTTGCCGGCTGTGTCGTTCGCCACGTGTGCCGCGCAGTAGGCCGTCACCTTGTCGGCGCCGCCCGCTGCCGTGACGAGCCGCTGCCAGGCGGTCGAGTCCAGGGCACCGCCGCGGTTCCCGGCACGCTCGTAGGTACGACAGTGGGCCACGGTGTCCCGGGCCGTGTCCGGGTGGTGCGGGCGGGTGGAGGGTGCGGCGGACTCCTGGCCCGCGGTCGAGCCGGACCCGCCGGGAGCGGCCGGCCGGTGCGGGCCCGTGGACGGGTGGGCCGGCCGCTGGGTGCCGGGGCGGTGACCCGCTCCGGATCCGGCGGAGCCGATCGCCGCGACGGCGACACCGCCCAGCGCGAGAGTCGCGAGCGCCACCGAGAGCGTGGCCCTCAGCGACGGCCGCACACGGCGCGGCGCGGCGGGCCGCCAGTCGTCCCGGCGCCGGGTGCGCGCGGGCGACGCGCCCGTCTCACGGACGGCGCGGAAGGCGGCCACGGCCCGGCGCTCGGCCTCGCCGTCGACGCCGTCGGCACGCAGGGCGGCGGCGAGCCGCGTCTCGAACCCGGTGCCGGCGGCACCCCGGCCTGCCTCGTCCGGTACGGGAAGGGTGCCGCCCGGGTGCGCCTGCCGGCGGCCGAAGGGGCCGTCGCCGCTGTGCCGTTCACCCATGCCTGTCCCCGTCCTCGTCCGGCGTGCCGGAGCCGCCCGGCCGTCCGGGCCGCACAGGGGCCCCGGGACCGATGGCGCTCACGTATCCATACGGCTCGTGGCCGGCGCCGTTCATGTCGACTCACCCAGCGTCCGGGTGCCGTCATCCGTCACGCCCTGGGCACCCAGCTGCCGGGCGAGACGCTTCAGCCCGCGGTGCGCGGCCGTGCGGACGGCACCGGGGCGTTTGCCGAGGACGCGGGCGGCGGCCGAGCCGTCGAGGCCGACGACCACCCGGAGCAGCACGGCCTCGGCCTGGTCGCGCGGCAGCGTGCGCACCAGCTCCAGTGCCCGTTCCGTGGACAGCGTCTCCAGGGCCTGGTCGTGGGTGCTGAGCCGGCCGGGCAGCTCCAGCGCGTCCTGTTCCAGCGGCGCGGCCCGGGGCCGTACCCGCCGGCGGCGCAGATGGTCCAGCGCGCGGTGCCGGGCGATGGTCGCGGTCCAACCGCGGAACCCGGCGCCGTCGCCCTTGAACCGGCCGAGGTCGCGGGCGATCTCCAGCCAGGCGTCGGCTGCCACGTCCTCGGCGTCCTCGCCGACCAGGCCCCGCAGATAGCCGAGCAGGCTGGGCTGCACGATCCGGTAGGCCACCGCGAAGGCGGTCTCGTCGCCGTCCTGGGCCCGCGCGACGGCCGCGCCGAGCTCCTCGTCCCGCGGCTGCGGGCGCCGGCGTTCCCCTCCCTGGCCCAAGAACCGTCCTCGTCCGTACCCGGCCCGGGCCCGTGCCCGCGCTCGCACCGAAATCCACGTCGTGCGACGCGGCCCCCGTGTTCCATGTCCCACCGTGATCAGCGCCGGGGGGCACGGATTTGTCACAGCCGCCGGTGGCCCCGGTGCCCGGACCCGGGGCGCGTCACCGTCAGCCGATGGCGATGCGCGGGTGCGCACCGGGCCGTATCCACCCCATGATCAGGTCCATCGTGGCGCGCGGCACGGACACACAGCCGGCGGTCGCGCCCTGCCCGTTGACGTGCAGGAAGATCCCGGCGCCACGGCCGGGCACGGCGGGCCACCGGTTGAAGTCGACGACGAGCGCCTTGGCGTACTGCACGGGGTGGTCGACGAGATGCTCGCTGCCCCGGTCGCCGCTCTCGGTGAGCGGGAAGTCCGCGCCGGCGGCGGTGCGCATCGAGTTGTAGTGCGCCGACTCCGGGTCCTCGACCCACCAGTGCGTCGAGTTCACCCGCGTGTAGGGCATGCTCGTCCCGCCCGCCTCGACGCCGAAGCCCTCGGTGAGCGTGTAGGTCCCGGCGGGGGTGGTGTACGTGCCCTGCCGCCGGGTCGACCCGGGGACGACCCCGTTGGCCCCGACCCGCCCGGCCGTCGTGGTGAACTGCGCCTTCCACCCCGAGGACCCCTTGGCCCAGGCGGTGACCGTGGCGTACGAACCGCTGGCCTGCACGGTGATGAGCTGCGTGGCGTTGCCGGGGCTGGCGGGCACGGGGAAGTCGGGGGCGGTGCCGGCGGCGGGTGTCGCGCGGTTCTCATGCGTGCTGCCGGCGACCGCGGAGCCGGTGGCCGGGACGGAGGCGGTCGGGTCGGCCTTCGCCGAGGCGGACGGGGAGGACGACGTGGAGGCCGAGGGTGAGGCGGAGGCGGAGGCGGACGCGCTGGACGTGCCGGACGCCGTGGGCGCCTCGTCCCCGGCGCTCCCGGCCGCGACACCGGATGGCGGCCGCGCCACTCCCCCTCCGCCTCCGCCCTGTCCACAGGCCGACACCAGCAGCAGGGCACCGGAGACGGCCAGCGCGGCGGCGCACGTACGGGCATGGGAAAGGGAAGAGGGCAGCACGAAGAGACCCTTCGACGGGCGGACACGGAGGCATGAGCAGGCGGCGCGGCCGGCAGCGGCGGCCGGAACGAGCGCCGGTTATACAGGAGTTGGCGAGGCCACGGCGACCGGCCGGACAAAGCGGACCGTTCGCACGGCCGTCACCCGGCGGTCACGGCGGACCGGCGCCCCGGCTCGCCCCGCGCAGGATCAGCAGGTCCGCCACGAAACAGGCGACCCCGCCGTCCGCGACCCGGCCGATCCACACGGGGTACGTGCCGTCTCCGCGCCCGCTGCGGTGGGCGATCAGGTCGGTGCCGGTGGCCGGGTCGTCGACGACCGGGACGCCGTGGTCGTGCTCCCGTCCCTCGCCGTAGGCGACGTCGGCGATCTCCCGGCCTGCCCTCACACGGCGGCCCGCCGGGCCCGCCCGTGCAGCTTGAGATAGAACAGCTGGAGCGATTCCTCGGACTGGCCCGAGTCGAAGCGGTTGACGACCTTGCCCAGGGGGTTCCACACGCGTCCGTCCGGCATGCGTACGCCGATGGGCTGGCCGAAATAGGCGCGCTGGGCGGCGTCGAGGTCCACCCACACCGCCCCCGCACGGCGCACCAGCACCTCACCCACGTACGCGCCGAGCCCGAAGAGGGTGTCGTGCGCCTCCTCCCGGTGCGCGCCTCCCTTCCGCAACCCGTCGATCAGGAAGTCGGCGATGCGCAGGCTGCGCTCGGAGTAGTCCAGCGGCAGCCGGCTTCGGCCGGTGGTCCGTGCGACGAAAGCCGCCGCGCACGCTCGCATCTCGCTCGCGCGCGGTCGCGCGTCCACTCCACCCATGACAGCGTTCCCCCTCACCCGGATACCGGGGAACAGCAGCGTCGTCCCCCTGATCACCAAGCGGAATCCGCCTCACCGACATCACAGGTCGGCAGAGTGTCAATCACCACAGGGGAATTCACACCACAAGTACAACCTTCTTACCCGGCCGTGCGTCGCACGGGTCACTTCGCACCAGCAGGCAAGGTCACGGTCCCGCCGAACACTCCGGGTCCCGGAGGTCCAGGAGTCCGCACACCACGACCCCCGTCACCAAGAACGCGGCGGCCGAGGACAGCAGCGTGAGCTCGTAGTACGACCGGGGAGTCAGCGCGGCGGCCCCGTACGCGGCGACCGATCCGGCCAGGACCGCGCACCCGGCCCGGCCGGCCAGCACCAGCGCGAGCCGCCGGCCTCCGCCCGAAGCCACTGTCACGTCCCGCCCCGCCAGGACGACGGCAGCGGCAGCTGTCAGCAGCCCGGCCGCCGCGGCCAGTTGCGGGGTTCCGAACATGATCGCGTACCGCAACGCCAGGGCGGGCACGAAGAAGAGCGTCAGCCAGTGGCGGAGCACCTGCCGCACGAAGGCCGAGGACAGACCGGCAGCGGGCGGACCCGGCGGGCGGGCCGCGGCCCGGCGCAATCCGATCAGTGCGGCACCGGCCACCATCGCGACCGGAAGACGCTCGCCCAGGCGCCCCAGGTTGTAGAGCAGGGCGGTGTCGTACACGACGAGAACGAGCACGCCCAAGGCGCCGAGCGACCCGATGAACAGCAAAAGACCCCGTACGGAGGCGGCCGCCCGGGACGCCCCCTCGTCCCGCGCCGCCCAACGGGCCAGGAAGAGGGGCGTGATCACGCCGGACAAGGCCCGTATGACCAGGTCGTCGTTGGTAAAGGGGTTCCGCAGGTCCCACTCGACCAGACAGAACACGACCGTGTACGACACGGACGCCAACGGAAGCAGCGCGGAACGGGCGATCCGCCGGTACAGGTCGGCGTCGAACCACCGCACGACCGTCGCGAACGCGGTGAGCACGAAGGGCAGTTCCAGGAAGGCCTGCACGCGCAGCACGGACGGGGCGAGGAGCTCCGGCGCGGGCAGGACCCGGCCGAGCGACCGCAGCACGGGGTTGTGCGTGGCCAGGTCGAACCATCCGGCCGGCAGGTAGCGCGCGATGAACGACGCGTCGCCGCCATGCACGCGCAGCACGTACACCGTGAACAGCACCTGGTTGACGTAGATGAGCGCGGTGGTGACCGCCAGCGCGACGAGCGGCGGCACGGAGCGGCCCCTCGTGCCGGACGTCCCGGGGCGGCGGCCGAGGCCCCGCAGGGCGAGCGCGAGGCCCGACGCGGCCGACGCGATCAGCACGGAGTCCACGAGCTCCTTCACAGCCCCGCCCCGGCTTCCAGGGATTTCCACATGTCAGCTCCCTGTCAGACCTTGTCGACGCTGAAGCTGAGCCGCACCGTACCGTCGGGGATCTTTTCCGCCACGGCAGCGCAGTAGCCCATGTCCGTCCTGAATTTCAGGTACGAGCATTTCCCCTTCAGTCCGTCGGGGAAGCACTTGTCCATTCCCCACTGATCGTCGCGGACGAGGACCGAATCGTCATTCCACATCAGGTCCGTCAATCGATGGCCGTACTGCCCGAGAAGCCGATCGGCCGCCTTGGGCGACCCGTCCAGCACGAGCGAGAGCGAGTCACTGTCCCACGTGCTGACGATGCGGCACCTGACGACCCTGACCTGTGCGGGAACAGTCACATCGAATCGTTTCGGCAACAGGTCGCCGCCGATGTCCCCCATACACGACGAACTGGAAATATCGTCCGCCGGGTCGGGGCCGCAACCGGCGGCACACAGCAGTGCGGCCGAAAGCAGGCCGGCCGTCCGGATCAAAGGTCTCACACGCAACCTCCTTGTACCTCAAAGGTCCGGGGCCCGCAGGGGCCATGGCTCTGTGACCAGGGCCCCTGCGATCCCTTCAGGTTCCTGTGCGACAGGACCGACTACGGTTGCAGTCGCCCGCAGCAAGGGTAGTTCGGACCGTACGACGCGAAGTTCGCGCTGCCCACGACGTTGTAGTCCTGAGCGAGGCCCACGGCGTTCAGGTGTGCCAGACCCTCCTGCCTGACCCGTATCAGTCCGCCGGCGGCGGTGAAGTCCTTCTTGTGCTCCTCCGCGTTTCCGAAGTTGTACCGCTTGAACATCTGGACGGTGTAGGTGGTATTGCCCCGTCCGTCGGACGTTCCCTTGACACGCCACTGCACGCTGTTGAGCGCGTAGTACCAGTCCTGGAAGTCGTCCTGGACTTCGGCCGGCATGTCCTTTCCGCTCTTGTGCAGATCGTCGGCCCATTTACCGGCGTCGAAGTTCGACCATCCGGTGTCGAAGTCCCCGGCCTTCTTCGAGTTCTTGGACACGATGGCGTCCACCTTGCTCTGGAGCCCCGGGTAGGCGTACAGGACGTCACGCGGATCGATCGTGTAATCCGTGCCCGAAGCGTTGAGCCAGTGGTACAGCAGCTGGGAGGCGTTCTCGTAGCCCTTGACCTCCGAAGCCAGACCGACGGCGATCATCTTGAGCCGACGGTTGTTGTCCGCGAGGCCCGGGGAGGCCGACTTGAAGACCCGGTCCGTGCCGAAGTCGGAGGGCGCGAAGGCAGGCCCCGGCTCCGCCTCTTCCGCCTTGATCATCGGGGTTTCGCGGTACACGCCGCCGCACATCCCGGTGATGTCGCAGCTCGTGTGACCGTCCATCTCGACGAAGCTGGTGGGGTTGCCGCCCCCGAAGGCGTACCGGTTGTCCGTGTACGGGTCGGTGCCGAGCCCCATGTCGGCCAGGGCGCCGTTGTACATGTCCCGGGTGGTGAAGCGGTTCAGACCGGGGTTGTAGTCGCGGAAGCCCATGTCGTAGGTGCCGGACCGGGCGTCCCAGCGCTTGGCGTTGAAACGGTAGGGGTTGTAGGCCTCCTTGGTCGGGTCGGCCGCGTCGGGCTTGTCGATGCCGGTGAACTCGGAGGTGTCGTCGGATCCGTAGGCGGTGTAGCCGTACGTCGCCTTCGTGTCGCCGTTCTTGTCGGTGAGGGTCTCGACGTCGGTGTGGCCGTTGTAGCCGTAGTAGCCGTCCTCGGTCGTGCCGTCGCTGTTGTACTTGATCTGCGACAGGCGTTCGCCCCACGGGCTGTACTGGTAGGACTTGGTGAGCGTGCCGGCGACCTTCTCGTCCAGGACCTCGGAGGACAGGCCCAGGTACTCGAAGTCCGTGGTCTTGCCGTCCGCCGTCTTGGACGCGGTGCGGTCCAGCGGGTCGAAGGTGTACGTGGTCGACTTCATCGCGCCCGTGGAGTCCATGTTCTGGGACTCCACGACGTGGTCGAAGCCGTCGTACACGTTCCGGGAGATGATCTTCCCGTCCGAGGCCGACGTCACCGACTCCTGACGGCCGAACGGGTCGTAGGTGTACTTGGCCGTGGCCCCGCCGGAAGCGGCGCTCTGCAGACGGTTGCGGTCGTACTCGAATGTCGTGGTGGTGCTCTTGACCGTCTGACTGATGACGTTGGCGTTGTCGTCGTGGACGTACGTCTCGGTCCCGGCGCCGTTGCCGGTCTTCACGGCCTGCTTCAGCCGGTCGGCCGGGTCGTAGGTGTAGTCGGTGGTCGAGTCGAGGTACGCCGCGTGGTTGTCGGCGTTCATCTTCTTCGCCACGTCCTGCGACTTGTTGCCGTTGGGGTCGTAGGCGTAGGCGTGCGAGTCGACGAGGGTGCCGTTGGGCTTCTTCTCCGTCGTCGACTTGAGCACGGTGTCCAGGTAGTAGGTGTAGTCGACCGTGTTGCCGTTGGCCTTGGTCTCCTGGAGCTTCTGGCCGCGGTCGGTGTACGTGTACGACGTCACCTTCGGCGACGCGTCCGTGGCGGACTTGCCGACCGAGACCGTCTTCACCAGGTTGCGCAGGTCGTAGGTGTACTTGGAGAACTGGTCCGGGTGCGTGATCGTGTCCGTCTGGCTGTCGGCGTCGTACGTGTACGACGTGGCCTTCTTCTCCACGCCGGCCAGCGACTCGCTCACCTTCTGGACCTGGTTGAGGCCCGTGTAGGTGATCGCGTACGAGTCGATCTTCGCGGTCGACGAGGTGTCGTCGATCTGCGTCAGGTTGCCGTTGAGGTCGTAGGAGTAGGCGAAGTCGTCCTTCTCCGTGTCGGCCGGATCGCCGGTGGTGTCACGCACGAGCTTGACGGCGTCCGCCACGACCGTGCCGCCGCTGTTCTGGAACAGTTGCAGCTTCGCCGCGTTGCCCTGCTTGAAGGCGAAGGAGCCGAGCGAGACCCAGGTGCCCTGGTTGGCGGTGGCGTTCTGGTCGATCGTCTTGTCGGTCGTCCCGCCGTCGTGCGTCACCGTGTACTTGGCCGTCGTCGCGGCGCCCGTCACCCTGGGGAACTTCACGTACGCCGCGTACGTGCCGTCCTTGGGGATGTTGAGCGTCCACGTGTAGGCGTCCGTGCCGGTGCCCGCCGCGTGGGTCTCGTGGTTGTAGCCCTGCTGGCCGGTGGCGTCTCCCTTGGTCCAGGTGCCGGTCGTGGAGGTGTTCTGGGTGTCGGAGTTGTCCACCAGGACGACCGACCTGCCCGCCGGGACACCGTCGTCCGCCCGGGACTTCAGTGAGCCGTCCGGGTAGTACGACCACGTCATCGTGCGGTCCGAGGACCCGCCCGCCGAGGTCAGGGTCCGCTTGGTCTGCTGGCCCAGGTCGTTGTACTCGTAGCTCGTGACGATGTCCCACGGGTCCGTGGACGACCTCACCCAGCCGTTGTCGAAGTAGCTGTAGGTGGTGTCGTTGCGGACCGTCTCGCCGTCCGAAGGCGGCAGGGACGTCTTGGCGACCCGCCCCACGTTGTCGTACGTCGTCTCCGTGTAGACGTTCGGGTCGTTGTAGCGGGAGTCCGCCGGGTCGTACGGCTGGTACTGCCTGACCGGGCGGTTCAGCTCGTCGTACGACGTGCGGGCGGTGAAGGCGTCGGTGGAACCGGCCGCCGTCGCCCGCGGCGTGAGCACCTTGGTGGTGTTGCCGACCTGGTCGTACTCGTACTTCGTCGTGCGGTACGTGAGGGTCGACGTGCCGTCGTGCGGGACCTTCACCTCGGTCTGCTTGCCGCGCTCGTCGTAGGTGATCGTGGTCGTGTTGTTCTCGGCGTCCGTGGCCGAGGTGACCAGGCCGTCCTTGTCGTAGCCCTTCTTCGTGCTCTTGCCGGCCGCGTCCGTGACGACTGTGGCCCGGTGGTCCAGGTCGTAGTCGGTCCTGGTGGTGTAGTCGGTCGTGTCGGCGGTCGCGTTCTTCTTCGGGTCGATGACCTTGGTGACGTTGCCGACGTCGTCGTACTCGTACGAGAGCTTGTCGCTGTCCGCGTTGACCACGGACGTGAGCTGGTAGATCTCGTCGTAGTTGTTCGTCGTGACGTAGTCGGTGGTGTCCGTCGTCGTCGCCGTGCCCTTGGGCTCGGTCGTCGTCCTCAGGTTGCCGACCTTGTCGTAGGTGTACGTCGACGTGCGCGGGTCGGTCTGGTTGTTCGCCGGCGCCGTCGCCGAGGAGACCTCGTCCGCGTTGTCGTACACCGCCGTCGACACCGCGCCGTTCGGCGCCGTCGACTTCGTGACGTTGTCGTTCTCGTCGTACACCGGCGCCGGGGTGGTGATCACGACGCCGGTCTCCTTCGGCGCCGTGTTGACCAGCGGACGCCCGAACGTGTCGTACGTCTGCGTGGTCACCTTGCCGTAGGCGTCGGTGACCTGGGTGACCTGGCCACGGTCGTCGTAGGCGAACTTCGTCGCGTTCGACTTCGCGTCGGTGATCGTGTCCGGGTAACCGGTCGGGCCGAAGTCACTGTACGTGGTCGGGTTGCCGTTGGCGTCGGTCGCCCTGGTCAGCTCGCCGTACGCGTCGTAGTCGTACTTCGTGGTGTAGTCGTCCGGCACCGTCGTGGTCGCGACGCCCTTGGGGTCGGTGACCGTCTTCAGGTTGCCGAAGCCGTCGTACCCGAACTGCCAGGCGCGGCCCTCGGGCGAGGTCTTGCGGAACAGGTCCGCCGAGAAGCCGTCCGCGCGCGTCTGGTACTCGTACTTCGCCGCGTTCGCCGGCCACTTGGAGGCGTCCGGGACACAGGCCGTCGTCTGGTCCGGCACGCCCGCCTTGTTGTTCTCCGCGTCGCGCTGCCAGAGCGGGTAGCCCGTCTTCTGGTCGTAGCAGTACGCGGTCTTGGCGCCGTTGTCCTCCTCCAGATACGTGACGTTGTTGTCGGCGTCCCAGCTCATCTTCGTGGTCTGGGACTTGGCGTTGGTCGTCTGGACCGGGCGGCCGAAGTCGTCCGTCACGTACTTCGTGGCGTGCGTCTCGGCGTCCGTGACCGTGGTGTCGGTGAACTTGGTGTTCGCCGTGTCCGCCGCGTACGCGAAGGCGGTGTCACCGCCGAGGCGGTCGGTGATGGTCTTGGTCCACCAGTGGTACTTCGGGTCGTCACCGCTCTGCGGGGCGTAGTACGCCAGCTGGGTCGCGTGGCCCCGCGGGTCCGTCGCCTTGACCAGCTTGACGTTCTTGTTGCCCTGGATGGCGTCGTAGGTGAACTTGAAGACCTTCGGCTGGGCCGAGCCGTCACCGTCGGTGAACCGGCCGAGCAGACCCTCGGTCGTGTAGTAGAAGGAGACCTTGCGACCCGAGACGTCCGTCATGGACTTCACGTGGTCGTAGATGTCCGGGTCGGTCAGGCTGGTGCCGGTGACCTTGGCGCCCGTGCCGTCGATGTAGTCGTACGACGCGTCGCCCTTCTTGTAGTAGTCGAGCGTCAGGGACTGCCGGCCGGCCGGGTCGGTGACGTAGGCGAGGAACTTGGCCGCCTTGCCCTGGGTCTTGTGCTGCTCGTAGGTGTACGTCTGCGTGTTGCCGTTCTTGTCGACGACGGACGTCAGGTAGCCGTCGCAGCCGAAGTAGAACCGCGTGCCGTCCGGGCGCAGCATCGTCCACGCATCCGGGACCGGGTCCTTGTCCGGTGTGCAGTCCAGACCCGCCTTCATGGTGATCCGGTAGTGGACTCCCGCCGGGGCCTTCCACGTGCCGTCGGCCTGCTTGGTGAAGACGTGCGTGGTGCCGTCTCCGTCGGGGAGGCGGATCTCTGTCGCGTTCGCGGCCGGGTTGGGGTGGAAGTCCAGTGCCGCACCGAGCCGGATGGGCCCGCTGGTCTGTGCCGACCAGCCCGCGCCCGCGCCACCGGTCGTGTTGTCGGTGTCCAGCGAGTTGTACGTGAACCGTGCGAACGTCGTCAGGCCACGTCCCGGGTTGCTGAACGCGTTGTACGACCACACGGTGTTGCCGTAGGCGAGGTTGTTCATCACCGTCGAACCGGCGCCCGTGTTCTTGCCGGTGTAGCTGTAGAACTTCTCCAGGCCCAGCGTGTCGGAGGTGGGGTCCTCCACCGCCACGTTCTGCTTCAGCGGCGGAATGCCGCCGGCGCCGGCCGACAGCCAGCTGCCGTCCGAGACCTTCTTGACGTCCCACCCCAGCACGTACTGGGTGCGCTTGCTGCCCGAGTCCGCGTTGATCGGCGTCTTGACCTGCGCCTGGATCGTCGTCGACTGACCCGGGGAGAGCGCGGGAATCGCCGTGGAGAGCTGGTTGCCGCCCGTCGTCGCGTCCGTGCCGTCGGGCAGCTTCCAGGTGTACGACAGCACCCGCTCACCGCTCGCCCAGGCGGAACCGGTGGTGTTGGTGACGGTGAAGTCCACGGTGTAGGTGGAGTTCGGGGTCATCCGGGCGGGCGTCTGCGGCGCGTAGTACGTGTCGTCCGTCGTGGAGTCCACGTAGATCACCCGCAGCAGCGGGCCGATCTGCGGGTCGGCGGCCTCCGAGGCCAGGAACACCGTGCGCTCCTGCGGGCCCGTGGACGTCTCGTCCTTCAGCCTGATCAGGGCGCCGTGGTTGGAGGACGGTGTCCTCGTCCAGCCCTGGGTCAGGGAGGTCGCGTCCCACCAGTGCCGGCCGACGTCCGAGACCGTGCCGACCGTGTCGGAGACGGTCGGCGAGTAGTCGCCGCCCGCCGTCGTCCACGCCGTGCCGGTCGCCGCGTTGTTCCAGGTGGCCTGCGTCTCGTTGAAGTCCTTGGTCAGGCCGTGGAGTTCGTAGATCGCGCCGTCGGTGCCGGTCGTGGTCTCGACCCCCCACATGAACAGCCGGGACTCCAGCACCGTGGCGGTGGTGGGGATCGCGCTGGTGTCGAACTTCAGCGCGGCGCGTGTCTTGCCGTAGGCGGGGTCGTTGTTGCCGGCCTCCAGCCACTTCTGGCCGACGGTGTCCCGGCTCACCGTGTCCAGGTTGGTGGTCGGCTGCGCGGACGACAGGGTCGTGTCCGTCACGCCCGCGGTCCCCTGGAGCAGCCGCATGGTGCGGCCCGCCTTGGGGACGCCGACGATGCGCGTCGGGGAGCCCAGCAACTGGCCGTCCTTGGTCTTCACCACCAGCTGGTAGTAGTACGACCGGCCGATCTCCTGCGAGGAGGAGTCCGGGGTCGGGGTCGCGGTGGTGTCCGTGTACGCCGTCGCCGACTTGTCGATCGGGGCGACGAGCGTGGCCGCGGACGGCGTGAACGCCTGCTGCGTGGAGCGGTGCAGCTGGTACTCGGCGATGTCCAGGTCCGGGTCGCCGGTGGTGTTCGTGTACGCCTTCCAGCTCAGCTCCGGGCCGGTGGAGTGGATCACCGTCGGGGAGTCGAGGGTGGTGCCGACCTTGCCGTACGTCACCGTCAGCCGCGGGATCGTGGAGGTCTCGCCGCCGTAGTCGCCGTCACCGGACTCGTAGCGCGGGCCGCCCATCGGGCCGCCGGCCGACTCGTCGGCCGCCTTCAGCACGAACCCGTTGTTGGCGCTCGACCCGTCCAGCCACTGCTGCACGGTGTCGGTCACCGGGAACTTGTGCCACTGGCTGTACTCGCCCTTGTTCTTCACGATGGACGCCGGGTTCACCCAGCGCACCGCGTCCGCGATCACCGCGGTGGACGCGGAGGCGGGGCCGTCGCCGAGGACGACCTTGCCCGTCGTGCCCGCCGAGAAGTTGATCTGCGAGCCGCCGTTCAGGGACGACCACACACCGTTGGTGCCCGACTGCTGGTTCACCGTGTAGGTGGTGGTGCCGTCCTTGCCGGTCACCGTGTACGGCGCGTTGGTGGCGCGGTCGGTGGCCGCGACGTAGTGCACGTCGACGCGGTAGGACGCGCTCTCCGGGAGCTTCGGCTGCCAGGTGTAGGTGTCACCGGCCACCGAGTCCTTGTTGTACCGGTAGTCGTTGCCGATCGCGTACTGCGTCAGCGTCGAGCCGGACGTGGGCCAGGAGCCGGTGGCCGCCGTGGTCCCCGCGTCACCGTCGTCGACCTGGACGCTGGTCCCGGACAGCTCGCCCACCAGGGAGCTGGTGTTGTTCCAGGTCGCCGTCGACTCGTCCCAGGCGCCCGTCGCCCGGTGCACCTCGACCGGCACGTCCGTGCCGCCGCCGTCGTGCGCGTTGTCGAAGTACATCTCCAGGCGCGCCGAGTCGATCTTCGTTCCCGAGGGGATCTCGCTCAGCGGGAACTTGATCAGGGAGCGGGCCGTGCCGGTGGCCGTACGGCCCACCGACAGCTTCCAGGAGGTGTTGAAGTTGGCCGACGCCTGGTCCGACAGGACCATGGTGTCCTGGGAGTCCGTCGGCGACGGCGCGATGGTGATCGTCGGGTCGATGACCACCGGGTACTGGCGGTCCCTGGCCGCCAGCCACTTCGCGTCGGGTGTGACGGTCAGCTTCCAGGACGTGCCGTCCTTCGTGAGCCTCTGGCCGACCTTCGTGCTGTAGGTCCGCCCGAAGACCGACCCGTCCGCCTTCTTCGCGTCCGTCATGAACGGCGCCGGAATCACCATCACCGGGGTGTGCGGCAGGGTGCCGTACAGCGCGATCGACCCGTCCTTGCGGGCCCTCGGCACCAGGCCGTCCGTGTCCAGGGTGAAGGTGAACCGCAGCGGCCCGGAAGGCCGTCGGGGCAGGGTGATGTTCTCCTTCACCCGGCCGGGGCCGACACCGTACTCCAGGTCCGCGCCGTGCACGGCGTCCTTGTAGGTGACCGTGGAGCCCTTCACCCTGGGCCGCAGCGGGCCGGCGTCCGCCAGGCCGAGCGTCACCGTACGGCCGTCCGGCGACCGGAAGCGCACCAGGTGGCCGGGGTCCGAGCCGAACCAGCTGTGGCCCTCGTTCGTCGTGTTGCCGTAGTCGAAGCCCTTCACGGCCGACGCGTGGACCGCCGTGTCGATCGGCTTCCAGACGGCCTTCCGGCCCGAGCCGGAGCGGTATGACGTCGGCACCGCCGACAGCTCCGCCTCCACCCGGCCGTCCGACAGCCGCCAGTACCGCGCCGTCGGGGTACGCCGGCTCTTCAGCTCCCCGACCCGCTTCGCCTTCGGCGCCCGCTCGCCCTTCGGCAGCTTCTGCCGGTCGGCCACGTCCAGCTCGTCGTGCGACGGCGGCTCGGCGAGCTTGTGGTCGTCGTCCGCGAACCATCCCTTGACGGTGTCGACGAGGCCCTTGCCGTGGTGGCCCGACCCGGACGCGGAACCGGGCGCGGCATAGGCGATCTGCGGCAGCGCGGTACTCGCCACCGCTGACACGACAAGGCAGGAGAGGAGTCTCCCATATCGGACTTTCACGTCCAGTGCCCTTTCTTTTTCGGGCACGCCGAACACCCGACCGGGGAATCCCTGCCGGAGAGTTGTGTTCCCGCTGTGCCCGGCCTGTGTGGCGGGCGGATTTCTAATCAGTCGGCCGACGCCTTGTCAATTGCAAAGCCAAAAGGGGCACTTGACCGCGCCCTGGGGCGCAATCCCGGTTTCCGGACACATGATTCGCCCTATTTCTCCGTCGGCTGGCATTCGCCTTTACCTTTGCGCTATAACCCCCGCCCATGCCGAAGTCGGAAACCGAATCCACCAGGGACTGGCGTTCCCTCACTGTCGCCGCGGTGCTGGTCGCCGCCTGTGGCGGCCTCGTGCTGTACGGCGTGCTCGACACCGGGGACAAACCCGCCGAGCCGCGGGTCCCGACCGCCGCCGTGACGTACGAGGTGACCGGCGAGGGCACCGCCGACATCGCCTACCAGGGCCGCAGTGAGGCCGGGAACGCCACGGTCGACAAGGCCGTCGCGCTGCCGTGGCGCAAGACCGTGCGGGTGCCGCTCGGGCGGCCGCCGCTGGTCTCGATCACCCTCGGCGCACAGGGCGGGCGCGCCAGCTGTTCGCTCGCCGTGCGCGGCAGGCATGTCCAGACGGCCTCGGCGTACGGGAGGTTCGGGCGCGCCACCTGCCAGGCCGAACTTCCCTCGGCGACACCGCGGCAGAACGCGGCCGCCGGATGAGAAGGCGCCGCCGGTGATGCTCTGTCAGACCGACGCGCTGTGTGTAAGTGGCACCCGTTACCGGTGGTGCCATCGTGTTCTTCGTTCAGGGGTGGGCAGTTGAGTCCTCGAAGCAACCGTGCGTACAAACCGCTCAGTCTCCAGAGACGGGCGTGGCTGACGGCGGGAGCCGTCGTGCTGAGCGGCGCCGGCATCGTCACGTACGCGATCGCGGACCCTGCGGCGCGGTCCGACGGCAAGGGGCAGGACCGCAAGGCGTCCGTGCACACCCTGAAGCTGGCCGACCAGGGCGGCGGGCACCGGGGACTGGCGCAGCAGGGCACCGACCGGTTCAGCGCCGCGCTGCTCACCTGGGACGACGAGCACGCCGCGCTGAAGGGCACGCCGGAGCTGCGCTACCGCTCGCGGGAGACCGGCAAGTGGTCCGGCTGGCAGAAGCTGCCGGACGACCCGTTCTCCGCCGACGGCGCGGAGGGCACCCGGGCCCGCACCCACGCCCGGGGCGGCACCGGGTCGATGTGGACGGGGGACGCGGACGGCGTCGCGGTCCGCGTGGTCAGGGCGGACGGCTCGCCCGTCGCCGGGCTCCCGGCCGGCCTGGACGTCAGGCTCCTGGACCCGGGCACGGACCCGGCGGGCGGCGGCCCGCGGCCGGCCGCGTTCGCGGCGGACGTCACGCCGACGGCCACCGACCCCACCGCCACCGACCCGACGTCCGCCTCACCGACGGACACGCCGTCGCCGGCCGACTCGACGACCGCCTCACCGTCCCCGGCCGACTCGACGACGACCACCTCACCGTCCCCGGCCGACTCGGCGTCGACGTCCGTCTCCCCCGCCCCGACCAGCACGGTCCCGGCCCCGCGTCCCTCCACGGTCGCCAAGCCGCCGGTCATCACGCAGGCCGAGTGGGGTGCCTCCACGGACTACGACGGCACACCGGGCTACGGCACCGAGATCAAGGCCGCCGTCATCCACCACACCGGCGTCGACAGCGACAACACGCTGTCCTGCGCCGACTCCCGGGCCCGGATGCGCACCATCCAGCAGGAGCACTTCTCCCGGGGCTACTACGACATCGGCTACAACTTCGTCGTCGACCGCTGCGGGCAGATCTTCGAGGGCCGCAGCGGCGGCATGGACCTGCCGGTCGTCGGCGCGCACGACATCGGGTTCAACACGAACACGGTCGGCATCTCCTACATCGGCAACTACATGACCGCGCACCCCTCGCGGGCCGCGCTGGACTCCATCGCCCGGATCGTGGCGTGGAAGTTCGGGATGTACGGCATCGACCCGACCGGCAAGGTCACGCTGACCTCGGGCAGCCCCAAGGGCCAGGACGGCAACCTGATCGACCAGGGCCAGCAGATCACGCTGCCGCGGGTGTTCGGCCACCGGGACACCAACTCCACGCTGTGCCCCGGCGACAACCTCTACGAGAAGCTGTCCCTGATCGCGACCCTCGCCAAGACCCCGGGCGTCTCGCACGCCCTGCCGACCTCGGACGTCGACCGGGACGGCCTGCCCGACCTGGCCGCGGGCACCCCGAAGGCCAACTCCGTGACGGTCGTACCCGGCGGCGTCAACGGACCGGTGACGGCGCGGAAGATGACGCTCACCCAGAACAGCCCGGGCGTGCCCGGCTCCTCCGAGTCCGGTGACGCCTTCGGCGCCGCCACCGCCTGGGGCGACGTCAACGGCGACGGGTACGCCGACCTCGCGATCGGTTCCCCCGGCGAGGACGACACCAGCGGCCACGCCGACCGGGGCGCGGTGACGGTGATGTACGGCCCCGCGCTCACCACCGGTTTCTCGTACACCACCTCGGGCAGCGTCACGGCGACCGGCGCCGGGCTGGGCTCCACGGTCGCGGTCGGCGACTTCAACGGCGACGGCAAGGCGGACGTGTTCAGCGCCGGCACGGGCAAGGGCGGCAACTGGAACGTGCGGCTGACCGGCGGCACCACCACCTCCGGCACGCTGACCACGGCCACCGGTTCCGTCGCCTACCCGGATGCCGCGACCGGCGACTTCAACCGGGACGGATACACCGATGTCGCCCTCACCTACCGTGACGCGGGCGGCGTTTCGCGTGTGGTCCGGTTCGCCGGCTCGGCGAGCGGGCTGACCGGGGCGGGCGTGCTGAGCGTCAAGGGCGGCCGGTCCATCGCCTCGGCCGACTTCAACGCCGACGGCTACGACGACATCGTCGTCGGCCAACCGTACACCTCGGAGTCCGGTGCCTACCGGGGCGGCCAGGTGACCATGCTGCTCGGCAGCTCCACCGGCTTCACCACCACCGGAATGAAGACGGTCAACCAGGACACCACCGGGGTCCCGGGTGCCGCCGAGGACGGCGACGCCATGGGCTGGTCGGTCTCCGCCGGCGACTACAACGGCGACGGCTACCCCGACGTGCTGGCCGGCGTGCCCAACGAGGACATCACCCGAGACGCCGTGAACCGCGCCAACGCCGGCCAGGCGCTCCTGCTCAAGGGCACCTCCACCGGTGTCACCGGCACCGGCGCGACCGCGGTCTCGCAGGACACCTCGGGCGTCCCCGGCTCCACCGAGAGCGGCGACCAGTTCGGTACGTCGGTGTCCCTGACCGACCTGTCCGGTTACGGGCGGGCCGACCTGACGTTCGGCGTGGGCGGCGAGGACGGCGGCGACGGCATCCTCATGTACCTGCCCAGCAACAGCACCGGCCTCGGCTACTCCCAGACCGCGATCCTCAGCAAGTCGGCCCTGGGCACGCCGACGGACGCGGCCCTCGGCACGAGCCTGACGCCGTGACGCTCCCGGCCGGGGCCCGCCGCGTGCGGGCCCCGGCCGGTCAGCGGGAGCCGGTCGCGTCCCGGCAGAGCAGGCGCAGCGAGCCGTTGCCGTCGTAGGACCGCCGAGCCTCGTCGATGGGGTCCCAGAGCCGGCCGTCGGGGGTGCGCACCCAGTGCTCGCCGCCCGTCGCCCACCACTCGGCGCCGGTCTGGCGGACGATCACCTCACCGGCGTAGGCGCCGAAGCCGCGCAGCACGCTCTCGACGGCGGCGTACGGCGGTCCCTCGCGCCGGATCTCCTCGATCATCCGGTCGACCCGCCACAGGCTCTGCGCCGAGTAGTCGAGCCGCACCCGGGCGCCCTCGCGCATCGTCGCCACGGCGTCCGCGGCCCACCGCGCGGGCTTCGCCGCGGCGTGCGGCCTGGTCTCCTGCTGTGCTGTCACGTACTGGGCTGTCACATAGGGAGCAGCGAGCGGGACGAGGCAAGCGTCACCGCATTTCGAAACGTTTCGGCAACCGTCGCAGAACTACCCCACGTCCAACCCGGGACACTCACAGGACTCGCGCACGCCACAGGGTTTGCACGCTTCTCACGCCCCGGGCTCCGACTCGAGCCGTGCCCGGCGCGACACCACCGCCCGCAGCACCCGGCGCCCCTCGATCGACAGGTCCAGCGCACGGCGCAGGCCGTTGGGGCCGTGCTCGGCCAGCACGTCCAGCACGGCCGTCTGGCGGCGCAGCTCCGCCGCGACCAGCGGCGGCAGGTCCGCGGTCTCCCCCGCGCGCCCGGCATCGAGGTCTTCGGTGTCCGGCACACCGTCCGCCGCGGGATCGAGCAGCCGGTGGATGCGCAGCGAGGCGACCGAGCAGGCGTCGGCCCAGGGCCGTACCGCGTCGGCGGTGCGCGCGGCTGGGGCCGCCTGCAGCATGCGGCGGGCCAGCCGCGCGGCCTCGTCGTCCGCGGCCCCCTCGGCGCCGAGCGCGCCGCGGGCCTTCTCCAGGCCCGCGCCCCAGTCGGAGTCCTCGGCGAGGTTCGCCCACAGAGGCCGCAGCAGCTCGTCGTCGGCGCCGAGCAGCGGCAGGCACCGATCCAAACAAGCCAACCCGCTGGCAGCCAGCCCGCGTTCGTCGGCCTGCGCGATCCGTTCCACCAGGCTCATGAAATGTCTCCCTCGCAGGGGCACCGACCGGTACGGAGCCCGCACTTCCCCTTACTGCGTGCGACGGCGCGGGAGTGTCACAGTAGCGGGATTTCGGCCAAGTCAGCCCAGTCGGTTCGCGAGGTTCTGGAAGTCGGTCCAGGACAAAGCGGGCCTGCCCGGGTCCCACAGCTTCTGCACGGTGGCCCGCAGCGGCATCCGGATCCCGGCCGCGACCTGCGCCTCGGTCTGCGCGTTCGGGAAGTCGCCCCACACCGCGAAGGTGCCGCCGAGGACCTGCGCGTCGTAGCGGGCCGGCACGGCGGTCGTGCCGCGCAGCACCAGCGGGGTCCACTGCTCGTAGATCCGCCGACCGGTCGGGTAGACGAAGGTCTGCGGCTGGCCGAGGACGTAGTAGAGGAACTCGTCGTTGTAGTTGATGACCTTCCGGCCCGCGGCCAGGTATTCGGCCGGCTGCCGGGCGCCGATCTCCTTGCCGGTCCAGTACGCGACCTGGAGGTCCCCCGCCGCCTGCACGGAGGTGCCCTTGAAGAAGCCGTCGTTCCAGGCCCGCATGGTCCTGTGGTGGGCGCGCACGGTGTCGGCGCGGGCGTCGAGCCAGGCGGTGGTGAGGTCGGCCACGGTGCCGCCGGAGCCGAACTTCTGCCGGGCGGCGGCCGCGAGCTGCGGATAGGAGGCCTGCGGGTCCTTGACGGTCAGCGCCTGGTACTCGTCGCCGCCGAGGTGCCACTGGTCGCCGGTGAACAGCCCCGCGTACTCGTTGAGCAGGTCGTCCACGAGCTTGGCGGAGGCGGGCTTGGAGATGTCGATCGCGCCCTTGGTGGCGACCCCGCTCGCGTTGCGCAGCTGGAGGTCGGGGTGGGCGGCGAGGACGGCGCCCAGGTGTCCCGGCGAGTCGATCTCCGGCACGACGGTGATGTGCCGGCTGCTCGCCAGGTCCACGATCCGCCTGACCTGCGCCTTGGTCAGATGCTCCTTGGAGACGATCTCGGGGTGCGTGCTGGACTCGATCCGGAACGCCTGGTCGTCGGAGAAGTGCAGCCCCAGTTCGTTGAACTTCAGGTCCCCCAGCTCCCGGATCCGGTCCTCGATCCAGGACTCGGAGACCGGTTTGCGCGCGATGTCCAGCATGAACCCGCGCACCGGCTTGGCCGGTTCGTCCCGCACGACCCCCTCCGGTGCCGTACCGCCCCCGTGGACCTCCTGCTTCAGCGTGCGGGTGCCGTAGAACACCCCCGCCTCGCCCGGTCCGCTGATGTCGACCCGCCCGCCGCGGACGGTCATGGTGTACGACTCCTGGTTGCCGCCCCCGCCGCCGAGCGCGAGCCGGACGTCCCCCGCCCGCACGTCGTCCTTCTCCCCCGCGTAGCCGATCCCCAGCTCCCCGGCCAGCAGCCGCCCCTCGTCGGCCAGCTCCGCGTCGCTGACGACGACCCGGTCCGCCTTCTGCGGTCTCCAGCCGGGTCCGCGCGCCGGGGTGTGGGAGCGCACCGCGGGTATCGTGCGCGGCGCCCGTGAGAGCGGATAGGACCGGCTGGGCTTCGGACTCGCCGGGGTCTCCCCGTCGGAGGCACTGCCGGCCACCCGGCCGGACGACGACTGCCGCGCACCTCCCTGAGGAGTCCCGCCGCCTCCGCCCCACGAGGCCCACACGCCGACCCCTGTGCCGAGCGCGACGGTCCCGACGACCGCGGCGGCCACCACCGCCCGCTTCCGTATCACCTGCTGCGCCGGAGCACGGCGCTTGTGCTGGGTCACTCTGCCAACGTACGACCTGTCCGGGCTCCGTTCGTCACCCAGGCGTTCTGAAACTCTCCCGTTCAGGTGAATTTCAGGCATCACGCGGACACACAGTGACCACTCTCGATAACCTGACGACACACCTTTCACAGCATCCCCTGCCACGCCACATGTGACGCGAGGACCCACGCTGCCCGCCCACCGTCTCCCTTATCTGCCCAAGCCGCTCGACGCCTTCAACGCCGCCCCGGCCGACGAGGCCCGCGCGCTGCTGCTGCACTGCCTGGACAGCCTGCAGTGGTGCCGGCGCGTCGCGGACCACCGTCCCTATCCCGACCTGGAGTCCCTCCTGGCCGCGGCGGACGAGGCGACGTACGACCTGTCACCGGACGACCTGTCCCAGGCCCTGGCCGGAGAAGCCCTGCCCGACCTGCCCGAGGACACGTACTCGGCGGCCCACATGGCCCTCAGCGCGGCCCATGCGGCCTATGAGGCCAGATTCGGACACGCGTTCGTCATCTACCTGGGCGACACCCATCCGGACGAATCCCTGGACCGCATCCTCGAAGCCATCCGGTCACGATTGACAAACGATCCCGAGGAGGAACGGGTCATAGCGGCGGAGGAGCTCCGGCGCCTCGCCAGAGGCAGACTCGCCGCCTGCCTGAGAAACCCCGCCGGTAACCCATCCGGTGCCAGTTTGATCACACCGGTAGGCCCCCCGTAAGCGTCGCCGCGCCGCATGGATACGATGCAGAGGGCCGGTGGACCGTACCCGGCCGGGCCCGACCGACACCGAAGCCGGCGCGGCCCTAGTCCCCGCTCCCGGAGGGTTCTTCCGTGCCGGCTGGAACGCTGTACCGCGGCCGGGAAGGAATGTGGTCCTGGGTGGCTCACCGAGTCACCGGCGTCCTCATTTTCTTCTTCCTGTTCGTTCACGTGCTGGACACCGCTCTCGTGCGTGTCTCCCCCGAGGACTACGACAAGGTCGTAGCCACGTACAAGACGCCGATCGTCGCGCTGCTGGAGTACGGCCTCGTCGCCGCCATCCTCTTCCACGCGCTCAACGGCCTGCGCGTCATCGCCGTCGACTTCTGGTCGAAGGGCCCGCGCTACCAGAAGCAGATGTTCTGGACCGTGATGGGTGTCTGGATCGTGCTGATGCTCGGGGCCATCTACCCGGTCCTCGGCCACGCCGCCCGTGTCCTCTTTGGGAGCTGACGCCGATGTCCACCACTGAAACCGCCGCGTCCGGAGTCGGCCCCGTCGAGGGCGCCCCCGTCTACACCGTCGACAACCCGGCCCCGCTGATCGAGGCGCCGCGCAAGCGCACCAAGAAGAGCCCGAAGTCCACCCGCGGCAACTTCGAGCTGGCGGCCTGGCTGTTCATGCGCCTGTCCGGCATCGTGCTGGTCGTCCTGGTCCTCGGTCACCTGCTGATCCAGCTCGTACTGGACGGCGGTGTCTCCAAGATCGGCTTCGCCTTCGTGGCCGGCCGCTGGGCGTCCCCGTTCTGGCAGGTCTGGGACCTGCTGATGCTGTGGCTCGCGATGCTGCACGGCGCCAACGGCCTGCGCACGGTCATCAACGACTACGCCGAGCGGCCGAACACCCGTCTGTGGCTGAAGGCGCTGCTCTACACCGCCACGGTGTTCACCATCCTGCTCGGCTCGCTGGTGATCTTCACCTTCGACCCGAACATCCGCTAGGCACGGGGCTGCGAGAATCATGAAGATCCACAAGTACGACACCGTCATCGTCGGCGCCGGTGGCGCGGGCATGCGCGCGGCCATCGAGTCGACGAAGCGCAGCCGCACCGCCGTGCTGACCAAGCTCTACCCCACCCGCTCCCACACGGGCGCCGCGCAGGGCGGCATGGCCGCCGCGCTGGCCAACGTGGAGGAGGACAACTGGGAGTGGCACACCTTCGACACGGTCAAGGGCGGTGACTACCTGGTCGACCAGGACGCCGCCGAGATCCTGGCGAAGGAGGCCATCGACGCCGTCCTCGACCTGGAGAAGATGGGCCTGCCGTTCAACCGGACCCCGAACGGCACCATCGACCAGCGCCGCTTCGGCGGTCACAGCCGTAACCACGGCGAGGCGCCGGTCCGCCGCTCCTGCTACGCGGCCGACCGTACCGGCCACATGATCCTCCAGACGCTGTACCAGAACTGCGTCAAGGAGGGCGTGGAGTTCTTCAACGAGTTCTACGTCCTGGACCAGTTGATCACCGAGGTCGACGGCGTCAAGAAGTCCGCCGGTGTCGTCGCCTACGAGCTGGCGACCGGCGAGATCCACGTCTTCCAGGCGAAGGCCGTCATCTACGCCTCCGGCGGCACCGGCAAGTTCTTCAAGGTGACGTCCAACGCGCACACCCTCACCGGTGACGGTCAGGCCGCCGTCTACCGCCGGGGTCTGCCGCTGGAGGACATGGAGTTCTTCCAGTTCCACCCGACCGGCATCTGGCGCATGGGCATCCTGCTCACCGAGGGCGCCCGCGGCGAGGGCGGCATCCTGCGCAACAAGGACGGCGAGCGCTTCATGGAGAAGTACGCTCCCGTCATGAAGGACCTGGCGTCCCGTGACGTCGTGTCCCGCTCCATCTACACCGAGATCCGCGAGGGCCGCGGCTGTGGTCCCGAGGGCGACCACGTCTACCTCGACCTCACCCACCTGCCGCCGGAGCAGCTGGACGCCAAGCTGCCCGACATCACCGAGTTCGCGCGGACCTACCTCGGTATCGAGCCGTACACGGACCCGATCCCGATCCAGCCGACCGCGCACTACGCGATGGGCGGCATCCCGACCAACGTCGAGGGTGAGGTCCTGGCGGACAACACCACCGTCGTCCCCGGTCTGTACGCGGCCGGCGAGGTCGCCTGTGTCTCCGTGCACGGCGCCAACCGCCTCGGCACCAACTCGCTGCTGGACATCAACGTCTTCGGCCGCCGTGCGGGCATCGCCGCCGCCGAGTACGCGCACGGCGCGGACTTCGTCGAACTCCCGGAGGACCCGGAGTCCTTCGTCGTCGGGCAGATCGAGCAGCTGCGCAACTCCACCGGCAACGAGCGGGTGGCGACGCTGCGCCGCGAGCTGCAGGAGACCATGGACGCCAACGTCATGGTGTTCCGCACCGAGCAGACGATCAAGACGGCCGTCGAGAAGATCGCCGAACTGCGCGAGCGCTACAAGAACGTGGCGATCCAGGACAAGGGCAAGCGGTTCAACACGGACCTGCTGGAGGCCATCGAGCTGGGCAACCTGCTGGAGCTGGCCGAGGTCATGGCGGTCTCCGCCCTGGCCCGCAAGGAGTCCCGCGGCGGTCACTACCGCGAGGACTACCCGAACCGCGACGACGTCAACTTCATGCGCCACACCATGGCGTACCGCGAGGTCGGAGCCGACGGCTCGGAAACCGTCCGTCTCGACTACAAGCCGGTCGTCCAGACCCGCTACCAGCCGATGGAGCGTAAGTACTGATGGCAACCCCCGTTCTGGACAAGGACGAGGCGGCCGGCCGGCCCGAGCCCGGCTTCGCCGACTCCCCGTACATCACGGTCACCTTCCGGATCCGCCGGTTCAACCCGGAGGTCTCCGCGGAGGCGACCTGGGAAGACTTCCAGCTGGAGATCGACCCGAAGGAGCGTGTCCTCGACGGCCTCCACAAGATCAAGTGGGACGTCGACGGCACCCTCACCTTCCGCCGCTCGTGCGCGCACGGCATCTGCGGCTCGGACGCGATGCGGATCAACGGCAAGAACCGCCTTGCCTGCAAGACGCTGATCAAGGACATCAACCCCGAGAAGCCGATCACGGTCGAGCCCATCAAGGGCCTGACGGTCCTGAAGGACCTGGTCGTCGACATGGAGCCGTTCTTCCAGGCGTACCGGGACGTCATGCCGTTCCTGGTCACCAAGGAGACGAACGAGCCGACCCGGGAGCGGCTGCAGTCCGCGGAGGACCGCGAGCGCTTCGACGACACCACCAAGTGCATCCTGTGCGCCGCGTGCACGTCGTCCTGCCCGGTGTTCTGGAACGACGGCCAGTACTTCGGTCCGGCCGCGATCGTGAACGCCCACCGCTTCATCTTCGACAGCCGTGACGAGGCGGCGGAGCAGCGCCTGGAGATCCTCAACGACCGTGACGGCGTGTGGCGTTGCCGTACGACCTTCAACTGCACGGACGCCTGCCCGCGCGGTATCGAGGTCACCAAGGCGATCCAGGAAGTGAAGCGCGCGCTGATCACGCGTCGCTACTGATCGTCCCGGCGCCTTACGAGGGCCCTGCTTCCGAGTGTCCGGAAGCAGGGCCCTCGGGCGTTTTTGTCGGTTTTCACCGCCCGCCGGTTCTAATGTGACGTCATGTCAGACGACGAGTCGTACGAACTGCTCGGTTTCGACAACGTGCTGCTCCCCGTCGGCGACCTCGGCGAGGCCGTCGGGTTCTACGAGCGGGCCGGGTTCAGCGTGGGGTTCCGGTTCGACGAGGGCGGGATCGCCCTGCTGAAGGTCGGCAAGGAGACCCCCGGGATCCTGTTGCGCGCCGAGGAGGCGCTGGGGCACCGGTCGCCGTCCTGGCCCTCGCCGCGCATCTGGCTGGAGGTGCCGGACGCGCGCGTGGCGGCGCGGAAGCTGGCCGCCGCCGGCATCCCGCCGCTGGACGAGGTGTTCCCGGTGGCCACCGGCTGGACCGTGGAGATCGCCGACCCGTGGGGCAACGTCCTCGGGTTCACGGACTACACCAAGCGCCCGGAGCTGGGGCGCGGAAGCCGGCACCCTTGAGTTGAACATGTTCAAAAATAGGTCTACAGTCATCCCTGTCAGCGTTTTGAACGCGTTCAAGAAGGGGTGGCGGCATGGACCGCACGGTCATCGCCTACGTCATCTACCTGGTCGTCAGCATCGCGCTGACCGTCTGGGTGGCCCGCACGCTCAGCCGCAACGGCAGGATCTTCCTCGCCGACGTGCTGCGGGGCAACGACAAGCTCGCGGACGCCGTCAACCACCTCCTGGTCGTCGGCTTCTACCTGGTCAACCTCGGCTTCGTGGCGCTGTACCTGAGCGGCGACGAGACGATCGACGACACCCGCGGCATCTTCGAGGCCCTGTCGACCAAGCTGGGCGTGGTCCTGCTGGTGCTCGGCGCGATGCACCTGGCCAACGTGTACGTGCTCAACCGGATCCGCCGGCGCGGGATCATGGAGCGGGAGCAGCTGCCCCCGGTCGCCCCGCAGGGGTGGGTCAGCCCGGCGCCCGGGGCGTGACCGGCATGACCACCATGGAGGACCGGGGCGTCACGGGGGGCGTCCCGGTCCGCGGGCTGACCGTTCTGTACGACGCCGAGTGCGGCCTGTGCACCCATCTGCGGGACTGGCTCGTGCGGCAGCCGCAGCTGGTGCCGCTGGACCTGGTGCCGGCGAACTCGGACCTGGCCCGGGCCCGCTTCCCCGGGCTCGACCACTCGGCCACGCTCGACGAGGTCACCGTCGTCGGTGACTCCGGCCAGGTCTACCAGGGTTCCCGGGCCTGGATCGTCGTGCTGTGGGCCCTGCGCGAGCAGCGGCCGCTCGCCCACCGGCTGAGCACCCCCTACGGCGCCCGGCTCGCCCGCGGCGCGGTGCTGGCGGCGGCGAAGTGGCGGGGCGCGCAGTGGGGCGGGCACCGGACGTACCGGCGGGCGGACACCGGTGGGGGCGGCGCGCGGCGCCTCGTCGAGGGGCGGTCGTCGGGCGACGGATGGGCCTACGACCCGCGCACGGGGTGGACCTACCACCCGCCCTCCTGCTCCGGCGGTGCCTGCGCCACTGGTTAGGCCCGTCCGCCGTACTCGTTAGGCTCTTCTACCGTGCCCGCGAAGAACGAAGGCCCCGAGACGGCCGGCCCCCAGAGCAAGTCCGAGCAGACCCGCGCGCTGATCCTGGAGACCGCGATGCGGTTGTTCCAGGAGCGCGGGTACGACAAGACGACCATGCGGGCCATCGCCAAGGAGGCCGGGGTCTCCGTCGGCAACGCGTACTACTACTTCGAGGGCAAGGAACACCTGATCCAGGGGTTCTACGACCGGATCGCCGCCGAGCACCGGGCGGCGGTCCGCGAGGTCCTGGACCGGGAGACCGATCTGGAGGCACGGCTCGCGGGCGTGCTGACCGTCTGGCTCGACATCGCCCGGCCCTACCACGAGTTCGCCGTGCAGTTCTTCAAGAACGCCGCCGACCCGGACAGCCCGCTCAGCCCCTTCTCACCCGAGAGCGAGCACGCCCGCGAGCAGGCCATCGCCGTCCACCGGGAGGTGCTGGCCGGCTCCAGGTCCAAGGTCGCACCGGAACTGCGGGACGTGCTCCCGGAGTTGATGTGGCTCTCCCAGATGGGCCTCGTCCTGTACTGGGTCTTCGACCGCACCGACGGGCGCGAGCGCAGCTACCGCCTGGCCCGGCGGGGGGCCCGGCTGACCGCCCGTGGCGTGGCGCTCGCCCGCTTCCGGGTGCTGCGCCCCCTGGTCCTGGAGGTCCACGAGCTGTTCACGGACTTCCTGCCCGGCATGACGAGGGCACTGCCGGACCCGGCCGGACGGACCGAGGGACGCGCGGAGAAGAAGGGCGAGGCCGACGAGAGCGGGGCGGGCGGGGGCGCCTGATCAGATCCACGTCAGGCGCCACAGGCGGAACACGCCCGTGCCGTCCGTGAGGTACTGACCGCCGCCCACGTCCTCGATGCTGACCACGTACTCCTTGCGCTGCCACAGCGGGATCAGCGGGACGTCCTGGGCCACGTCCGCCTGGATGTCCCTGAAGTCGTTCGCGGCCCGGCTGCGGTCCCCGAACTGCTGGCTGTTCAGGATGAGATGGTCGACCAGCTTGTTGCTGTACCCGGTGCTCATCGTGGAGCCGGTGCCGACGAGCGCCGCGCCGAAGGTGTCCGGGTCGGGATAGTCGGCCACCCAGCCGACCGCCCACGCGTCCATCTTCCCGGCCGCCCAGCGCTTCTGGAAGTCGGTCCACTCGTACCCCTGGACGTCCACCTTGAACAGGCCGCCCGTCTCCAGTTGCCGCTTCAGCTCCGCGGCCTCCTCCTTGCCCGCGCCGCGGCCGATGCCGTAGCCGAAGGTGAAGCGCACCGGCAGGCTCACCCCGGCCTGGGTGAGCAGCGCGCGTGCCTTCGCGACGCTCTGCGCCGGGTAGTCGTCGAAGAACGAGGTGGTGTGGCCCACGATGCCGGTCGGGATCAGCGAGTACAGCGGGTCGACCGTGCCCGCGTAGACCGTCGAGGCCAGCTGCTCGCGGTTGACCAGCCAGGCCATCGCGCGGCGCACCCGCACGTCGTGCAGCGGGGACGCGGCACGGGTGTTGAGGTACAGGTTGCGGGTCTCGGCGCTGTCGGACTCGGTGACGCGCTTGTTGGGGTCGCTCGGGTTCAGCTGGGACAGCACGTCGGGCGGCAGCGTCCGGGTGGCGACGTCGACCTTCCCGGCCTTCCAGGCGGTGGCGAGCTTCGCGGAGTCGGCGTAGTAGCGCAGCTCGATCGGCCGGCCGGTGCCGCCGAGATAGCCCTCGTAGTGGCCGTTCGGCCGGAGCACGGCCTTGTGGTCCTTGGTGTACGAGGACAGCGTGTACGGCCCCGTGCCGTCGACGGCGGTGCCGGTGCGCAGGGAGTCGGCCGGGTACCTGTCCTTGTCCACGATCGACCCGGCGCCCGTGGCCACCTTGGACGGGAAGGTGGCGTCCGCGGCCGACAGGTGGAAGGTGACGGTGGTCGTGTTGTCGGCGGTCACCGAGGCGAGGTTGGAGAACAGCGACGCCGGGCCGACATCGGAGTTGATCTTCTTGACCCGGTCGAAGGAGTACTTCACGTCCTCGGCCGTCATCGCGCGCCCGCTCGGGAAGGTGATCCCGGACCGCAGCCTGCACTGGTACGTCTTCAGGCCGCCGCCCTGGAAGGCACAGCTCTTCGCCGCGTCCGGGACCGGCTCCACACCGTCCGGCTCGAACGTCAGCAGCGACTGGAAGACATTGCTGAACAACGCCCAGGAACCGGCGTCGTAGGCACCGGCCGGGTCGAGGTCCGTCACGGCGTCCGTCGTACCGACCGTGATGGTCCTGTCCTTGTTCCCCTGCGACGGCAACAGCTGCCAGCCGCCGATTCCCACGACCGCCAGCACGAGCAGCGTCACGAGAATGCGCATGCGAACAGATCGCATGGTGGTGCCCTCCCCAGGCCCCTGAAGGCCCTACCCCTGGCCCAGCACGGATTTTCGCCACTCCCCTAAGTGGCGCGGCTCACCTAATCACACCTGTTTCAGCCGGGGGAAGGGCTTTCTGACCAGATGAGCAAGAACTTACCGAGGCGTTGTTTGCGCCGGGTTTCACAGCGCCTTCACAGGGATGGGAGCGGTTCCCGGGGCCGGGGCGCCGTACGCGCTATGAAGTCCGGCGCAGTGCGCGCAGTCCGCGCAACCCGATGACCCCGATGACCGTCCCCAATACGAAGGAAACGACCGCCAACAGCAGGTGCACCCAGAAGTACGCGGTCGGGTGGCCGTTGTCGAAGGCGAGCCCGCTGCTGTCCTTGACCAGGTTCTTGACGAAAGTGACCCAGATGACCCAGCTCCACACACCGAAGGCGAGCAGGAACCAGGAGACCGGGCGGCTGAGCTTCATGCCACCAGTATCACCGCCCCACGTCCGCCGCCGTGTCGGGAGTGAGGTGGGTCATGGGACTTCGAGGCCGACAAAAGGTACGTTCTCGACCGTGTCTGCACGAATGAACACCGGAGGGCGATCCCTGCTGATCACCTCGGCCACGCTGCTGTCCCTGTCCGTCACCGCGCCCGCCGCCCTCGCCGCGCCGGCCCCGTCGACGAGCCCGACGGCCACGCCCCCGGCCCGGATGTCGGCCGTCGGCGGCGAGCGGCTGGGCCTGCCCGGCACACAGGTCGATCTCGCGCCGGGTGTCCCGGTGCTGCCGAAGGACATCACCGCACGCTCCTGGATCGTCACCGACGCCGAGTCCGGCGAGGTGCTCGCCGCGCACAACGCCCACTGGCGGCTGCCCCCGGCGAGCACGCTGAAGATGCTGTTCGCGGACACCCTGCTGCCACGCTTCCCCAAGCAGGAGAAGCACAAGGTGGTGCCGTCCGACCTCGCGGGCATGGGCGCCGGCTCCAGCGTGGTCGGGATAAAGGAGGGGCACACCTACACCGTCCACGACCTGTGGCTCGGGGTCTTCCTGCGCTCCGGCAACGACGCCGTGCACACGCTGGCGGCGATGAACCACGGTGTCGCGCAGACCGTCAGGGACATGCAGGACCACGCCGACGAGCTGCAGGCCCGCGACACCCACGTGGTCTCGCCCGACGGCTACGACGAACCCGGGCAGCTGTCCTCCGCGTACGACCTGACGCTGTTCGCCCGGTCCGGGCTGCAGAAGAAGGACTTCCGCGACTACTGCTCGACCGTCAGCGCCACGTTCGAGTCGGGTGAGATCCGCAACACCAACCGGCTGCTGAGCGGTGACACCGATGTGCCCGTGTACCAGGGCATCGCCGGCGTGAAGAACGGCAACACCACCAACGCCGGCGCCACCTTCACCGGGGTCGCCGAGCGGAACGGCAAGGTGCTGCTCGTCACCGTGATGAACCCGGAGAAGCACGAGCACAACGAGGTCTACAAGGAGACGGCCAAGCTGTTCGACTGGGGCTTCCAGGCGGCCGGCAAGGTCAGTCCGGTGGGTGAGCTGGTGCCGCCGAAGAGCGCGCTGCCGAGCCCGGGGGCGAGCGCCGCCGCCGGGCGGTCCTCGGGGACCGCGGGCTCCAGCGCCAAGCCGGTCGCCGGCGCCACCACGGGGTCCGGTTACGGCGGTGCCGGCACCGCCGCCGCCATCGCGGGCGGGGCGCTGGTGCTGCTCGCGGGGGCGGCGTTCCTGGTCAACCGCCGGTGGCCGCTGCCGGACCTGATGCGTCGCCGGTCGCGTCCCTGACAGCGGCGTCTTCGGACTCCGCGCTCCGGGTGGCGGTCCAGGAGGCGCAGAACAGCACGAGTTTCGACGTGAAGTTGATCCACAGCAGCAGCGCCACGGGGACGCCGAACGCGCCGTACATGCTCTTCGCGGCGACCCCTTGTATATAGCCGCTGAGCAGCAGTTTCAGCAGTTCGAAGCCGACCGCGCCGAGCAGTGCGGCCACCACCAGGCGGCGGCGCGGCGGCTCGACCCCGGGCAGCAGGGTCAGGACGTAGAGCAGGACGAGGAAGTCGGCGAGCACGGCGACGGTGAACGCGGCGATCCGCAGCAGCACGCTGCCCCAGCCGTACTCGGCCAGCCCCAGATGGCGCGACACCAGGCCGACGGCGGCCGAGGCGACCGTGGACGCGGCGAGCGTGACGAGCAGGGCCCCGCCGAGGCCGAGGAGGATGCCGGCGTCCTTGGCCTTGGCCACCAGCGGGTTCTGCCGCTGGTCCGGCAGCTCCCACACCGCGCGCAGGCAGTCCCGCACCTGGCCGACCCAGCCGATGCCGATGAACAGCAGGACGGCACCCGCGATGACGCCGACGGTGCCGGCGTTGTGGACCAGCGAGGTGAGGTCGAGCTGGGTGGAGACGACCCCCGGGAACTGCTCGGCGATCTTGTGCTCGACGGTCTTCTGCCGGTCCGGGCTCAGTGTGGCGGCGCTGACCGCCGCGACCAGGGTCAGCAGCGGAAACAGCGCCACGAAGCTGATGAACGTCATGGCGGCGGCCAGCCGTGTCCACTTCACCCGGTCGAGCCGCTCGTAGCAGTGCCACGCATGCGTCCGCGTCAGCCAGGCGACGACCGGCCCGACGCCGGGGAGTCTCTTCAGCCAGTCCATGATCAGTCCCTGCCCCCGCCGGCGCGTTCGTAAGACATCCCACTAATCACCCGTTGTGTGTACCGGGCGAATGTTCCTTGACCAACCGCCCATAAAGGGACGATACGGTCACCGACATGCCTGGAGACACGCTGTCCCCACCTGCTCACTGTCTTGTACCCCCGGATCCCCACCAGGAGCTGATGTGAAGGACGCCTCCGGTCTCCCCGAGTCCCTGCTCGTCCTCGGCGGCACGTCAGAGATCGCGCTGGCCACCGCGCGCCGGCTGATCGCCCGCCGCACCCGCACGGTCTGGCTGGCGGGCCGTCCCTCGCCGGCCCTGGAACAGGCCGCCGAGAGCCTGCGCGCGCTCGGTGCGGACGCCCGCACCGTCGACTTCGACGCCCTCGACCCCGCCTCCCACGAGACCGTCCTCGGCAAGGTCTTCGCCGAGGGCGACATCGACCTGGTGCTGCTCGCCTTCGGCATCCTCGGCGACCAGGCCCACGACGAGCGCGACCCGGTACGCGCCGTCCAGGTCGTCCAGACCAACTACACCGGGGCCGTCAGCGCCGGACTGGTCGCCGCCCGCGCCCTGCAGACACAGGGACACGGCTCCCTCGCGGTCCTGTCCTCCGTCGCCGGCGAGCGTCCCCGCCGCGCCGACTTCATCTACGGCTCCAGCAAGGCCGGCCTCGACGCCTTCGCCCAGGGCCTCGGCGACGCCCTGCACGGCACGGGGGTGCACGTCATGGTCGTACGGCCCGGACACGTCCGGGCGGAGGGGCCGCTCACGACGACCCCGGAGGCGGTGGCCACGGCGATCGAACTGGGACTGCGCCGCCGTTCGGAGGTGGTGTGGGTGCCGGGGGCGCTACGGCTGGTGATGTCGGCGCTGCGGCACACACCGAGGGCGCTGTTCCGCAGGCTGCCGATGTGACGCGCGGCGCCTACCGGCTGGCGATCGTCCCGCGCTCGATGGCGGCGTGCCCCGGCTGGGACGGCACCACGGATCCCCCGAACGTGTACTCCCGCAACTTGCGCCACACGCCGTCGGCACCCTGTTCGTAGAGCGCGAAGCCGGTGCAGGGCCACTGGGCGTCGAAGCCGGACAGTTCCTCGAAGGCGCGGTCCATCGCCGCCTCGTCGATGCCGTGCGCGACGGTGACGTGCGGGTGGTAGGGGAACTGCAGCTCACGCGCCAGCGGCCCGGAGGCGTCCCGCACCCGCTGCTGCAGCAGGGTGCAGTCCTCGCCGCCCTGGACGACACGGACGTAGACCACCGGGGAGAGGGGACGGAACGTGCCGGTGCCGGACAGCCGCATCGGGAAGGGCCGGCCGGCCGCGGCGACCTCGGTGAGATACGCCTCGACGCCCGGCAGCCCGTGCGCGTCGATCTCCGTCGGCGGCAGCAGCGTGACGTGCGTGGGGATGCCGTGAGCCGCGGCGTCGCCGAAGCCCGCGCGCCGCTCCTGGAGCAGGCTGCCGTGAGGCTCCGGGACCGCGATCGACACGCCGATCGTTACGGTCCCCACGTCTTCTCCTGTCGTCGCTTCCGTCGTCTTCTCGGCCTTCTCGTCCGGGCCGTCGGATATCGACTGTACGGCTATGGATGTCCTGTGGGCAGGCGCAGCGGAAGTGATGTGCAGCGCTCCGCCCACTCGGACGCGTGTACGGTCGTGCGCCGCGGCGCCGGCCCGTGCTCCTCAGTGCTTCGCCGGCAGGAATCCCACCCGCTCGTAGGCCTGCGCGAGGGTCTCGGCGGCGACCGCGCGCGCCTTCTCCGCGCCCTTGGCGAGGATCGAGTCGAGCGTCTCGGAGTCGTCCAGGTACTGCTGGGTCCGCTCCCGGAAAGGCGTCACGAACTCGACCATGACGTCGGCGAGGTCGGTCTTGAGGGCGCCGTACATCTTGCCCTCGTACTCCCGCTCCAGTTCGGAGACCGGCTTGCCGGTGAGGGTGGAGTAGATCGTGAGGAGGTTCGACACGCCCGGCTTGTTCTCCGCGTCGTAGCGGATCACGGTGTCGGTGTCGGTGACGGCGCTCTTGACCTTCTTGGCGGTGGTCTTCGGCTCGTCGAGCAGGTTGATCAGGCCCTTCGGCGTGGACGCCGACTTGCTCATCTTGATCGACGGGTCCTGCAGGTCGTAGATCTTCGCCGTCTCCTTGAGGATGTACGGCTTCGGGATGGTGAAGGTCTCGCCGAAACGGCCGTTGAAGCGCTCGGCGAGGTCGCGGGTCAGTTCGACGTGCTGGCGCTGGTCCTCGCCGACGGGCACCTCGTTGGCCTGGTAGAGGAGGATGTCGGCGACCTGCAGGATCGGGTAGGTGAAGAGGCCGACGGAGGCGCGGTCGGCGCCCTGCCGGGCCGCCTTGTCCTTGAACTGGGTCATGCGGCTGGCCTCGCCGAAGCCGGTGAGGCAGTTCATGATCCAGGCGAGCTGGGCGTGCTCGGGAACGTGGCTCTGGACGAAGAGCGTGCAGCGGTCCGGGTCCAGACCCGCGGCCAGCAGCTGCGCGGCGGCGAGCCGGGTGTTGGCCCGCAGCTCCTTCGGGTCCTGCGGGACCGTGATCGCGTGCAGGTCGACGACCATGTAGAACGCGTCGTGGGACTCCTGCAGGGCCACCCACTGGCGGACGGCGCCGAGGTAGTTGCCGAGGTGGAACGAACCGGCGGTGGGCTGGATGCCGGAGAGCACGCGGGGGCGATCAGCAGTGGCCATGTCTTTCATTGTCGCAGAGGGATCGGGGGGTTCTGTGCGTGGGGAACCGCGCGTGGCCCGCGGTTCCCCACGCCCCTGCGGGGCGTCTCAGCCCAGGTCGACCTGCGGGTACAGCGGGAAGCCGGCCACCAGGTCCGTCGCCCGCTGGGCGATCTCCTGCGCCACCTTCTCGTCCAGGACGTGCGCGGCCTTGCTCGGGGCGCCCGACTTGGTGGTGCCCGGCTCGGTGGTGGTCAGGACGCGGTCGATCAGGCCCGCCACCTCGTCCATCTCCGCCGTGCCCAGGCCACGCGTGGTCAGGGCGGGGGTGCCGATGCGGATGCCGGAGGTGTACCAGGCGCCGTTCGGGTCGGCCGGGATCGCGTTGCGGTTGGTGACGATGCCGGAGTCGAGCAGGGCCGCTTCCGCCTGGCGGCCGGTGAGGCCGTAGGACGTGGCCACGTCGATCAGGTTGAGGTGGTTGTCCGTGCCGCCCGTCACCAGCGTGGCGCCCCGGCGCGTCAGGCCCTCGGCCAGGGCGCGGGAGTTGTCGACGATGCGCTGGGCGTAGTCCTGGAAGGCGGGCTGCCGGGCCTCGGCCAGGGCGACGGCCTTGGCGGCCATGACGTGCGGGAGCGGACCGCCGAGGACCATCGGGCAGCCCCGGTCGACCTGGTCCCTGAGGGAGTCGTCGCACAGGACCATGCCGCCGCGCGGGCCGCGCAGTGACTTGTGGGTGGTGGTGGTGACGATCTGGGCGTGCGGGACCGGGTCGAAGTCGCCGGTGAGGACCTTGCCGGCGACCAGACCGGCGAAGTGCGCCATGTCGACCATCAGGGTCGCGCCGACCTCGTCGGCGATCTCGCGCATGATCCGGAAGTTCACCAGACGGGGGTACGCCGAGTAGCCCGCCACGATGATCAGGGGCTTGAACTCGCGTGCCTGGGCGCGCAGGGCCTCGTAGTCGATCAGGCCGGTGGCCGGGTCGGTGCCGTAGGACCGCTGGTCGAACATCTTGCCGGAGATGTTCGGGCGGAAGCCGTGGGTGAGGTGGCCGCCCGCGTCCAGGGACATGCCGAGCATGCGCTGGTTGCCGAAGGCCTGGCGCAGCTCGGCCCAGTCGGCCTCGGAGAGGTCGTTGACCTGGCGGGCGCCGGTCTTCTGAAGGAAGGGGACCTCGACGCGGTCGGCGAGGACGGCCCAGAAGGCGACCAGGTTGGCGTCGATGCCGGAGTGCGGCTGGACGTAGGCGTGCCGGGCACCGAAGAGCTCCCTGGCGTGCTCGGCGGCCAGTGCCTCGACCGTGTCGACGTTGCGGCAGCCGGCGTAGAAGCGGCGGCCGACGGTGCCCTCGGCGTACTTGTCGCTGAACCAGTTGCCCATCGCGAGGAGGGTGGCCGGCGAGGCGTAGTTCTCGGAGGCGATCAGCTTCAGCATCTCGCGCTGGTCGTGGACCTCCTGGCCGATGGCGTCGGCGACGCGCGGCTCCACGGCACGGATGACGTCGAGAGCGGCGCGGAAGGCGGTGGACTCGGTGGAGAGGGGCTGCTGCTCTGGCATGAGGACCTCCGGACGGTGTGCGTACAGCGTTCACGTTCGGCCCAGGCGCACGGCACACATCACACTCGGGCCGCTCCCCGATGGTCCGTCCCATCCCAGCGCGCCAGTCACGGCCCGCTGATCAGCCTACCGGGCGCGCCGGAGCGCGCAGGTCCCGCGTCCACCATGCGAGCGAGGATAGGAAGGGGGCCACCGCCGTCTCCGGGAGAGGCCATGACCGCTGCAGAAGACCTCATCACCGCCGCCGAAGCGCACTGTGCGCCCACCTACCACCCGCTGCCGGTCGTCGTGGCCTCGGCGGAGGGGGCCTGGATGACGGATGTGGAGGGGCGGCGCTATCTGGATCTGCTGGCCGGTTACTCGGCGCTCAACTTCGGGCACGGCAACCGGCGGCTCATCGAGGCGGCCAAGGCACAGCTGGACCGGGTGACGCTGACCTCCCGCGCCTTTCTGCACGACCGGTTCGCCGCGTTCTGCACGCAGCTCGCCGAGCTGTGCGGGATGGAGATGGTGCTGCCCATGAACACCGGCGTGGAGGCGGTGGAGAGCGCGGTGAAGACGGCCCGGAAGTGGGGGTACCGGGTCAAGGGGGTGCCCGCGGAGATGGCGAAGATCGTGGTCGCGGGCGGCAACTTCCACGGCCGTACGACGACGGTCATCAGCTTCTCCACCGACCCGGAGGCCCGGGCGGACTTCGGGCCGTACACGCCCGGCTTCCAGATCGTGCCGTACGGCGACCTGACGGCGATGCGGGAGGCGCTGACGGAGAACACCGTCGCGGTGCTGCTGGAGCCGATCCAGGGCGAGAACGGGGTGGTCGTGCCGCCGGCCGGCTATCTCCCGGCCGTCCGGGAGCTGACCCGGGAGCGGAACGTGCTGTTCGTCGCCGACGAGATCCAGTCGGGTCTCGGCCGGACCGGGCGGACCTTCGCGTGCGAGCACGAGGGCGTCGTCCCGGACATGTACGTGCTGGGCAAGGCGCTGGGCGGCGGCATCGTGCCGGTGTCGGCGGTGGTGTCGAGCGCGGAGGTGCTCGGGGTGTTCCGGCCGGGCGAGCACGGGTCGACGTTCGGGGGGAATCCGCTGGCCTGCGCGGTGGCCCTGGAGGTGGTCGCGATGCTGCGCACGGGCGAGTTCCAGGCCCGGGCGGCGGCACTGGGCGAGCGGATGCACCGGGCGCTGGCGGCCCTGCCGGCCACGGGCACGGTGACGGCGGTGCGCGGCCGCGGACTGTGGGCCGGCCTGGACGTCGCGCCGGGGATCGGTACCGGCAGGCAGGTGTCGGAGCGGCTGATGGACCGCGGGGTCCTGGTGAAGGACACCCACGGCCACACGGTACGGATCGCCCCGCCGCTGATCATCGACGAGGCGGACCTGGACTGGGGTCTGGAACAGCTGACGGCCGTCCTGGGCGCCTAAGACCTGTCGTTTGGATCACGCAGCAGACGCGGCGCCGATCGGCCCCGGCGCCGTCCTGCGACCTGATCCGAACGGCAGGCCCTAGAGGATCACGTGCGGCAGGAAGCGGGCGTACTCGTCGGTGATCAGGCCCGTGGACTCGCGGATGCCCAGGCCCGCCGGCTCGTCCCGGACGACCCAGGCGCCGAGGACGACGTGGTTGCCGGCGAAGGCGGGCAGGGGCGCCAACTGCTGGTAGCAGCAGGGCTCGTCACGGAGTACGGCGGGCGCGCCGGGCTCGTGCACGGTGACGCCCTCGCCCTCCCGGCCGAGCAGGGGCTTGGCGACGTAGCCGGCCGTGGAGGCCAGCTCGCGGGGGCCGTCGAGGTAGGCGGGCAGGAGGTTGGGGTGGCCGGGGTACAGCTCCCACAGGATCGCCAGCAGGGCCTTGTTGCTCAGCAGCATCTTCCAGGCGGGTTCGATCCACAGGGTGCTGCCGCTGCCGCCGCCGTTGTCGAGGGTGTCCAGGACGTGCCCGCCGAAGGCGTCGGTGGTGAGCCACTCCCACGGGTAGAGCTTGAAGATGCCGCGGATGAAGCGGAGCCGGTTGTCGACGAAGCGGCCGGAGAGGGTGTCCCAGCCGATCTCCTCCATGGACAGCCAGTCGGTGTCGAGGCCGGCCTGTTCGGCGGTCTCCTTCAGATAGGCGACCGTCATCAGGTCCTCGCCGAGTTCGTCGGCCGAGGAGTGCGCGAAGTGCAGGGGGCTGCCAGGCGGGAGGAGCGCGGCCTGGGACCGCCAGGCCTCGACGAGGCGTTCGTGCAGGGAGTTCCACTGGTCGGCGCCGGGGAAGCGCTCCTCCATCCAGAACCACTGCGGTGAGGCGGCCTCCACCAGCGAGGTCGGGGTGTCGGCGTTGTATTCCAGCAGCTTGGCCGGGCCGATGCCGTCGTAGCGGAGGTCGAACCGGCCGTAGACGGAGGGGAGTTCGGCGCGGCGGCGCCAGGCCTCGGTGACCGCGGCGGCCACCCGCGGGTCGGTGATGCCGAGGTCGGCGAGGCGGTCCTCGGCCACGATGTGCCCGGCGGCCGCGAGGCACATCCGGTGCAGCTCCTCGACGGTCTCCTCCAGCGCCTCGATCTCCTCCAGGCCGAAGACGTAGTAGGCGCTCTCGTCCCAGTAGGGGCGCAGCGAGCCGTCCGGGTACCGGGTGAGGGGATAGACGAGCCCCTGTTCCTCGACGGTCTGCTGCCAGCCGGGGCGCGGGGTGGTGGTACGGCGTTCCATGCGGGTCTTCCATCACCCGCCGGAGCCGTGGTACCCGCCGCCGAAGCCGCCGCGGTGGACCCCGTGACCGCCGGAAGAGCCCGAGGAGCTGCGGTGGGGCCGGGTGAAGGAACCGTCGTCCACCCACGAGCCCTTCTTCTTGCCGCCGTAGTACCAGGAGCCGTTCACCGACGTCTTGAGGGACGTGGTCCTGCAGTTCTTGTCGGAGACGATTCTGTAGCCCTTGGCGAGGGTGTAGCTGTCGCGGTCGACGCAGCGCTTGTCCGGGTCGGACGAGCAGGCGGTCAGGGCGGCGGCCAGCACACCCATGCCGCCGAGGACGACCGTGCCGGAGCGCAGCCGCCGACGGGTGTCAGCCATGTTCGTGTCCCCCGTGTCCGTGTTCGAGTGGCTGATGTCGGCGGCCAGCCTAGAGAACGGTAAGAGCGCAGACCACAGGGGGTGGCCGGGTCAGCCGTCTCCTAGAGTCACTTTGTGTTCTTTGGAATGGTGTGCGCCCTCGGCGCGGCGGTCTGCTTCGGCACCGCGACGGTGTTGCAGGCGGTGGCGGCGCGGGAGGCCGGTACGGGCGGCGGGGGTGAGGCGGCGCTGCTGCTGCGGGCGCTGCGGCAGTGGCGGTACCTGGTCGGGCTCGCGCTGGACGGGCTGGGCTTCCTGTTCCAGATCGCGGCGCTGCGGTCCCTTCCGATCTACGCCGTCAGCGCGGCCCTGGCGGCGAGTCTGGCGGTGACCGCCGTGGTCGCGGCGCGGCTGCTGCGGGTGCGGCTGAGCGGCACGGAGTGGGGCGCGGTGGCCGTGGTGTGCGCCGGGCTCGCGATGCTGGGCCTGGCGTCCGGGCCGGAGGGCGACCAGGGCGGGTCGGACACGTTGCGGTACGTGATGCTCGCCGTGGCGGTCGGGATGCTGCTGCTCGCCCTGGCGGGCGGCCGGCTGTCCGGGCCGGGGCGGGCGCTGGCGCTCGGCCTCGGGGCGGGGTTCGGGTTCGGGGTGGTGGAGGTGTCGGTACGGCTGGTCGACAGCCTGGCGCCACTGGCTCTCCTGGCCAACCCGGCGACCTATGCGCTGCTGATCGGAGGAGGCGCCGCGTTCATGTTGCTGACGTCGGCCCTCCAGCGGGGCTCGGTCACCACCGCGACCGCCGGGATGGTGATCGGCGAGACGATCGGGCCGGCGGCGATCGGTGTGGTCTGGCTGGGCGACCGCACGCGCGAGGGGCTGACCTGGCTGGCGGTCCTCGGGTTCGCGGTGGCGGTGGCGGGGGCGCTGGCGCTCGCACGCTTCGGGGAGGCCCCGGTGGAGCAGGCGGGCGACGCCTGACGGGTGCGGGCTCCTGTGCCCCCTACGGCAACACCCGGCACAACGCCTCCAGCGCGCCCGCCCACGCGCTGTCCGGCGGGGTCGCGTAGCCCACGACCAGCGCGTCCAGCGGCTCGGCGACGGCCTGCGGATGCCGGTGGAAGGACAGGCCGTGCAGGGCCAGGCCCTGCCACGCCGCCGCCTGGACCACCGACCGCTCCATGCCCGGCGGCAGCAGCAGCACCGCGTGCAGTCCGGCGGCGATCCCGGTGACCGTCACCTCGGGCGCGCGGGCGGACACGGAGGCGGCGAGGGCGTCGCGGCGGCGCCGGTAGCGCAGCCGGCAGGAGCGGACGTGCCGGTCGTACGCACCGGAGGTGATGAACTCGGCGAGCGTGAGCTGCTCCAGCACCCCTACGGTGTCGGTGCCGCCCTTCGCCGCGGCCGCCGCCTCCGCCAGCGACGGGGGCAGCACCATCCACCCCAGGCGCAGTCCCGGCGCCAGGGACTTGCTGGCGGTGCCGAAGTAGACCACGCGGTCGGGGGCGAGGCCCTGGAGGGCGCCGACGGGCTGCCGGTCGTAGCGGAACTCGCCGTCGTAGTCGTCCTCCAGGACCAGCCCGCCGGTGCGCCGCGCCCAGTCCACGACGGCTGCCCGCCGGTCGGGATGCAGGGGTGTACCCATGGGGAACTGGTGGGCGGGGGTCAGGAGTACCGCACCGGCACCGTGCAACCCCCCGGTGTCCGTGCCGTGTTCGTCGAAGGGCAGCGCGGGGGTGGCGAGGCCCGCCTGCCGGAGCAGGCCCCAGTAGGTGTCGAGGCCGTAGGACTCGACCGCCACCGTGCGCACGCCGCGCGCCCCGAGCATCGCCGCGGTGATGCGCAGGGCGTGCGTGAAGCCGGAGGTGATCAGGACGGTCTCCGGGTCCGTCCGGACGCCGCGCACGCGCGCGAGGTAGCCGGCGAGGGCGGCGCGCAGTTCGGGGCGGCCGCGCGGGTCGCCGTAGCCGAGGGCGTCGTACGGGGCGGCGGCGAGGGCGCGGCGGGCTGCCTTGAGCCACTCGGTGCGCGGGAAGGCGGCCAGGTCCGGGATGCCGGGCAGGAGGCTGTGGGCGGGCCGCTCGGGTTCCCGGCGCCGGGGTGACGCACCCGTGCCGGGGAACGGCGCCGGCGCCCCCGCCGCCACCCGTGTCCCCGAGCCCTGCCGCGCGGTGAGCCAGCCCTCCGCCACCAGGTCGGCGTAGGCCTCGGCGACGGTGTTGCGGGCGATGCCCAGGTCGGTGGCGAGGGAGCGGGAGGAGGGCAGCCGGGTGCCGGGCGCGAGCCGGCCGGTGCGGACGGCGTCCCGCAGGGCATCGGTCAGGCCCCGGCGCAGCCCGCCGGCACCGGTCGGTTCGAGGTGCAGGTCTACACCCAGAGTGGCCCACGATTCCTCCATGGAAATGGACCATACTCCTGGGCTGCCTCGCTCCTAGGGTCGAGGGCATGAGAACCGCACAGGACAAGGTCGAGTACGCCACCGAGCAGGCCCCGCGCATGCAGTGGGCCCAGCACGCCCCCGAGGTCTACAAGGCGATGATCCGGCTCGACACCGCCGCCAAGCAGGGGCTGGACCCCAAGCTGTACGAGCTGGTGAAGATCCGCGCCTCGCAGATCAACCACTGCGCCTTCTGCCTCGACATGCACACCAAGGACGCGCTCGCGGCGGGGGAGAGCGTGGAGCGGGTCGTGCAGCTCAGCGCCTGGGAGGAGTCCCGGCACTTCTACACCCCGAAGGAACTGGCGGCGATCGAGCTGACCGAGGCGATCACGGTCCTGACGGACGGGTTCGTGCCGGACGAGGTGTACGAGCGGGCCGCCAAGCACTTCGAGGAGGCCGAGCTGGCTCAGCTGATCGCCGCGATCACGGTGATCAACGCCTGGAACCGGTTCGGGGTGACCACCCGGATGACCCCGGGCCACTACCAGCCGGGGCAGCACAAGTGAGCCGTACGCAACTGCTGGACCCGAGGGTCGGCCGGGCGATGTCCGCGCTCAGCGCGGCCGCCAAGCAGGGGCTCGGCGATCCGGTCCTCGCCGAACTGGTGATGATCCGCGCCTCGCAGATCAACCACTGCGCCTTCTGCCTCGACATGCACCTCCGGGCGGCCCGGAAGGACGGGGAGTCGGAGGACCGCCTCCAGCTCCTGGCCGCCTGGGAGGAGGCCGAGGACCTCTACAGCGAACGGGAGCGGGCCGCGCTCGCGCTGACCGAGGCGGTCACCGTGCTGACCGAGGGCTTTGTGCCCGACGCGGTGTACGACAGGGCCGCGGACCACTTCACCGAGGCCGAACTCGCCCATCTCATCGCCCTGATCACCGTCATCAACGGCTGGAACCGCCTGATGGTCAGCCGCCGAGTCCCGCCGGGAGGTTACCTGCCATGAGCAAGGCCGAGGTGTTACGCGCGCTGCACCGGGGGCGTGCCCCGGAGGAGCCGCTGGTGCTGCCGGGCCCCTGGGACGCGGCCTCCGCGCGGGCGTTCGCCGAGGCCGGGTTCCCGGCGCTGGCCACGCCGAGCGCGGGGGTGGCCGCGTCGCTCGGGTACGCGGACGGGGCGACCCCGGCCGACGAGATGTTCGCGGCCGTCGCCCGGATCGCCCGGGCGGTGGACGTGCCGGTGTCGGCGGACATCGAGAGCGGGTACGGGCTCGCGCCGAAGGAGATCGTGGAGCGGCTGCTGGAGGCCGGTGCGGTCGGCTGCAACCTGGAGGACTCGGACGGGGGCGTCCTCAGGGACCCGCGGGAGCAGGCCGAGTTCCTCGCCGAGGTGCGCTCGGCCGCCGCCGACCGGCTGTTCGTCAACGCCCGCGTGGATGTCTTCGTGCACGGCGACAAGGATCCCGAACGGGCCATCGAGCGGGCCGCGTTGTACGTGGCGGCGGGCGCGGACTGCGTCTATCCGATCCTCGCCCCCGTCGGTGTGCTGCCCCTGCTGCGGGCCGGGATCCAGGGCCCGGTCAACGTGCTGGCCCGCGCGGACGGCGAGGGCCCCTCGCTCACCGAACTCGGCGAACTCGGGGCCACGCGCATCACCTTCGGGCCGGGACTCCAGCGCAGGGCGACGGCCGCCCTGCGGGGGATCGCCGACTCGCTCGTGTGACGGGACGGTTCAGGACAGCCACCGCTTCCACACGTCTGGGTGGCTGTCCACCCACTTCTTCGCCGCGTCCTGGGGTGACATCTTCTGGTCGGCGATCATCAGGGAGACCTCGTTCTGGTCCTCGGTGGTCCACCTGAACTTCTTCAGGAAGGCCGCGGCCCTGCCCCCGGACTTCGCGAAGCCGGCGTTGAGGTACTTCTGCAGCGGGGTGTGCGGGTAGGAGCAGGCCACCTTCGCCGCGTCCGCGTCGCAGCCCTCCTTGTACGGCGGCAGCTTCACCTCCGTCATGGGGACCTTCTTGAACAGCCACTGGGGTGCGTACCAGTAGGTCAGGAAGGGCTTCTTCTCCTTGGCGAACTGTTTCATCTGGGTGATCTGGGCGGCCTCGGAGCCGGCGAAGACGACCTGGTAGTTCAGCTTCAGGTTCTTCACCAGCGCCTTGTCGTTGGTGACGTACGACGGGGAGCCGTCCATCAGCTGGCCCTTGCCGCCGCTCTCCGCGGTGCGGAAGAGGGGGGCGTACTTGTCGAGGTTCTTCCAGTTCGTGATGTCCGGGTGCTGCTGGGCCAGGTAGGTGGGCACGAACCAGCCGATGTGGCCGGTCACCCCGAGGTCGCCGGCGTGCGCGATCGTCTTCTTGTCCTCGACGTACCGCTTCTCCTGGTCCGGGTGGCCCCAGTCCTCCAGGATCGCGTCGACCCGGCCCTGGCTGAGCGCGTCCCACGCGGGCACCTCGTCGACCTGGACGGTGTCGACGCGGTAGCCCAGCTCGTGTTCCAGGAGGTACTGGGCCACGGCGACGTTGGACTGGGCGCCCACCCACGACTGCACGGACAGGGTCACGGACTTGGCGCCCCGGGCGTTCGCGAACGGGCTGGCCTGCTTGGTCATGTCGGCGGCGCCGCAGCCGGTGAGCAGCGACACGGTGGCCGCTCCGGCGGCGATCAGCGCCGTCCTGCGCTTGAGCTTCGTCATGTCACGCTCCCTTCTTCGCGCGTCGCTCGGTGGGCTGGGTCACCCGGTCGAGCATCAGGCCCAGGCAGACGATCGCGGCACCGGCGACCAGACCGGTCGCCAGGTCGCCCTGGGCGAGCCCGAAGGCGACGTTGTAGCCGAGGGCGCCGCCGCCGACCAGGCCGCCGATGATGACGACGGCGAGGACCAGGACCACGCCCTGGTTGACGGCGAGCAGCAACGACCTCTTGGCGAGCGGGAGTTGGACCTGCCACAGCTGCTGTCGGCCGGTCGCGCCGAGCGAGCGCGCCGACTCCAGCGCGGCCGGGTCGACCTGGCGCAGGCCCTGCGCGGTGATCCGGACGACGGCCGGGAGGGCGTAGACGACGGCCGCGGCGACGGCGGGGGCGCGGCCCACGCCGAACAGGGCGACGACCGGGATCAGGTACACGAACTGCGGCATGGTCTGGAACACGTCCAGGACCGGGCGCAGGGCGCGTTCGACGCGGTCGCTGCGGGCTGCGGCGATGCCGGTCGCGAACCCGAGGACCAGGGTGACGGCGACGGCGGCCAGCACCTGGGAGAGGGTGTCGAGGGCCGGCTCCCAGACGCCGAGCACGCCGATCGCGGCCATGGCGAGGACGGCGGTCAGGGCGGTGCGCCAGGTGCCGATCGACCAGGCCAGGGCGGCGACGATCAGCAGCACCGACCACCAGGGCAGCCACTGCAGGCCGCCGCGGACGGGGTCCAGGACCCAGGTGGTGAAGTGGCCGGCCCAGTCGGCCGTACCGCCGACGACGGGGACGCCGGAGTAGAGGTGGTTGGTCATCCAGTCGACGGCGCGGTTGACCGGTTCGGCGATGTTCAGCGTGGCGCCGGACGGCCAGTCGAGGCGGCCGAGCAGACGGCCGGCCAGGGCGACGGCCACGGTGACGGCCAGGGCGTACGGCCAGCCGATGGTCCGGGACCGGCCCTCGCCCGTCTCCCCGGCGCCGGCGGCTCCGGTGACGCGGTCCAGCACGATGGCGAGCAGCACGATCGGGATGCCGGCGGCGAGGGCCTGGCCGACGTCGACCGAGGCGAGCGCCTGGTAGACGCGGTCACCGAGGCCGCCGGCGCCGATGACGGACGCGATGACGGCCATGGACAGCGCCATCATGATCGTCTGGTTGAGACCGAGGAGGAGCTCCCCCCGGGCCAGCGGGATACGGGCGGTCAGCAGCCGCTGGCGGCGGGTCGCGCCGAGCGACTCCACGGCCTCCAGGACCTCGGGGTCGGCCCCGCGCAGGCCGAGCGCGGTGAGGCGGGCCATCGGCGGGGCGGCGTACACGACGGTGGCGAGGACGGCCGCGGGGACGCCGATGCCGAAGACCAGGACGACGGGGAGGAGGTAGGCGAACGCGGGAAGCACCTGCATGGTGTCCAGGACCGGGCGCAGGGCGCGGTCCAGGCGGTCGGAGAGGCCGGCGGCGAGGCCGAGCAGCGCGCCGACGATCACGGAGGCGAGGACCGCGACCACCATGAGCGCGAGGGTCTGCATGGTGGGGACCCACATGCCGAGCGCTCCGCAGGCCAGGAAGGCCATGGCCGTGCCGGCGGCCAGACGGACACCGGCGACGCGCCAGGCCACCAGGGCACCGAAGACCGTGACGCCGGTCCAGCCCGCGGCGAGCAGCGTGAGGTAGACGGCGCGTACGGAGAGGACGACCGCGTTGCTGATGTAGCCGAAGAAGTACAGGAACAGCGGGTGGCTGTCCCGGTTGTCGATCACCCAGTTGCTGGCGCCGGTGAGGGGCTTGTCCAGGCTGACGGTCAGGTGGTGGGGCCACGATCCGCCGTGCAGCAGGGGCAGCAGTACGGCGGTGACGAGCGCGAGCAGGAGCAGTTTCGCCGCGGTTCGGCTCCTCAGCAGGCGGAGGTTCGCACGGGAGGCGGCCGGGACGGTGAGCGTTGCCATCAGACGGCCTCCGGGCTGGTGCGGGGGCCGGGTACGCACACGTCGATGCCCGCCACGACGTCCAGCAGCAGCTCGTGGTCCACGGTTCCGATGCAGCTGCCGTCCTCCACCACGCAGGCCGGTGTGCCGGTCTCGGCCACCGTCCTGATCGCGTCCGCGACGACCGCGTCCGGCGTCAGCGCCCCCGGGTGCTCCCGGCCGCCGCAGTCGCCCGGCTTCATGGCCGTGCGCACGGTCATCACCTGCTCGCGCGGAACGTCCCGGACGAACTCGCGGACGTAGTCGTCGGCCGGGGAACCGACGATCTCCTCCGGGGTGCCCAGCTGGACGACCCGGCCGTCGCGCATCAGGGCGATGCGGTCGCCGAGCTTCAGGGCCTCGCTGAGGTCATGGGTGATGAACACCATCGTGCGGCCCTCCTCGCGGTGCAGGCGGACCACCTCGTCCTGCATGTCGCGCCGGATGAGCGGGTCGAGGGCGCTGAACGGCTCGTCGAAGAGCAGGACCTCGGGGTCCACGGCCAGGGCGCGGGCCAGCCCCACGCGCTGGCGCTGGCCGCCGGAGAGCTGGCCGGGGCGGCGGTGCTCCATGCCTTCGAGTCCGACCTTGGCGACGACCTCGGCGGCCCGCTCGCGCCGCTCGGCCTTGCCGACGCCCTGGATCTCCAGGCCGTAGGCCACGTTGTCGAGGACCGTGCGGTGCGGCAGCAGGCCGAAGTGCTGGAAGACCATGGCGGCGCGGTGCCGGCGCAGTTCGCGCAGGCGGCCCTTGTCCATGGCGCGGACGTCCTCGCCGTCGATGGCGATCGTGCCGGCCGTGGGCTCGATCAGGCGGGTCAGGCAGCGTACGAGGGTGGACTTGCCGGAGCCGGACAGGCCCATGACGACGAAGACCTCGCCCTTGCGGACGTCGAAGGAGACGTCACGGACGGCCGCCGTACAGCCCGTGCGGGCGCGCAGCTCGGCGGGTTCGAGCGCGGCGAGTTCGGCGTCGGCGGGAATCCGCTCCGGCTTGGAGCCGAAGACCTTCCACAGGCCGGACACCGAGAAGACCGGCGTGTCGGTGGTGGGCGGCTTGCGTGTGGGGACTGTGAGCGCCATCAGGCGTCACCTCCGATCAGGTCGACTGCCTTCTCCCCGACCATGAGCACCCCGATCATCGGGTTCACGGCGGGCATGGTCGGGAAGACGGACGCATCGGCGATGCGGATGCCGTCCAGCCCGCGAATCTTCAACTCCGGGTCCACCACCGCGAGTTCGTCGTCGGCGGCACCCATCTTGCAGGTGCCGGCGGGGTGGTAGACGGTGTGCGCGACCTTGCGGGCGTACTCGCTCAGCTCGGCGTCGCCGAGGATCTCCGGGCCGGGGCAGACCTCGCGCTTGAGCCAGCCGGCGAGCGGCTCGGCCTTGGCGATCTCGCGGGCGATGCGGATGCCGTCGACGAGCGTGCGGCCGTCGTAGTCGTCCTCGTCGGTGAAGTACCGGAAGTCCAGGGCGGGCTTCACGGACGGGTCGGCGCTGGTGAGGTAGAGGCGGCCGCGGGACCTCGGCTTGGGGATGTTCGGGGTCATCGAGACGCCGTACCGCGGGCGTTCGTAGCCGAGGCGCTCGGGGTTGTCCGTGAACGGGATCTGGTAGAAGTGGAACATCAGGTCCGGGCCCGCGTGTCCGGGGTCGCGACGCACGAACAGGCCCGCGTCGGAGTCCATCGCGGAGTTCTCCGGGATGGGCCCGTGGGTCTCCCAGACGATGACCGACTCGGGGTGGTCCAGCAGGTTCTCGCCGACGCCGGGCAGGTCGCGGACGACGGGGATGCCGAGCGCTTCGAGGTCCTCGCGCGGGCCGATGCCCGAGTGCAGCAGCAGGCGCGGGGAGTCGACGGCGCCGGCGCAGAGGACGACCTCGCCCCGAGCGCGGATCAGCAGTTCCTCGCCGTCCTTGGTGCGCACGTGCACGCCCTCGGCGCGGGTGCCGTCCAGCTCCAGCCGGTGGGCCCAGGTCTCCAGCAGGACGGTCAGGTTGGGCCGCTCGTCCATCACCGGGTGCAGGTACGCCACGGAGGCGGAGGACCGCTTGTTGTTCTCGGGGTGGTAGGCGAGGTCGAAGAAGCCGACGCCCTCGGTGAACGGCTTGCGGTTGAAGCCCTCGACGCGGGGTACCCCGAGTGCGGCCTGGGCGGCGTCGACGAAGTCCCGGGCGATGGCGTTCCGGTCCTTCTCGTCGACGGAGACGATGTTGTTCTTCAGGCGGGCGAAGTAGGCCTCCATGGGGACGGCGCCCCAGCCCTTGGCGCCGGCCTCCTCCCACTCGTCCCAGTCGGAGGGCAGCGGCTTGAAGGAGATGAGGGTGTTGTGGGAGGAGCAGCCGCCGAGGACGCGGGCGCGGCTGTGCCGGATGTGGGAGTTGCCGCGGGGCTGCTCCACCGTGGGGTAGTCGTAGTCGAGTTCGCCGCCGAGCAGGCCCATCCAGCGGCGCAGGGTGAGGACGTCGTCGCGGCCGACGTCGCTCGGGCCGCCCTCGATGAGGGCGACGGTGACGTCGGGGTTCTCGGTGAGGCGGGAGGCGATGACGGAGCCTGCGGTGCCGCCGCCGATGACGACGTAGTCGTAGACGTGGGGGGTGGACTCGGGCATGGGGGTACTACTCCAGGGATGTCGAAAGAGGTCGGACTCGTCCGGTTCCGTCGGTTCAGCCGGCGAACCAGCGCACCGGCTTCGGCGCGAGGTTCTGGTAGACGTGCTTGGTCTCCCGGTACTCGGCGAGTCCGGCGGGCCCCAGCTCGCGGCCGGTGCCGCTCCTGCCGAAGCCGCCCCATTCCGCCTGCGGCAGGTAGGGGTGGAAGTCGTTGATCCAGACGGTGCCGTGGCGCAGCCGGCCGGCGACGCGCCGGGCCCGGCCCGCGTCCGCGGTCCAGACGGCGCCGGCGAGGCCGTACTCGGTGTCGTTGGCGAGGAACACGGCCTCGTCCTCCGTGCGGAAGGTCTCGACGGTGAGGACCGGACCGAAGACCTCCTCGCGTACGACGGTCATCTCGCGGTGGCAGGCGTCGAGGACGGTCGGCTCGTAGAAGTAGCCGGTCGCCGGGCGGTCCGCGGAGGGCTCCGGGCGCTTGCCGCCGCAGCGCAGCACCGCGCCCTCCTCCAGGGCGCCGGCGACATGGGCCTCGACCTTGGCGCGCTGCTGCTCGGAGACGAGCGGGCCGCACTCGGCGCCGTCCGCCGTACCGCGCCCGAGCCTGATCTTCCGGGCCCGGTCGGCGAGTTCGGTGACGAAGCGGTCCCGGACCGACTCCTCGACGATGAGCCGCGCGCCGGCCGAGCAGACCTGGCCGCTGTGGATGAAGGCTGCGTTGAGGGCCTGGTCGACGGCGGTGTCGAAGCCCTCCCCGGTGGCGCAGGCGTCCGCGAAGACGACGTTGGGGTTCTTGCCGCCGAGTTCGAGGGCGACCTTCTTCACGGTCGGGGCGGCGGCCTGGGCGACCTTGGTGCCGCTGACCAGGCCGCCGGTGAAGGAGACCAGGTCGACGTCGGGGTGCTCGGCGAGCCGGGCGCCGACGGTGTGGCCGGGGCCGGTGACGAGGTTCGCCACACCGGCGGGGAGCCCGGCCTCGGCGAGGAGGGCGATGAGCGCGACGGTGGTCATCGGGGTGATCTCGCTGGGCTTGATCACGAAGGTGTTGCCGGCGGCGAGCGCCGGGGCGATCTTCCAACTGGCCTGGAGGAGCGGGTAGTTCCAGGGGGTGATCAGCGCGCAGACACCGACCGGCTCGTGGACGACGACGCTGTGGACGTCGGGCGTGCCCGCGTCCACGACCCGGCCGGGCGCCTCGGCGGCGACCAGGTCGGCGAAGTAGCGGAAGGCGTCGGCGACACAGTCGATGTCGATCCGGCCCTCCTCGACGGTCTTGCCCGCGTCCCGGCTCTCCAGCAGGCCCAGTTCCTCGCGGTCCCGCACGAGGAGGTCGGCGACGCGGCGCAGCAGTGCGGCACGCTCGGCGACCGGGGTGTGCGGCCAGGTGCCGTGGTCGAAGGCCTGCCGGGCCGCGGCCACCGCGCGCTCGGCGTCCTTCTCGTCGCCCTCGGCGACCACGGCGAACGGCCGGGCGTCCGCGGGGTCGAGGATCTCGCGCGTCGCGCCGGAGACCGCCCCGAGCCACTCGCCGCCCGCGTGGATGGTCGCCCGGACCTGTCGTTCCGTTCTGTCCGCCATGATCGGTGCTGCCTTCCGTTCCTGTTCCCTGTCCCTGTGTCACACGCGTGGCACCCTCGGGGACCGTCGCCGCCTGCCCAGGCCCTCCGCCCCGCATGCGCAATCCAGGGGCGAAAGTGCGCCGCGTCACTGAAAATGCGCCCGAAAACGGACAAAAGACGGCCGTTGCTGTCGTGGACGCGCCGAAGGTCTCTGACTACAGTCAAAGAATGGAAGCCTTTGACCGGAGTCAAAGAGAACCCGTGCCGGCGGCGGACGTGGCCGCCTTCCGCCGTTTCAACCGCTACTTCACCCGCCGGATCGGCGCCCTGGACGACCACTACCTCGGTCAGGACCGGCCGCTCGGCGAGGCCCGGCTGCTGTTCGAGATCGGCGACGGCGCCCCGCTGCGGGAGCTGCGCGGGCGGCTCGGTCTGGACGCCGGATACCTCAGCCGGATGACCAGGGCCCTGGAGGCCCAGGGCATGGTCCGGCTCACGGTGCCCGCGCACGACAACCGGCTGCGGACGGTCGAGCTGACCCCCGACGGCCGGGAGGAGGTCGCCGAGCAGCACCGCCGGTCCGACGCCCTCGTCGCCGGCCTCCTCGACGGCCTCGACCCCGCCCAGCGGGCCGAGCTCACCGGGGCCATGGCGACCGCGCAGCGGCTGCTGCGGCTGGCCGGGATCACCGTCGAGACGGTCGACGGCGCCTCGCCGGACGCCCGGGCCTGCCTGGACGCCTACGCCGCGGACCTCGACACGCGCTTCCCCGAGGGCTTCGACCCGGCGACGCTGGTCCGGCCGGAGGAGGTCACCGGGGACGCCGGCGCCTTCCTGGTGGCCTACGAGGAGCGGCGGCCGGTGGGCTGCGGCGCCCTGAGGCGGCTGGAGCCCGGCGTGGGCGAGATCCGGCACGTGTGGGTGTGTCCCGGGGCCCGGCGGCTGGGGCTCGCGCGGCGGCTGCTGGCGGGACTGGAGCGGGAGGCCCTCGCGCGCGGGCTGACGGTCGTACGACTGGACACGCACGCCGTCCTCACCGAGGCGCAGGCGATGTACCGAGCGTGCGGGTACACCGGGATCCCGCGCTACGACGACAACGTCTACGCCGCCCACTGGTTCGAGAAGCGGCTACTCCCCGAGGACGGCGCCTGACGCCCCGGACATCAACTCCCGTACGCAGTCGCGCAGCCAGGCGTGCGCGGGGTCGGCGTCGTGCCGGGGGTGCCAGGCGAAGCCCACCTCGACCGCGGGGAGCCGCAGCGGGACCTCGAAGGTGGCCAGGCCGAGGGAGGCGGCCATCGCGCGGCCGTACGAGGTGATCAGCCCGATCAGGTCGGTCTCGCGCAGCACGAACAGCGAAGCCGGGTAGGTACCGACGCTGCCCACCACCCGGCGGGTCAGGCCGAGTTCGGCCAGCGCGTCGTCGACCGGCCCGCGCTGCCTGCCGCGCCGGGAGACGATGAGGTGCCCCGCGGCCCCGGCGAACCGCTCGGGCGTCACCTCCCCGTCGAGCAGCGGGTGTCCGGCCCGTACGACACCCAGCATGCGCTCCTCGTACACCGTCTCCACATGCACCTCGGGCGCGGTCGTGTCGATCACCCCGACCTCCAGGTCGGCGGTGCCCTGGCGCAGCAGCGGCGCGTCCACGTGACTCTCGGACAGGAAGCGCAGGCGGATGCCGGGGGCCTCACGGGCGGCGCGGGCGAAGAGGGCGGCGCCGTGGGTGGCGGCGAGGGCGTCGTGGCCGAGGATCGTGAACGTGCGGGTGACGGTCCGCAGGTCGGCGTCCCGGCCCGGCGCGAACAGGGCCCGGGCCCGTTCCACCACCGCGCTCACCTCGGCCCGCACGGCCAGCGCGTGCGGAGTGGGCACCATCCGGCGGCCGGCGCGCACCAGGACCGGATCGCCGAGCGCCTTGCGGATCCGGCCGAGGGTGCGGCTCATGGCGGGCTCGGACAGGTGCAGGCGGTGGGCAGCGCCCCGCACGCTCTCCTCCTCCAGCAGCACGTCCAGCGCGACCAGCAGGTTCAGGTCCAGCCCGATGGATTGCGTCATGTGCAGGTATTCCTTGCAAAGGTTGCACTGGAAAGCAGGTCACCGGCGAGCCTACGGTGAGTGCGCATCCCACACCAGTCACCGAAGCTCCCGGGAGGAGCCGTGCCCGCGCACGCCCTGAAACGCCCCGCCCTGCTCACGCTGTGCGCCTGTGTCCTTCTCGCGCAGAGCATGGTCGCCGCCATCAACCTCCTCATCCCGCAGCTGAGTTCGTCCGCGCTGCACCCCTCGCACACCGAGATCCTGTGGACGGTCGACGCCTACGTCATCGTCTTCGCGGGCCTGCTCGTCCCGGCCGGCGCGCTCGGCGACCGGTACGGCCGCAAGGGCGCCCTGCTCGCCGGGCTCGCCCTGTTCGCGGCGGGCGCCGGTACCAGCGCGCTCGCCTCCGGCCCGGCCGCGCTGATAGCGGGGCGGGGCCTGTCCGGCGCCGGAGCCGCGCTGATCACCCCGGCCACCCTCTCGATCCTGATGCAGCTGTCCGCACCCGAGCGCCGGGCCCGGTCGATGGGCGCCTGGACGCTGTCGATCGGCCTGGGCGGCGCCGCGGGCAACCTGGGCGGCGGTCTGGCGGGCCAGTTCCTCAGCTGGCGCGCCCTGTTCGCGGTCATGGTCCCGCTCGCCGCGGTCCTCGCCGCGGCGGTCCGGGTCACGGTCCCGCGCACCGCCCGCTCCGCCCGGAGCAACCCCGACCCGCTCGGCACCCTGCTGCTCACCGCGGGCCTGGTCGCCGTCCTGTTCGGCATCATCGAGGGCCCGGCGTACGGCTGGACCTCCGCCCGGATCCTCGGTGCCTTCGCGGCGGGCGCGCTGCTGATCGCGGCCTTCTCCCTGCACGCCCTTCGCTCGGCGGCGCCCCTCTTCGACCCGCGGGTCTTCGCCTCGTCCCGGTTGCGGTCGGCCTCGCTCGGCACGGCCACCGCGTTCTTCGGCCTGTTCTCCCTGTTCTTCGTCAACTCGCAGTACCTGCAGGGCGTAAAGGGGTTCGGCCCCGCCATCACAGGGGTGGCGATCATGCCCCTGGTCTTCGGTATGGCCCTGGCCCAGAAGCTGGCCACCCGCTGGGCCGGTCATCCGCGCGCGGTCATCGGGTCCGGTCTGGCCCTCATCGGCCTCGGCCTGCTCGGCGCGTCCACGGCCGACGCGGGCACTCCCTACGCGGTGTTCGCCTGCTGGCTGCTGGTCATCTCGGCCGGCGCCGGGCTGTCCATGCCGGCCCTGACCCTCGGCGTGGTCACCTCACTCCCGGCCCACCAGGCGGGCCTGGGCTCCGGCCTCGGCACGACCGCGCGGGAGACGGGGGCGGCCCTGGGCGTCGCCGTCACCGGTACCGTCCTGTCCTCCCACACCGACCTGCTCCACGGCATGGGCCCGGCGCTGCGGACGGTAGGGGTGGTGGTGCTGGTGGCCACGGCGCTGGTGACCGCCGGGAACGGAAGGCGCCCCAAGGGGGCGCGGGACTCCGCTGGATGTGCGGTTACCGCCGCGCGGGCGCGAGCGACCCCGACGGACCGGCACCCGGCAACGGCGCCGCAGCGCCACGGCGGTTAGGGCCTGGCCGAAGACACACGTGGGCCCCGCTCCGAAAGAGACCGGAGCGGGGCCCGAGCGGTTCAGATCAGGCCGAGGCCGCGAACCGCCTCGCGCTCCTCCGCCAGCTCCTTCACCGACGCGTCGATGCGAGCGCGCGAGAACTCGTTGATGTCCAGGCCCTGGACGATCTCGTACTTGCCGTCCCTGGTGGTGACCGGGAAGGAGGAGATCAGGCCCTCCGGGACGCCGTAGGAGCCGTCCGACGGGATGCCCATGGACGTCCAGTCGCCCTCGGCCGTGCCGTTGACCCAGGTGTACACGTGGTCGATGGCGGCGTTGGCGGCGGAGGCGGCCGACGAGGCGCCACGGGCCTCGATGATCGCGGCACCGCGCTTGGCGACGGTCGGGATGAAGTCCTCGGCCAGCCACTTCTCGTCGTTCACGACCTCGGCGGCGTTCTTGCCGGCGACCGTGGCGTGGAAGATGTCCGGGTACTGGGTGGCGGAGTGGTTGCCCCAGATCGTCAGGCGCTTGATGTCGGCGACCGTCGAACCCGTCTTCTTGGCGAGCTGGGTCAGCGCGCGGTTGTGGTCCAGGCGGGTCATCGCGGTGAAGCGCTCGGCCGGGACGTCCGGCGCGGCGGCCTGCGCGATGAGCGCGTTGGTGTTGGCCGGGTTGCCCACGACCAGGACCTTGATGTCGTCCGCGGCATGGTCGTTGATGGCCTTGCCCTGCGGCTTGAAGATGCCGCCGTTGGCCTCCAGCAGGTCGCCGCGCTCCATGCCCTTGGTGCGCGGGCGGGCGCCCACCAGCAGGGCTACGTTGGCGCCGTCGAAGGCGACGTTCGGGTCGTCCGTGATGTCGATGCCCTGCAGCAGCGGGAAGGCGCAGTCGTCCAGCTCCATCGCCGTGCCCTCGGCGGCCTTGAGCGCGGGGGTGATCTCCAGGAGGCGCAGCTTGACCGGCACGTCCGCGCCGAGCAGCTGGCCGGAGGCGATGCGGAAGAGCAGGGCGTAACCGATCTGGCCGGCCGCGCCGGTGACGGTGACGTTCACGGGAGTGCGGGTCATGGCGTTCTCCGTATGACAGCTGGCGGTGGGGCGTCCCTGCCCCGGGCGGATGATCGATCTCTTGGCGTCAAGAGATCGATCCAGCGGTCAGGCTATCGCGCATCCGGCATGCGAGACGCTCGGGGCCGTGTGGCTCACCCCACAAGTCGGACACATGTCGAAAGAAGGGGCGGCCGCCCGTCCGGGAGAGGGGGAGAGGACGGAGGCGGCCGCCATGTGGGGGTACCGGTTTGCCGGACTCCCGTGGGGGTATTCGACGCGTGCCCAGGATCCGCGGGGGCATGCGCGCCGCCCCGGAATTTCCTTCTGCCGTTTTTCCGGGCCCGGTACCGCGGGCTACTTTGTGCACCCCGTGCGGCCGGACGCCAGCGTCGCGCAGGCCTTGGCCTGTGCCACGTCCTTCACGGAGACCATCGGGGTGTAGGCGATGGTGTCGCCGGCGCCGCTGGTCTCGCCGCTCTGCCGTGCCGTCCCGGCGGAGACCTCGACCCGGTCGCCCTGGGCGGCGCCGGTGATCCGGCCCCAGGCGGTGCCGCAGGCCTTGCTGTAACGGACCTCCAGGGTGGTGGTGCCGACGGTGGCGCTCCTGGCCGTGGTCACCAGGTCACCGCTGCACCCCATGGCCTCGGCGTCCTTGCCGTCGCAGGCGGAACCGGTGCACTTGACCCCGGGCGGCGGGCTCGCGTGCCTCGTCGCGGAGGGGGACGGCCGGGCGCTGCCCTCGTGCTTCGCGCGGCCCCGGTCGGTGAGGAAGAAGACGACCGCGATGACGACGAGCACGCCGACCAGCCCCGACAGGAACATGATCACCCGCTGCCGTCCGGCACTTCCCCGCGCCGGGCGGGTCACCGATGGCTGCCCGTCGTACGGGTTCGGGGTGCCCGGCGTCCGCGCCGGGCCGCCGGCAGCGGCCTCGGGCCCCGCGCCGTCCGCGGCGCCGGCACCCGCGCCTGCCGCCGTGCCGGGGCGGGCGCTCGCCCGGGACGGCCCCTGGTACCCGGCCACGCCCCAGGAGTTGACGTCCGGGGTCCCCTCGCGTCCGGCACCGTCAGGGTCGGCCGGGCCGCTGCCCGCTCCCTCGCGGGCGTCGGCGTCGGGAGCCGTCGGCTGGGGCGGAATCGTCGGGGAGACGCCGGCCGGACCGGCGATCCCCGTGGCCGCGCCGACGCCGTTGACCCTGCTGCCGGACGAGGCGCCGGACGGTCCCCCGGTCGCCTCCGCCGCCCCGAACTCCCCGAGAGCGGCGCGCGCCTGGGAGATGCGGATGGCCTCCATGGTGCGGTCGTGCCGCATCTCCGCCCGGCTCCAGGCGCGTTCGGCCAGCTCCCACATCGTGGTGAGGTGCACCGGGTTGGTGCCGGTGACCTCGGCGAGCGCGACGACCGCGCCCTTGGGCGCGAGGAGCCGGCCGCCCAGGTAACGCTCCCAGGACGTCTTGCTGTAGCCCGTGCGGTCGGCGAGCGCCGCGACACTCAGGCCGCTGCGGTCCACCAGCCGCCGCACCTGGCTGGTGAACTCCTTGATCTGCGGATCCAGCTCCTCCGGCAGATCCTTCCAACGAGGCATCGCTTCCCCCCTTGCCTTCGCCCCGACATGTCCCCGTCCTGGCTACCCACAAGGATGCGCTGCCGCCGGATCCCAGTTCCCGGAGTGGGGGCGCACGGGAGCACCGCTCCCGTCGGTCATGCGCCAACTTATCCCGAACTGTCGAGACATCGACACGGTGGGGACACATGTGGCACTGCGTGGACACGGTAGCGGAACCGTCACTTCCGTGCCACAGCGCACGGACAGGCGTTGAACAGGCAGTTCCCGGCGGGACAGGCTGAGTTGCGACGGCGGCCCGCCCCTCATCGGGGGAGGGGGCGGGCCGCCGTCGCGCCGTGCGCGCGGTCAGCCGCCCGGGGTCACCAGCCCCGTCTCGTAGGCCAGCACGACCGCCTGGGCGCGGCTGCCGAGGTCGAGCTTGCTCATCGTGCGGTTGAGATGGGTCTTGACGGTCGCCTCGCTGATGTACAGGCGGTCGGCGATCTCCAGGTTGGACAGCCCGCGGGCGGTGAGCCTGAGGACCTCCGTCTCACGGGAGGTGAGCACCCCGAGGTCGGGCGGGGCCGCGTCGGCGGAGGCGGGGGCCTGCCGCCGGGCGAAGGCCTCCACCAGACGGCGGGTGACGCTGGGCGCGAACAGCGCGTCGCCGCCCTCCACCGCGGTGACGGCGGCGAGCAGCCGCTCGGGCCCCGAGTCCTTCAGCAGGAACCCGCAGGCCCCGGCACGCAGCGCCCCGTACACGTACTCGTCGAGGTCGAAGGTGGTCAGCACCAGGACCCGGGGCGGGCGCCCGTCGGCCTCGGCGAGGATCCGTTCGGTGGCCTCGATGCCGTTGACCCCGGGCATCCGGATGTCCATGAGGATCACGTCGGCGCGGGTCTCGGCGGCGAGCCGTACGGCCTCCTCGCCGTCCGCCGCCTCGCCGGCCACCTCGAAGCCGGGCGCGGCCTCCAGCAGGCCGACGAGCCCGGCACGGATGAGGAACTGGTCGTCGACGACGAGCACTCTGATCATGTCGAACGGTCGCCCCCCGTCGTATGCCGCCTACCGCTCCTGCCTACCGCTCCGCCTCCGGACGGTCCTCCGGCGAACCCCCCGGCAGGTCCTCCGGCGGGTCGTTGCGGCCGCGTCCGGCGGCCGACGTGGGCAGGGTCAGCAGGACCTCGTAGCCGCCCTCGGAGCGTGGGCCGACCGTGATCGTCCCGCCGTAGAGCTTGGCCCTCTCGCGCATGCCGATCAAGCCGTGTCCACCTCCCGCGGGCACTCTGGCCTGATTCACCCCCCGTCCGTCGTCGGTGACCCGGACCGTCAGTTCGTGGGTGCCGTAGTGCAGTTCCACGCGCGCGTGGGCCGGGCCCGCGTGCTTGAGGGCGTTTGTGAGGGCCTCCTGGACGACGCGGTAGGCGCACAGTTCGACGCCGGGCGGGAGCGGGCGCTCGGTACCCGCCACGGCGAGGTCCGCGGGCAGCCCGCCGGCCCGGACCCGGTCCAGGAGGTCGCCGAGCCGGGCGAGCGTGGGCATGGGAGCCCGCCCGGGCGCCTCGGGGTCCTCCTCGCGCAGCACCCGCAGCATGCGGCGCAGCTCCTCCAGGGCCTCGCCGCTGGTGTCCGCGATGGTGCCGAGCGCGCCGCGCGCCCGGTCCGGGCGGGAGTCGAAGACGAACCGGGCGAGACCGGCCTGCACCGAGATCACCGACATGTGGTGGGCGACCACGTCGTGCAACTCCCGGGCGATCCGGCCGCGTTCCTCCGCGACCGCGCGCCGGGCCCGCTCGGTCTGCTCGGCGCGCAGCCGCCGGGTCAGTTCGGCCGAGCGCTGGGCCAGATGCCCGAACCACACCAGCACCGAGCAGTACAACAGCGCCTGGCCGAGCACGGAGGCCATGGACGGGGTGTGGCTGACCACCCCGGCGTACGCCCACATCCCGGTCATGCAGGCCGCGCAGACCAGGGCGGTGCGCACCCGGCGGACGGAGGCCACGGTGTACAGCGCGAGCATGGAGCCGAAGGTGCACACCACCGGCCAGTAGCCGAGGGTGACGTACACGAGCGCGGCGGCCTGGACGACGGCGAAGACCGCGAGGGGCCACCGGCCGCGCAGGGCGACCGGCAGGTGGGCGAGGGCGACCAGGACATAGGCGCGGCCGTCGAGGTCCGGCCAGCCCTGTGACCGCGACTCCCGCCCGAGCAGGACGGCGACCACGGCCATGGCGACCGCGATCAGCGTGTCCACGATGATCGGGCGGAGGGGCGTCGGTCGCATCGCCGCAGGGTAACGCCCGCGGCCGGACCCGGAAGTCAACCCCGCGCGGTACCGCGGAAGTTGCAGACCCCGGCCGGCTACCGCCCGGGGTGGTACGGGAGTTCGGCCCCTGGGCGGAGGCGGGGCCGGCGGGGCGGCCGTAACGTCGGGGGGAGGGGGATGCGCCGGTGGCCCGCGTCCCCGGGGGAGGCGCGGGCCACCGGCGGCGCACCGGGCGCCCCGGCGCTACTTGTTGCTGAGCGTGACGTGCAGCAGGTCCTTCAGGAACGGTATCTGCAGCCACGGATCCGGCTGGGCCATCATCGCCAGCAGGACGATGGCCAGGCCGAGGACGCCGTAGGTGGCGATGTCCGTGAAGCGGGAGCGTACGGCGAGCATGCCGACGCCCGGCAGTATCCAGCGCATGACCGCCCCGGCCAGCAGGGCCGCTCCGATCAGCAGGGTGCCGAAGCGGAACACGTCGAGCGCGGTCAGCAGCAGGCCGAGCGCGACCCCGCCGAGCACCACGAGCAGGGGCCACTGCCGCGCGGGGGCCGGGGCGTCACCGGGCGCGGCGCGGCCCCCGCCCTCCGGTCGCGCGGTGTCCCTGGTGATCCGCGGGAAACGGCGGGTGGTCCGCCGGGGGGCTTCCCCGGCGCTGTGCGTGGCGCGGGTGACCGCCCCCGCGCGGGCGTCCTCAGCCGGCACTGCGCTCCGCCGCCTCGACCACGTTGACCAGCAGCTGCGCCCGCGTCATCGGGCCGACACCGCCGGGGTTCGGAGAGATCCAGCCGGCCACCTCGGTCACGTCCGGGTGCACGTCGCCGAGGATCTTGCCCTCGGCGTTGCGGGAGACACCGACGTCCAGGACGGCGGCGCCCGGCTTGACGTCCTCGGCGCGGATCAGGTGCGGGGAGCCGGCCGCCGCGATGATGATGTCGGCCCGCTTCAGGTGGGCGGACAGATCGCGGGTGCCGGTGTGGCACTGGGTGACGGTGGCGTTCTCGCTGCGCCGGGTGAGCAGCAGCGGCATCGGCCGCCCGATGGTGACACCGCGGCCGACGACCACGACCTCGGCGCCCTTGATCTCCACGCCGTGGGCGCGCAGCAGCGACAGGATGCCGTTCGGGGTGCAGGGCAGCGGCGCGGGCTCGTTCAGCACCAGCCGGCCCAGGTTCATCGGGTGCAGGCCGTCGGCGTCCTTGGCCGGGTCCATCAGCTCCAGGATGCGGTTCTCGTCGATGCCCTTGGGCAACGGCAGCTGGACGATGTAGCCGGTGCAGGCCGGGTCCTCGTTCAGCTCCCGGACGACCGCCTCGATCTCCTCCTGGGTGGCGGTGCCCGGCAGCTCGCGCTGGATGGAGGCGAGGCCGACCTGCGCACAGTCGCGGTGCTTGCCGGCGACGTACTTCTGACTGCCGGGGTCGTCCCCGACCAGGATCGTGCCGAGGCCGGGCGTGACGCCCTTCTCCTTCAGCGCCGCCACGCGGGCGGTCAGATCGGACTTGATCGCGGCTGCGGTGGCCTTGCCATCGAGAATCTGGGCGGTCATGCCCCCATCCTCGCGGATGACCCGGCCCCGGTTCCAATCCGGGTGCCCCACGGCACGCTGTCGATCTGTCACAGCATGATCAGCGATGTTGCACTTGCACAACACCTCACGATTCCGGCTGGACAAGTAAGACCGGGCTAAAGAACGATGAGCGGACAGTGCCGCGGGCAGTGCCGGGGGGACGGACCGCATCTGTAGAACTCTCCTCCGAACCGTGCCGCGCGTCGTCCCCGCACTTGGAACAACGGAGGAAGACCGCCATGAGCTTTGGCGACCCGAACAACCCCTACGGCCCTCCGCAGGGCCAGCAGCCCGGCTACCCGCCCCCGCCGCAGCAGGGCCAGCAGCCGGGATACGGCTACCCGGCCGCGCCCCAGGGCCAGCCCGGATACGGCTACCCGGCCGCCCCGCCGCTCGGGCAGCCCGGCTACGGCATGCCGATGGAGATGCCGGGCCTGATGAAGACCGCGCGTGTGCTGCTGTTCATCCTGGCCGGTCTGCAGATCCTGTTCGGCCTCATCGCGGGCATCGCCATCGGTGCCCTGCAGGACGTCTCCAACAGCACCGGCAGCGGTGACGACACCAGCGCCGCGACCGGTATCGGCATCCTCGTCGCGGTGATCCTGCTGGCCTTCGGCGCGCTGTCGATCTTCCTGGGCGTCAAGTTCAAGAGCGGCGGCGGCGGTATCCGCGTCACCACGATCGTCTACGCGTCGCTGATGATCCTCGGCGGCGTCAGCAACATGGTGCGCGGCGGGGGCGGCTCCGCCACCTTCGGCGGGCTCATCTCGCTCGCCATCGCCGGCATCATCCTGGCCGCGATGGTCAACGGCCAGGCCTCGGCCTGGTTCAACCGTCCGCGCTACTGAACCCGCCCGCGCGACGGAACAGTTCGCGCCATTCGACGCCAAGGGCCGTGTCTCACCCGTCCAGGGGGAGGCACGGCCCTGGTGTGTCCCCCTAATCTGGCCGAGGTGGCCGTTCCGGCCGGGGCAGCCGTCAGGCACTGGGGAGACGCACCTTGTACAGCATCATCGTCGTACCTCCGCCGACCCCGGAGGACCGGCAGCACCGCACCCGGATCCGGCTCGCGCCCGGTGAGCGCCTCACCTTCGGACGGGCACCCGAGAACGACCTGACGATCCCTCACGACGGGGTCTCCCGCCGGGCCGGCGAGCTCTGCGCGCAGGGCGCGTTCTGGATAGTGAGCAACCTGTCCGCGCGGCAGACGTACGTCGTGGAGAACCCGGAGGGCGCCGGCGAGCACATCAAGGTCGGTCCGGGCCGGCTCGACGCGCCCGTCCCGTTCGAGTTCTCGCGGATCGTACTGCCCGCCGCCGGGGACCTGCTGACGATCGAGGTGTGGGCGCCGCGCCACGACTACCTGCGCGACGGCGGCGGGCCCGACGGCGACACCACCGCCCCCGCCTTCTCCGTCGACCGCACCAAGCGCTACTTCGCCGTCCTGGCCGCCCTGTGCGAGCCGCGGCTGCGCGGCGACCCGCACGCCCCGCTGCCCACCGTCGACCAGGTCGTCGACCGGCTGCGCCCCGCCTGGCCGGCCGCCTCGCGCACCTCGGTGCAGTGGAACATCGACTACCTGGCGGTGAAGCTGCGGCTCAAGCCGGGCCCGGAGACCGCGGACACCGGCCCCCGCCTCAACGGCAAGAAGGAGTCCCTGGTCTCCCTGGCGCTCCGCTTCGACCTCGTACGGGAGGACGACCTGGTGGTCCTGTCCGGGGCCGTCTCCACCAGCCGGGCGGCCCGGTGACCGAGCCGTACGCGGTGCCCGTGCCCCGGGGCTACCGGGTCGGCGGCTGGGAGGTGCGGGAGCCGATCGCGACCGGGGCCTTCGGCAGCGTGTACGCGGGCCGGCGCACGGCGGGCTCCGCGGAACTGCCCGCGACCGCCGCGCTGAAGTTCCTGCCCACCGGCACCGGCACCCCGCGTCAGCTGACCCACCTGCGCGAACTCATCGAACGCGAGGTGGACCTGCACCGCAGGCTGCGCCGGCCGCGGCTGATCCGGATGTACGAGACCCTCGTCGTCGACGACCCCGGCCGCCCGGAACTCGACGGCGCCACCGTGCTCGTCCTGGAGCGGGCCGAGGGGTCCCTGTCGGCCCTGCTCGCCGTCTCGCCCCGCCCGGACGCCGGGCCCGCCCTGCTCGCGCAGGTCTGCGAGGGGCTGGCCCAGCTGCACCGGGCGGGCTGGGTGCACGGGGATCTGAAACCGGCCAATGTGCTGCTGATGGCGGACGGTTCGGCGCGGCTCGCCGACTTCAACATGGCCGCCGAACTGGAGGGCACCCACGCCTATACCCCGGCCTTCTCCACCCCCGACTACACCCCGCCCGAACTGCTGTGGGCGGAGATCGGCGAACGCGGCCGGCGGATCCGCCCGTCCGCCGACGTCTGGGCCTTCGGTGTGCTCGCCCATCTCGTGCTCACCGACTCCTTCCCGCTGTCCGGCGCCACCCCCACGGCCCGCCGCGACGCGGCCGCCGCCTACGCCCGCGGCACCGACGAACTGCGTCTGTCGCCCGAACTCCCGGACGCCTGGCGGGAGATCGTCCGCGACTGTCTGGCCCGTACGCACGAGGCCCGGATCAGCACCGAGGCGCTGCTGCGCCGCGTCGAGACGGCCGCCGGCACCGGCCGCTCGCCGCGCCTGCCCCGGCTGCTGCCGCGGCGCGGACGCCGGCGGATCCTGATCGCCGGTGCCGCGGCCGCCACCGCCGCCGTCGCGGCCCTCGGCTACGGCATCAGCACCAGGGCCACGGACGACCGGCCGGGCGACGCCCGCGACGCCTCCTCGGCCCGCTACGGCGCCTCGGAACTGCGCACCGACCGGGGCGTCCCGGTCGTCTACCGCCGGCTCATCGTGGACTCCGCCCACGCCTGCCCCGAGCCCGACGTCACCCCCGCGCTCATCGCGGCCATGCTGAAGGCCGAGAGCGACTTCGACCCGAACCTGTCCGACCCGGCCAAGCACGAGTTCGGCATCGCCCGCTGGACCCCCGCCGTGCTGCGCTGGTACATGCGCGACGACGGCGTCCCCGCGTCGGCCACGCCCACCCCGCCCCTCACCCCCTCCGTCTCCATCCCGGCCATGGGCCGCTACCTCTGCTTCATGGCGCCCAACCTGAAGGCCGGCCTGCCCGGCGACGAACGGGTGCTGCTCGCCGCCGCCTACCGGACGTCGTACAAGAAGGTGAACGACACGGGCGGAGTTCCCCCGAAGTACCGCGACTACTGCGCCCGTGTCGCCCACTACCTCAAGGAGTACGCCCCCGCGGGGAAGAAGTGACCCTGAGACTTCCGAGGTACCGGCGGACGGACCGGGGCGGCACGGTGGTAGCACTCCGCCACGGCGGAGCGACCGACACCATCCGTTCACATGGGGGAACCGTGAACATCGCCAAGCCCGCCGCACTGCTCGTCGCGGCCACCGCCCTGCTCGCCGGCTCCACGGTGGCGGCCACCGCGGCCGCACCGGACGGCACCCGGGTCACCGGTGTCCAGCAGGTGGCCGACCAGGTCCTCGCGGGCCACCCGAAGCCCCTCTCGGCCTCCGCCGACCGGGTCCGCTACGACGGCCTGACCCTCACCAAGGCCCCGCAGGGCAAGGTCGCCGCGAAGGACCTCGCCTGCGCCTACGGTCACCTGTGCATGATCGTCAAGGGCACCAAGTTCGACTTCTACAAGTGCCAGACCTGGAACGTCACGAACTGGACCGGGGACGGGCCGTTCACCAACAACCAGACGCCGGGCACGGTCGCCAGGTTCTTCAACCGGGACGGCAGCGTCCGCTGGACCTCGACGGCCTACCAGGCGGGCACCGCGACCTGGGACCCGATCTGGTCGCTGCGCCCCTGCTGACCACGGACGCCGACGGCCTCCGGCTCCCTCGGGGGAGGGCCGGAGGCCGTCGGTACGGGATGACCGGAGATCAGTGGAAGAAGTGGCGCGTGCCCGTGAAGTACATCGTCACGCCCGCCTTCTTCGCGGCCTCCACGACCTGCTCGTCACGGATCGAGCCGCCCGGCTGGACGATCGCCCGGACACCGGCGTCGATCAGGATCTGCGGGCCGTCCGGGAAGGGGAAGAACGCGTCGGAGGCCGCGTAGGAACCCCGGGCGCGCTCCTCGCCGGCCCGCTCGACGGCGAGCTTGCAGGAGTCGACGCGGTTGACCTGGCCCATGCCGACGCCGACCGAGGCGCCGTCCTTGGCGAGCAGGATCGCGTTGGACTTCACGGCGCGGCAGGCCTTCCACGCGAAGGCCAGCTCCTTCAGCTCGTCCTCGCCCAGGGCCTCGCCGCTGGCCAGCGTCCAGCCCGCGGGGTCGTCGCCGTCGGCCTGGAGGCGGTCGGTGACCTGCAGCAGGACACCGCCGTCGACCTGCTTGGCCTCGACCCGGTTGCAGGGCGCGCCCGGCGCCTTCAGGACCCGGATGTTCTTCTTCTTGGTGAGGGCCTCCAGCGCCCCCTCCTCGTAGTCCGGGGCGACGATGACCTCGGTGAAGATCTCCGCGACCTGCTCGGCCATCTCCTTGCTGACCGGCCGGTTGACGGCGATGACACCGCCGTACGCGGAGACCGGGTCGCAGGCGTGCGCCTTGCGGTGCGCCTCGGCGACGTCCGAACCGACCGCGATGCCGCAGGGGTTGGCGTGCTTGATGATCGCGACGCAGGGCTCGTCGTGGTCGTACGCGGCACGGCGGGCGGCGTCCGTGTCCGTGTAGTTGTTGTACGACATCTCCTTGCCGTGCAGCTGCTCGGCCTCGGCGAGGCCACCGGTCCCGTCGACGTACAGGGCGGCGCCCTGGTGCGGGTTCTCGCCGTAGCGCAGGGTGTTCTTGCGCTCGTAGGTGGCGCCCAGGAAGTCCGGGAAACCGGACTCGTCCACGGGGGCGTAGGAGGAGGCGAACCAGGAGGCGACGGCCACGTCGTAGGAGGCGGTGTGCTGGAACGCCTCGGCGGCCAGGCGCCTGCGGGCGGCGAGGTCGAAGCCGCCGTCCTGCACGGCCGCGAGGACGTCGGCGTACCGCTCCGGGCTGGTGACCACGGCGACCGACGGGTGGTTCTTGGCGGCGGCGCGGACCATCGACGGGCCGCCGATGTCGATCTGCTCGACGCACTCGTCGTCGCTCGCGCCGGAGGCGACGGTCTCGCGGAACGGGTAGAGGTTGACGACGACGAGGTCGAACGGCTCGACGCCCAGCTCGGCGAGCTGCTGCCGGTGGCTGTCCAGCCGCAGGTCGGCGAGGATGCCCGCGTGCACCTTCGGGTGCAGGGTCTTGACCCGGCCGTCCAGGCACTCGGGGAAGCCGGTCAGCTCCTCGACCTTGGTGACGGGGACGCCGGCGGCGGCGATGCGGCCCGCCGTCGACCCGGTGGAGACCAGCTCGACACCGGCGGTGTGCAGCCCGCGCGCGAGGTCTTCAAGGCCGGTCTTGTCGTAGACGCTGACGAGCGCCCGGCGAATGGGCCGCTTGGTGCTCTCGGCGGTGGCGGTCACTGGATAACTACCTTTCGTCCCTCAATGCGATGGCCGTTGCGGGCGATCCGCCCCACGACCTCGACGAGCAGCCTTCGCTCGACTTCCTTGATGCGCTCGTGCAGCGCGCTCTCGTCGTCCTCGTCCCGGACCTCGACCACGCCCTGGGCGATGATCGGACCGGTGTCGACGCCGTCGTCGACGAAGTGGACGGTGCAGCCGGTGACCTTGGCGCCGTACGCGAGCGCGTCACGCACGCCGTGGGCTCCCGGAAAACTGGGGAGGAGGGCGGGATGGGTGTTCACGAACCGCCCGCCGAACCGCGCGAGGAACTCCTTGCCGACGATCTTCATGAACCCGGCGGAGACCACGAGGTCCGGTTCGTACGCGGCCACGGCGTCGGCGAGGGCGGCGTCCCACTCCTCGCGGTTCGCGAAGTCCTTGACCCTGCGCACGAAGGTCGGCAGCCCGGCCCGCTCGGCGCGGGCGAGCCCCTCGATGCCGGCGCGGTCGGCCCCTACGGCGACGATCCGTGCGCCGTACCGCTCGGCTCCGGTGCGCTCGATCTCGTCCAGGAGCGCCTGCAGATTGGTGCCGGATCCGGAGACCAGCACGACGAGGCGCTTGACCGGCGGGCCGGCGGGGGTGGCGGCCACTGTGGGGCCCTTTCTCGGGGTGGCGACTGTCACGGCCGCCGGTTTGTACATTCGTACGAATGCTTTGCCCCTCGCGATACAGGGAAGTCTACGAACCGGGCGACCGTCAGCAACGATACCGGCACTCGGGAAGGCCCCCACGGGACGGGGGCGGGGCCGGAAGGTAGCGTTCGCAGGGAATCACGAAGGGCAGCCTCGGGAACGCGGTCGTCGTACGGTGCGTTGTCGGGGAGGAAGCCCAAATCGGACAGCCGTGCGCACAGCCGTATTCGCCTAGGGGAAGACGCTCTTTTGATGCCCGATCGCAGCCTGCGACTCCTCACGTTCCCTCCGAGCCCGGAGCAGGGAGGCGAGCGCGGCGTCGTGCTGCTGCGAGAGCGGCCCGCCTCGCCGCCGGAGGCGCCTCGGGACGGGCAGGCCGGCGGCGCGGGTCAAGGTGGCCACGCGGGTCAGGACGGCCATGCCGGTCAGGGTGGCCACGCGGGTCAAGGTGGCCACGCGGGTCAGGACGGCCATGCCGGTCAGGGTGGCCACGCGGGTCAGGGTGGCCATGCGGGTCAGGACGACAATCCCTTCGCACCGCCGCCCGAGGGCACCCCGGACCGCCCCTGGCAGCCACGCCACCCCCAGGGTTCGCAGGGCTCCGGTCACGGCCACGGCCCGGGTCACGGGGGTGGCTCCCCGTGGGGCGACCAGTGGAGCGACCGCCAGCCCGGCCGCTCCCCCGGCGGCTTCGGCGAGCGGCCCGGCGGCGGCCCCCAGGGCCCCGGCGGACCGGCCGGCCCCGGTGGAATGCGCTGGGACCCGACCGACCCCGCCCAGCGCCGCGCGCGCTACGCCCTGCTGTCCGGCATGTGGGCCGTCTTCTTCGCCCTGTTCAGCTGGCCCTACGTGTCCCTGCTGCTGGGTGTGCTGGCCCTGTACTGGGGAGTCAGCGCCCTGCGGGCCAAGCCGCGCAGGGCGGACCCGGACACTCCGGCCCCGCAGGGAGCGGCCCGTCCCCAGGCGACGGCGGCCATCGGCGGCCTGGTCACCGCGTCCCTGGCCCTGGTCCTGGTGGCCTCGACCTTCACGGTCCAGTTCGTCTACCGCGACTACTACACGTGCGTCAACGACGCCCTCACCCACGAGGCCAAACAGTCCTGCGACAAGCTGCTTCCGCCGGAGCTGCGGGGAGTTCTCGGAGTGGGGAACAGCTGAACCGTCCGGGTCGGCGCTGACGCCGTCGACCCGGTGAGGCGCGACGCGTGCCCGGCGGAGGGTCAGTGGGGCGGCTCGGAGGGGTCCGGCGGGTCCGGCACCGGGTCCGCGACGTCGGGCCGGAGCTCGCCGGGCGCGGCGGCGTCCCTCAGGGCCGCCCAGCGGGAGGCGCGCGCCAGGTCGTCGTGCCAGTCCAAGGGGTCGTCGGCCGGAAGGACCTCGTACGGCTCCTCCTCGGCGGCGCCGGTCGTACCGGGCACCGTCTCCGGCCGGGCCGGGACGCCGCCCCTGTCCTTGTCGGCCTTCTCGTCCTCGGCCGGGGTCCTCCCGGCCTCCTCGCCCTTGGCCGCGTCCCCGGGCTCGGCCCGGTCCTTCGCCCCGGCCCTCCCGGGCTCCTTGCCCTCCCTCACCGCCTCGGTTCCCTGCGCCGGGATCCCGCCTCCCCCGGTGTGCCGCCGGACCCGCAGCCGCCACGCCCGCGCGATCAGCGCCACCGGCGTCCCGAACAGCACGGTCCACGCCCACGCCGCTCCCCCGGCCTGCCACCACGCCGGGCCGAACCGGGCCAGCGCGGACAGCCCGAGACGACCGCCGGACAGGTCGGCGAGCAGGGCGAAGGCCGCCGCGCAGAGCGTCGCCGTCAGCAGCACCACTCCGCAGGTACGGGCGGCCGACCAGCGGGCCGACACCGGTCCGTCCGGCTCCGGCCGGCGCACGGCCCCCCGCGCCACGAACCACCCCGCCGTCACCCCGGCCGCCACCGGCACCAGCCCCGCCGCCCAGTTCGGCGCCGTCCCGGCGCCCGCGTCCGGCACCGCCGCCAGCAACGGGAAGGGCGGCAGCAGCGGAGCCGGATCCGAGGCGAACGGGTGCACCGGATGCCCGGCCCCGAGCAGGAACCCGGGGCCGAGGGCGTAGGACGCGGCCCACACCGCCGCGTTGGGGATCAGCGCGACACCGAGCAGCAGCACCGCGAACCGCCCCGACCACCCCTCCGTCAGCTGGAGGAAGGACGCCCGTGCCAGGCCGCCGTGCCACACCAGCGACACCCCGACCAGCAGCGCCCCGCCGCCGAAGAGCACCGTCGTGGCGGCGCCGGTGGCGCGTACGGCCGTACCCAGCCGGGCGCGCGCGTCCGCACCGAACACCAGCCGCCGCACCGGTCCCGGCAGCACCACCAGCGCGCTCAGCACCGGTTCGCGGGGACGGCCGTACGCCGCCCACACCCCGGCCGCCGCCGAGCCCGTCGCGACCAGCGGCAGACACACCGTCACCCAGGACCAGGAGGGCCGCAGTTCACCGCCCGAGCAGTACAGCGCGACCGCCACGCCGACGCCGAGATAGCCGAGGACGACGCCCGTACCCACCGTCCACGCCGGCACGGGCGGCGGGCCGTCGGCGTCGGCGGGCGCGTCCACCGCGTCCCTGGCCGCCCGGTACACCAGCCACACCGGTAGCGCGAGCAGCAGCAGCGGGGTCACGCCGACCGGCAGGTGCGCACCGGAGAGCGTCTCGGTGCGGACCAGTTCGACGCCGTGCGCCAGCAGCCACAGCGCGGCCGCGACGTGCAGCGCGCCGCCCGGACCGCTGTCGGGGTAGGGCGAGCTGACCCACAGCGCCATCACCGGCACGGCGAACGAGCCGCATCCGAGTCCGGCGGCGACGGCGCCGGCCAGGAGGCTCGCGGCCAGTCCGGGTTCGCGGTCCCGCATCCGGGCCAACAGGGGTGACAGCGACGGTCGGCGAGCGGTCATCAGAATCACGCCCGCCATGCTCCCAACGACACGCGCGTTCCCGCCGTAACAGGCCAACCTCCGATGTGTCGCCCAATATATGTTTATGTTCTTTTTGGTGCGAAAGGGTGCACGGTGACACCGCCGACGCCCGGCCATGCGCTGCCACCGCCGGGGGAACGCCGACGCCTGCGCGTGGCCCGTGCGCTGACGGCCGCTCAGGTCGCCGAGCAGGTCGGCGTCAGCTGCGCGACCTTGCGCGCCTGGGAGTCCGGCCGCCTCGTGCCGCACGGAAGCGAGGGGGAGGCGTACGCCCGGCTGCTGACGACGCTCATCCTCCAGGAGACGGCCGAGGGCGGCAGGACGGCCGGTGCACGCCGGAAGGAACCGGCGCCCGCCGCCGGCCCCGAACCGCTGACGCCGGCTCAGGCCTTCGACGCGCTGTACGCGTTCTGCGCCCCCGCCCTCGCACGGCAGGCCTATCTGCTCACCGGGCGCCGGGAGCTCGCCCGCGAGTCCGTCGAGCGGGCCTTCCAGCTGGCCTGGCAGCACTGGCCCGAGGTGGCCCGGGACCGGGATCCGGGCAGCTGGGTGCGGGCGGCGACGCACGACTGCGCGCTCTCGCCCTGGCACCGTCTCCGGCCCCGGCACCGGTCCCCCGAGCCGCCGCCGGCCGACCCGGCGGACCGGGCGCTGCTGCACGCGCTGCTGCGGCTTCCGCCGGTGTACCGGCGCACGCTCGTCCTCTACGACGGTGTGGGCCTCGACCTGCCGGAGACGGCGGCGGAGACGGAGGCCAGCACGCCGGCCGCCGCCAACCGGCTGACGCACGCCCGCCAGGCGCTGGCCGCGCGGCTGCCGGACCTGGCCGGCCCCGCCGAGTTGCATCGCCGGCTGCGGGAGCTGGCCTCGGCCGAGCGGTTGCACACGGCCCGGCAGACGGTGGTGCGGACCCGCAGTGAACGGCGGAACGTGTTCTGGACCCGGGCGGCGATCGCGTTCACGGCAACGGTCGTCGGCGCGACGACGCTGATGCTCCGGACGGCGCCGACGCACTACGAGGCACCCCTCGCTCCGGCGCAGGCCGTGGAGGGGGTTCCGGCGCCCGGCGTGCTGGGCCCGCTCGGCGTGGCGGGCCCGCTGTCGCGGGAGGCGCGGGCCCTGCGGGACAGCTTGCGGAAGTCGGCCACGGGCGGGCCGGGAAGGCTGGTACCGGAACTCCGGTGAGCGGTGCGGGAACGCGCCGCGGAGCCCGGCCTGAACGCCGGGAGGCCCGCCCCGACGAACGGGACGGGCCTGCCACGTGGAGCCGAGGGGCTCAGGCGCTCAGGATCTCCCGAGCCAGCTTCGCCGTCTCGGTCGGGGTCTTGCCGACCTTGACGCCTGCGGCCTCCAGGGCCTCCTTCTTCGCCTGGGCGGTGCCGGAGGAGCCGGAGACGATGGCGCCGGCGTGGCCCATGGTCTTGCCCTCGGGCGCGGTGAAGCCCGCGACGTAACCGACGACCGGCTTGGTCACGTTCTCCTTGATGAACGCCGCGGCACGCTCCTCGGCGTCACCGCCGATCTCACCGATCATCACGATGAGCTCGGTCTCCGGGTCGTCCTGGAACGCGGCCAGGGCGTCGATGTGGGTGGAGCCGATGATCGGGTCGCCACCGATGCCGACGGCCGTCGAGAAGCCGATGTCACGCAGCTCGTACATCATCTGGTAGGTCAGCGTGCCGGACTTCGAGACCAGGCCGATGCGGCCCGGCTTGGTGATGTCGCCCGGGATGATGCCGACGTTCGACTGGCCCGGGGTGATGATGCCGGGGCAGTTCGGGCCGATGATGCGGGTCTTGTTGCCCTTCTTGCCGGCGTACGCCCAGAAGGACGCCGAGTCGTGCACGGCGATGCCCTCGGTGATCACGACGGCCAGCGGGATCTCGGCGTCGATGGCCTCGACGACCGCGTCCTTGGTGAACTTCTCCGGCACGAAGATGACGGAGACGTTGGCGCCGGTCTTCTCGATGGCCTCCTTGACGGTGCCGAAGACGGGTACCTCGGTGCCGTCGAAGTCCACGGTGGTGCCCGCCTTGCGCGGGTTCACGCCGCCCACGACGTTCGTGCCGTCACCGAGCATGAGCTTGGTGTGCTTCATGCCGGTGGCGCCGGTCATGCCCTGGACGATGACCTTGCTGTCCTTGTTGAGCCAGATAGCCATGGTGTGTTGGTGTCCTCGTCCTGAGTGCTTACTTGGCGGCGGCCAGCTCGGCGGCCTTGTCGGCCGCGCCGTCCATGGTGTCGACGCGCTGCACCAGCGGGTGGTCGGCGTCGGTGAGGATCTTCCGGCCCAGCTCGGCGTTGTTGCCGTCGAGGCGGACGACGAGCGGCTTCTCGACCTTCTCGCCGCGGTCCTCAAGGAGCTTCAGGGCCTGCACGATGCCGTTGGCGACCTCGTCGCAGGCGGTGATGCCACCGAAGACGTTCACGAAGACGGACTTGACGTCCGGGTCGCCCAGGATGATCTCCAGGCCGTTCGCCATGACCTGGGCGGAGGCGCCGCCGCCGATGTCCAGGAAGTTGGCGGGCTTGACGCCACCGTGCTTCTCACCGGCGTACGCGACGACGTCCAGGGTGCTCATGACGAGACCCGCGCCGTTGCCGATGATGCCGACCTCGCCGTCGAGCTTGACGTAGTTGAGGTTCTTCTCCTTGGCGGCGGCCTCGAGCGGGTTGGCCGCGGCCTTGTCGTGGAGCTCCTCGAAGTCGGGGTGACGGAACTCGGCGTTGTCGTCGAGCGACACCTTGCCGTCGAGGGCGATGACGTCGCCGGAGGCCACCTTGGCCAGCGGGTTGACCTCGACCAGGAGGGCGTCCTCCTTGATGAAGGTGTCCCACAGCTTGACCAGGACGTCCGCGACCTTGTCGGCGACCTCGGCCGGGAACTTCGCCGCGGCGACGATCTCCTTGGCCTTGGCCAGGTCCACACCGTCGATCGCGTTGATCGGCGTCTGGGCGACGGCCTCGGGGCGGGTGGCCGCCACCTCCTCGATCTCCATGCCGCCCTCGACGGAGGCGATGGAGAGGAAGGTGCGGTTGGCACGGTCGAGGAGGAAGGAGACGTAGTACTCCTCGAGGATCTCCGGGGCGGTCTCGGCGATCATCACCTTGTGGACCGTGTGGCCCTTGATGTCCATGCCGAGGATGTCCGTCGCACGGGCGACGGCCTCGTCCGCGGAGGCGGCCAGCTTGACGCCACCGGCCTTGCCGCGACCACCGACCTTCACCTGCGCCTTGACGACGGACTTGCCGCCCAGCCGCTCGGTGATCTCGCGCGCCGCCTCAGGCGTGTCGATGACTTCACCGGCCAGCACCGGTACATCGTGCTTGGCGAAGAGGTCCCTCGCCTGGTACTCGAACAGGTCCACGCGCTTCCGTCCCTATCAGTGATCTCGCGGTTCGTTGGATGCGTGGGCGTGCCGCGAAGGGCAACGTGACGTCCGCTTGTCACAAGGGAGGCGCACACGGTGTCCGAGCGCGCGGCATGTCCGTCTCGCAGGTTATCGCCGCTTGCGGGGGCTCCCTAAATCGAGGGTCACACACGAGCGGTGATACCTGTCACATGATGCCGGGTCCGGTGGCACCGCGTGCCGCGATATGGGTGTCGTACGGGCATGGTGCGAGGCCTCACCGGGCTGGGGTTGACCCGGTGAGGCCTCTGGGACGGCCCCGGTGGTGCCGGGGCCGGGGCGGTTGATCCCCACCCCAATGGGGACCACCCGCCCGGGCCGCGGAGCGCCGTCCGGACGGGCCGACGGCATTCGGCCGCCCGGGTACCGGCACCCCGCGGAGCGGTTCGGGGCGCTCAGCCCTGGTATCGCATGCCCTGCGGACCCCCGTGCACGCCGTAGCCCTGGAGGTACGCCGGTACGGCCGTACGGGTGACCCCCTCCGCCCCGCCGACGGCGTGACCGGCGAGCGGGGCGCCGCCGTCCCGGGCCGTGCCCCCGAGGTCGTACCCGAAGGCCGCCGCCTGCTGGGCGAGCGGCGCGGCGGCGCCGGTGACCCCGCCCGCGAACGGCCCGGTCCCGCCCGCGACGCCGTGGACCAGACCGGCCGTGCTCCCGCCCGCCCCGTCCGCCACCGGCAGCACGGTCCCGGTGGCCTGCCCGGCCACGGGCGCGACGGTGCCGGCGGCCTGCTGCACGGCTCCCGCTGCGGTGTACGTGGTCTGCGCGACCGCGCCGGTGACGGTGTGGGTGAGCGGTGCGGTCGCGCCGGTGACCCCCGACGCGAACGGCGGCACCTGCGCGGCCACGCCCTGGGCGAAGGCCCCGGTCTGCGCGGTCACACCGTGCGCGAGCGGCGGTACGGCGTCCACGGCACCGCCCGCGAAGGGCTGGACGTCACCGGCCACGCCGTGACCGAGGGCGCCCGCGTCGGCGACGGCCTGCCCGGCCACCGGCACGATCCCGCGCACGGCACCGGAGGCCACCGGCGGCAGCACCGCGTCCGTGGCGTCCTGCGCGACCTGACCGGCCGGCGCCCCGGCGTAGGCCGTCGCGCCCGCGGCCACCGGCCGCACGTCGTCGACGGCACCCGTCGCGACCCCGTGCACCGCGGGTACGGCACCGCCCGCGGTCCCGTACACGCCCGACGCTGCGGATCCGGCCGTCCCGTACGCACCGGGGACGGTGTCCGCGACGGTTCCGTACGCCCCCGACACCGCCGCCCGCGCCGTCCCGTACACACCCGACGCGGTGCCCTCGGCGACGCCCAGCGCGCCGGAGACCGTGCCCCCGGCGACCGCGTGCGCGGCGGAGACGGTGCCCTGGGCGGTCCCGTACCCGCCCGCCACCACGTGCCCGGCCGTGCCCTGCGCGCCCGTCACCGCCCGACCGGCGAACGGCACCGCCCCGTGCACCGCCGCGGAAGCCACCGGCGGGACGACGCCGGCGGCCGTCTCGTCCACCACCGGGGTGACCGCGCCGGGCACGGCCCGGACCGTGCCGACGACCCGCTGCCCGGCACCCGTGGCCGTACCGGTGACATGCGCGGGCACACCCGCGACGGAGGCCTGGGCGGCGCCGGTCGCCGCGGTGGCCGTGCCGCGCGCGCCGGCCGCGGCACCCGCCGTCCGCCCCTGCGCTCCGGCGACGGTCTGCAGAGCCGTCGTCCGCACGACGCCCTCGACACCCTGCGCCTTCGCACGGGCGGCCGCCTGGGTGGCCTGGAGCTTGGTCTGGGCGGCGGCCAGGGCCTCCTCGACCTCGGGGGCGAAGGAGGAGAGCGGTCCGAAGAGGTAGTCGATCTCGTTCTGCGGAGTGTCGTGGGGGACGGCACGAGCAGCGGTCGGGGCGGCGTGCGCGGCCGCGTGGGTGGCGTGGGCGGCGGCGTGCGTGCCGTCGGCCCGGACGTGGGCCTGGACGTGGGTCTGCGTCCGACGGGCCGCCTGAGCGCCCCTGACGGCCTCGGCACCCCGGATCTTCGCGGCGGCCGGGACCTGGGCGTCGACGTAGCGGCGGGTCTGGTCGGCGGTGCCGGTGAGGGCGGTGGTGGCGGTCCGCGTCACCTGCGTGGACCCGGTGGCCGCGGTGGCGGTGCCCGAGACGGTCGAGGTGGTCGAGACGGCCGTGCCGGTCAGGCCGGAGACGGTGTGTCCGACGGCGTTCTGCACGCCGGAGACGGTGTCGTGGACGCCGGTGAGGACGCCGTCGACGGTCCCGGCGACGCTCTCGGTGGCGCCGCCGGCCTCGCCGCCCGCGTCCGGTGCGGAGACGGAGGCCGAGGAGAGCTCGTCGGCGCTGGCGACGGCCGAGCCGAGCGCCCAGGCGCCGGTGACACCGGCGGCTATCACGATCGAACGACGGATGTTCTTGTTCATTGCGTGCGTCAAGTCCTTCGGTAACGGCTGGAATCGGCTAGGGGTGCCGTCCGGAGACCGCTGAGCACCGGTCGCGGTGAGCGCTTCGACTGTCGGCAGCGCTGACCGCCGGGCTGGTCCGGACGGGCGGGCAGACCTGTTCCGCCCCCGCGCGACAGGTCCGTGGCGGGGAGGTCGCCCTGCTGGCTAGCCGGGGAAGACGGGGATGTCCCGGTGCCGTTCCCGGGTGCGGGGCGCGTCGACGCGCGCGGCGGCGCCGAGCGTGAGCCGCAGGGGCGCCCGGCCGTCGAGGGTGACGGCGTGTGCGTCGCCGTGCCGGGACGCGCCGGCGTCGGCCGCCTGCTTGCCGAGCACACCGTCCGGGTCCGGAGTCGGCGCCGGGCGGCCGGGGGCACCCACGGCGGCGCCGCCGTGGGTGGCGAAGGCACGCGCCACGGACTGCGGAGCGGGGATCGCCACGGGGCCGTACGCGGCCGTCGGCGCCGGCGCGTGGACGGTCGCGGCACGGGGGTGGGCCCGGGCGTGCCGTTGCTTCTGCGCCACCGCAGCGGACGTCGCCGCAGCACCGCCGTGCCGCTGTGACCCGGGCGCCGTGGACGCCGGTTCCGGCATCGGAGGGACGGGCGCGTCCTTCACGGGGGTGAGGCCGGGCAGCGGCAGGGAGGGGGGCGCGGCTCGGGGCTCTTCACCGACGGCCTGCGCGGCGGTGGCCGTGACGGTCCGGGTGACGGTGGCCGTGACGGTCCGGGTGACGGTGGTGAGCACGTCGCGTACGGGGGTGACGGCCTGTTCGCCGAGGGTGCGGGCGCCGACGGTGTGGAGGTCGGCGGCGTGGAGGTCGGCGGTGTGGAGGTCGGCGGCAACCCGCTCGGTGGCCGTGCCGACCGCCTGTACGGGCCGCGCCGGATCCTCGTGCCCGGTCACCGCGGACCGCACCGAAGTCGCCTTCGCCGGCACCGTGGTTCCGTCGGCCGCGTGTGCCTGCTCGCCGCAGAGGAAGCCCAGCACGAACAGTCCGCCCACCAGCAGCACCAGTTGGAGCGCACGCCGCCCGGCCGCCGTACGCAGCACGCGCACGGTGGTACCAAGGGGGGCTGCTGGGAAGGTCAAGGAGCTGGACATCCTCGGCTCGGCAACGACACGGGCTCCGCCGATCCTTGCACGCCTCGCCCGCGGCCGCGCAAGCCCCCTGTTACCGATGGGTAGTCATGTCCCTTTTCCCACCTCTTTCGTGTCCGGCATCACACGGTGTCCGGTATCGGCAACGGCCGCTTCTCCAGCGCCGCCGCCATGACCTCGGGGAACAGATCGGGCGTGCAGGCGAAGGCCGGTGCGCCGAGCGCGGCGAGGGCCGCCGCGTGCTCCCGGTCGTACGCGGGCGCGCCCTCGTCCGACAGCGCGAGCAGCGCCACGAACTGCACCCCGGACGCCTTCATCGCCGCCACCCGCTTGAGCATCTCGTCGCGGATACCGCCCTCGTAGAGGTCGCTGATCAGCACGACCACGGTCTCCGCGGGCCGGGTGATCTGCGACTGGCAGTGGGCGAGCGCCCGGTTGATGTCCGTGCCCCCGCCGAGCTGGGTGCCGAAGAGGACGTCGACGGGGTCGTCCAGCTGGTCGGTGAGGTCGACCACCGCCGTGTCGAAGACGACCAGCCGGGTGCTGATCGACCGCATGGAGGCGAGGACCGCGCCGAACACGGACGCGTAGACCACGGACGCCGCCATCGACCCGGACTGGTCGATGCAGAGCACGACCTCCTTCTTCACCGACCGTGCGGCACGCCCGTATCCGACGAGCCGTTCCGGTACCACCGTGCGGTACTCGGGCAGGTAGTGCTTGAGGTTGGCCGCGATGGTGCGGTTCCAGTCGATGTCGTGGTGGCGCGGGCGGCTGATCCGCGCGCTGCGGTCGAGGGCGCCGGTGAGGGTGGCCCGGGTGCGGTTCGCCAGCCGCTTCTCCAGGTCCTCGACGACTTTGCGCACGACCGCGCGTGCCGTCTCCTTCGTGGTCTCCGGCATCGCCTTGTTCAGCGAGAGCAGCGTGCCGACCAGGTGGACGTCCGCCTCCACCGCTTCCAGCATCTCCGGCTCCAGCAGCAGATTTGCGAGGCCGAGCCGGTCGATGGCGTCGCGCTGCATGACCTGGACGACGGAGGACGGGAAATACGTGCGGATGTCCCCCAGCCAGCGCGCCACCGACGGTGCCGAGGCCCCGAGTCCCGCCGAACGCTCCCGTCCCGCCTGCGGTTTGTCCCCCTTGCCGTAGAGCGCGGCCAGCGTGCCGTCCATCGCCGCGTCCCGCCCGGACAGGGTGCATCCGGTGCCGTCGGCCTGCTCCCCACCGAGCACCAGCCGCCAGCGCCGCAGCCGCTCCCGCGCCGGATCCGCGATGTCCCCCCGCATCGACTCGGTCGTCATACCCCCACCCCCGCACAACTGTCGTCGTCATCGGTGCCGCCCCCGACCGCGCCCGCCTTCCCCGTCCCCACCTCGACCAGGCCGCTCCACTCCGGGGCACGGGTGGCCGGGGCGCGGTCGGGGGGTTCTCGTCGGGTCGGGCCGCGGCCGGCCGGGTTCTCCAGGCCGAGCAGCAGGCGCAGTACCGGCAGTACGGCGTCGGCGCGTTCGGTGTCCGGCTCGGGGGCGAAACCGGGTGTCACGGCTTCGTGGGCCGCGCGGCCGGCCATGGCTCCGGGGCCGCGCCGGACCAGTTCACCGAGCGTCCTGCGCACCCCGGGCTCATAACCGGCGAACGTGCGGCGCAGCAGTGGCAGTACGTCGGTGAACGCCTCCGCGGACACCCCGGTCAGCCAGCCGTCCACCAGGCCGAGCAGCCGCTCGTCGTGCACCAGCAGCAGCCCGCCCCCGCCCCCGACGAAGCCCTCGATCCAGGCGGCCGCGTCGGCGGGCGGTGTCCCCGGTGACAGCGCGAGGCCCATCAGTCGCGCCGCCTCCTCGGCCCCCAACTCCCCGTCGTCCAGCAGCAGCCGCACCGCCCGCCCCTGGAGCACCCCGGGCACGGTGTCACGCGACGACAGGGTCCGCAGCACGGTCCGCCAGCGGTCCCGCAGATCGCCGGGCCCGGCACCGGGGGTGGCCCGGCGGCCCGTGCCACCGTGCTCGCTCGCACCCGCGCCGACGCCTGCCGCCCCTTGGCCGCCGACACCTGCCCCCATGCCGCCGGCACCAGCACCGGCCGGCGTCTCCGTCAGCAGCCCCACCGCCGTGTGCACGGCGTCCAGATGGCCCCGCATCTCCTCCGCGGCGTCCGTGCCGAGCGCCGCGCACGCCGGGGGCAGGCCGACGAAGACGCGTTCGGCCAGGCCCGCGGCGACTCCGGCGAGCGCGCCGGTGTCGGTGCCGCGCACGTCGCCGTAGCGCAGGGAGCGGACCAGGGCGGGCAGGGCCTGGGCGAGATGGCCGACGTCCGCGTCGAGCGCGGCCCGGTCGGCGAGCACCCGCATGACCACGGGCAGGGCGTCCGGCAGACCGGCGAGCAGACACTGCTCGGCGAGCGCGGTGACGTCGGCGAGGGAGCGCGCGGCCGTCGCGTCCGCCTCGGCCTTGGCCTGTGCCGCGGCCAGTACGGTCGTCCCCCACACGCCCGCCTCGGCGACCCGCACCGACAACTCCGGCTCCCAGCGCAGCCGCCAGGTCTCCCGGAACGTGCCCGTGCTCCCCCGTGACCGCGCGGGCTCGCCCCAGCCGACGCCGAGCAGCCGCAGCCGGTGCAGCAGCCTGCTGCGGCCGGCGTCGGTGTCGCCCCGCAGGTCCAGCTCCAGTTCGCGCTCCAGCGCCTCCGGCTTGAGCCGCAGCGAGCGCTGCTGCCGTGCCAGGTCGCGCTGGAGCGGCACCGCCGGCGCTGACTCCGGGACCTCGCCGAGGACGTCCCCGACGACCAGCCGGTCGTGCACCAGCGCCAGCGGCACGTCCGAGCCGTCGCCCATCACCGCGCGCACGGCGTCGGTGGTCTCGCTCAGCCCGGGCAGCGGGCGGCCGCGCAGGGCGGCCAGGGTCTCCGCGAGCCGGACCGCCTCGATGACATGGGCGGAGGACACGATCCGGTCCTCCTCCCGCAGCAGCCGCGCCACCTTGGTCAGCCACCGCTCGACCGGCCGGTCGCGGGCGTGGAACAGATGGCCGTACCAGCCGGGCGAGTCGATGCCCGCGCCGTACCCGCTGGACCGGGCCAGCCGGCGGTGTGTCCAGGGCACCCACGTCAGGTCGGCCTTGACCTTGGGCAGCCCCTTCAGCCGGGCTCGGTCGGCAGCGACGGTGGCCCTCTCGCGCAGCGCGGGCACGTGCCAGGCCCCGCAGACCACGGCCACCGAGTCGCCGAACTCCTTGCGTGCCGCGCGCACCCGGAGCCGCATGTGCGCCTCGCGGACGAGGTCGCGGGAGTGCCCACCGGCGCCGTACCGCTCACGGAGTGCGCCCATGGCCTCCTCCAGCGCGGCGAACGGGGCGAAGGGGTCCCGCTCCCCCGGGCCCCGGTGCTCGACGACGTCCTCCCACCAGCGTTCGGGATCGTCGTACCCGGCGGCCTCGGCGAGCACGGCGAGCGGGTCGACACGGACCTGCTCCCCGGTGTCCCCCGGGGCGTCGGTCTCCCCTGTCTCCTCGGCGTCCGGCGGAGGCGCGGCGGTCCCCTCGGCGCCGGGTCCGGCAGGCGCCCGCGACTCGGCGGGTTCCGTCTCCCCCTCGTTCTCCCCGTCGCTCTCCACCTCCTTCTCCCATGCGAGTGAGTGCGCGGCCGGCAGGTCGATGAAGTGGGCCGGGACGTCCTGCTCCAGGGCCCAGCGGATCGCCACCCATTCGGGACTGAACTCGGCGAACGGCCAGAACGCCGAGCGGCCTGGCTCGTCCACGGCATGGGCGAGCAGGGCGACGGGAGGCCGCAGGTCCGGGTCGGCGGCCAGCGGGATCAGCGGGTCGGCCTCGGGGGGACCCTCGATCAGGACGGCGGCGGGCCGGGCGGCGTCCAGGGCGGCGCGCACGGCGCGGGCGGACCCGGGGCCGTGGTGCCGCACACCCAGCAGGAGCGGTCCGAGGTCGGCGGCCTTGGGCCAGCGGGTGTCGTCGGTCATGCGCTCACCTCCCGGCACGCGCGGTAGAAGTCCGTCCAGCCCTCGCGCTCGCGGACGACCGTCTCCAGGTACTCCTGCCAGACGACCCGGTCGGCCGCCGGATCCCGCACGACGGCGCCGAGGAGGCCGGCGGCGATGTCGCCCGGGCGCAGCACGCCGTCACCGAAGTGCGCGGACAGAGCGAGGCCGTTGGTGACGACGGAGATCGCCTCGGCCGTGGACAGCGTGCCGCTGGGCGACTTCAGCTTGGTGCGGCCGTCCGCCGTGATGCCGTCGCGCAGTTCACGGAAGACGGTCACGACCCGGCGGATCTCGTCGATGCCGTCGGGCGCGGCCGGCAGGTCGAGGGAGCGGCCGATCTGCTCGACCCGGCGGGTGACGATGCCGACCTCGGCGTCGGCGCTCTCCGGCAGCGGCAGCACCACGGTGTTGAAGCGGCGGCGCAGCGCGCTGGAGAGGTCGTTGACCCCTCTGTCCCGGTCGTTGGCGGTGGCGATGAGGTTGAACCCGCGGACCGCCTGGACCTCCTGGCCCAGCTCCGGGACGGGCAGGGTCTTCTCGGAGAGGATCGTGATCAACGTGTCCTGCACATCGGCGGGGATCCGGGTCAGCTCCTCCACCCGGGCCGTCATGCCCTCGGCCATGGCGCGCATGACGGGGCTGGGCACGAGCGCGTCGCGGCTCGGTCCGTGCGCGAGCAGCTGCGCGTAGTTCCAGCCGTACCGGATCGCCTCCTCCGGCGTGCCGGCGGTGCCCTGCACCAGCAGGGTGGAGTCACCGCTGATCGCCGCGGCCAGGTGCTCCGACACCCAGGTCTTGGCGGTGCCCGGGACACCGAGCAGAAGCAGGGCGCGGTCGGTGGCGAGCGTGGTGACGGCTACCTCGACGATCCTGCGCGGGCCCACGTACTTGGGCGTGATCACCGTGCCGTCCGGCAGGGCGCCGCCGAGCAGGTACGTCGCCACCGCCCACGGCGACAGCTTCCAGCGCTCCGGGCGCGGGCGGTCGTCCTGCGCGGCGAGAGCGGTGAGTTCGGCGGCGAAGGCATGCTCGGCGTGCGGTCGGAGCGCGGGTGCGCTGTCGCTGTGGCTCGGTTCGGCGACGCTCGGTCGCACGGACGCGGATGCAGACGTGGCAGACATGGCGGACATGGCTGAGGCCCCCTCCAGCTCGGCCGGTTCGGATCTGGCATCCACCGTGCACCACGCCACTGACAATCGCTCTGACCTGCACAAATGCCCGCTACGGACCGATTGTCAGTGGCGGGACCTACCGTCGGGGACATGACTGAGCAGGGGGCGCACTGGACCGCGGAACAGGTGCTGTCACTGGCGCCTGACGCCGCGTCACGCACAGCGGGAGGCAAGCTCGGCACGGCCGGTCCGTGGTCCGAGGCGGGGAGCGGAGAGGGGACGGTGTGGGGGCTGTGCAAGGGCAGCGGCAGCCGGCCGTATCAGACGGTGGTGGATCTCGCCGACGCGGCCGGTCCGGCGTACAGGTGCAGTTGTCCGAGCCGTAAGTTCCCGTGCAAGCACGCGCTCGGGCTGCTCCTGCTGTGGGCGGGCGGCGACGGCTCGGTGCCGGCTCGCGCCGAGCCGCCGGACTGGGCAGGGCAGTGGCTCGCGAACAGACGGGAGCGGACCGAGGGCAAGCCGCCGCGCGGGGCGGGCGGTTCGGGGGCGGGGCCCGCCGATCCGGTGGCGGCGCGGCGGCGGGCCGAGCGGCGGGCCGAGCGGGTCACCGCGGGCGCGACGGAGCTGGAGCAGCGTCTCGCGGACCTGCTGCGCGGCGGCCTGGCCGCGGCCGAGCAGGCGGGGTACGGCCTGTGGGACGAGACGGCGGCCCGCATGGTCGACGCGCAGGCGCCCGGACTCGCCGCGCGGGTGCGGGAGTTGGGGGCGATCCCGGCGTCCGGCGCGGGCTGGCCGGCGCGGCTGCTGGAGGAGTGCGCGCTGCTGCACCTGCTCAACGAGGGCTGGCTGCGCCGCGACCGGCTGCCGGACACCCTCGCGGCCACGGTCCGTGCACGGCTGGGACTGCCCGCCCCGGCGGACGGCACGCCGGTCCGCGACCACTGGCTGGTCCTCGCCCAGTACGACACGGCGGACCCGAAAGTGACGACCCGCCGGACCTGGCTGCACGGCGCGGCGTCGGGCCGCACCCGGCTGCTGCTGTCCTACGGCGCGGCTGGCCGGGCACCGGAGCTCTCCCTGCCGGTCGGGCTCGTCCTGGACGCGGAGCTGTCCGCCCATCCAGGGGCCGGCCAGTCCCGGTCGTCCCTGGGCGAGCGGTTCGCCCCGCCGGCACCGGCCGCGTTCCGCCCACCGGGCACGAGCACGGCCGAGGCGGCGGCGCGGTACGGCGAAGCGCTGTGCGAGGACCCCTGGCTGGAGTCGGTCCCGGTGACCCTGGACCGGGTGATACCGGTCCCGGACGGCGATCTGTGGCAGCTGGCCGACGCCGACGCGGACTGCGCCCTGCCGCTGACCCGGGCGGCCCGCTCCCGACCCGGCCTGTGGCGACTGGTCGCACTCTCCGGCGGCGCCCCGGTCAAGGTCTTCGGCGAGTGCGGCCACCACGGCTTCACCCCGCTCACGGCCTGGCCGGAGGGCACGGGCGAGGCGGTACCCCTGTGCTGACCGGAGCGCCGGAGAAACGCCCGCAGCGCAGGGGCACCACACGTGAGCACCCATCAGGCACGGGGACGGAAGGCAACGCGATGAACGGGACGTCGGGCGACCGGGACACCGCACCCGCCACAAGCTCCTGGGAGGACCTGGTCACCAGCGCTCTCCTCGGCACCGACCGGCGCCCCGGGGCGTACGGCGGACCGGGCCGGCAGGCGCCGCTGGCACTGCTCGACGAGGCCGCCGTGGCGACCGTTCGGCGACGGGCGGGGCTGCGGCCCGCGCGGGCGGCGCGCCGGCCGGACCCGGCGCCCGGGGACCCGCGCCCGGCCCTGCCCGTCGCGGCGGCCCGCAGGCTCACCACGCTGCTGGCCGACCGCTCCGGCGCCGGCACCGGTGGCCGCCGGGGCAGCTCACCGGACCTCATGGAGCTGCTCCCGCAGTGGCTCGCCGCGGCCAACGCGCACGGGTACGCGGCGCCCCCGCAAGCGCTTCCCGCCCTGCTGGACGCGGCCCGGGGCCGTACGGACCTGCGCCCGGCGGCGCTGGCCTTCGCGGGCCCGAGGGCACTGTGGCTGGCCCGGCTGAACGCGGACTGGCGCTTCGCCCTGCGCGCGACCCCCGGCGGCGGTGCCACACTGCCCGACCCCGGGGACACCGAGGCGGTGCGCCGGCTGTGGCAGGAGGGGCTGTTCGCCGAGCGGGTGGCCCTGCTGGGCGCGCTGCGCTCGGGTACGCCCGCACTGGCGCGCGAGTTGCTCGCGTCGACCTGGGCGACGGAGCGGGCGGAGGACCGGCTGATGTTCCTCGACTCGCTGCGCGCGGGTCTGTCCGCCGCGGACGAGCCGTTCCTGGAGCAGGCCCTGGGCGACCGCAGCCGCAACGTGCGGGCGACGGCGGCGGAACTGCTGTCGGCGCTGCCCGCGTCGGCGCTGGCCGCACGCATGGCCGTACGGGCCGCGGCATGTGTGGCCCTGGACCGTACGGGGAACTCGCCGGCGATCACGGTGGAGGCGCCGCACACGTGCGACTCCGGTATGGAACGGGACGGTGTGGTGGCCACGCCGCCCGCAGGCAGAGGAGAACGGTCGTGGTGGCTGGGGCAGTTGGTGGAGGCTGCCCCGCTCGGCACCTGGCCCGGGCGGCTCGGCGGGCGGACACCGCGGGAGATCGTGGCGCTGCCGGTGACGGACGGCTGGCAGGGCGAACTGCACGCGGCCTGGTGCCGGGCCGCGGTGCGGCAGCGGGACGCCGAGTGGTCGAGGGCGCTGCTCGGCTCACCGTCGGCGCCGGAGGCCGGCGGGCCGGGCGCCGTGTCGCTGGCGGAGCGGGCGAAGCTGCTGGCCACGCTGGAGCCGGCGGAACGGGCCGCGTGGGTGGCCGGTTTCATCGCGACCCACGGCTTGTCGGAGGCGTTCCAGTTGCTCGGCGTGTGTGCGGTGCCCTGGGCCGTACCCCTGGGCCGTGCGGTCGTGGACGCGCTCAACATCGCCCGGGACGCGGGCAGTTACCCGTGGAGTTTCAGCGGGGTGATGGGCCTGGCCGAACGCTGTCTGGACCCCGCGGAGACCGCCCGGCTGGAGGCGCTGCTGGCGATACCCGACGAACGGGAGGACGCGGCACCGGGGGCCGGCGGCTACTGGGCGGAGGCCTTCCAGCGCCTGGTCACCACACTGCGGCTCAGGGCGGAGATGGCCCGCGAACTGGCCTCGCTCGGCACGAACGGCCCGTCCGGCACGTGAGGACGGGGCCGTTCAGGCCGGAGCCCGGGTCCGGAGGCGGCAGCCCCCCGGGGGCACCGGCCCCCGCCTCACCGGACTGTCGGCTCGACCGCCGGAGGCACCCGTGCGTTCTCCCGCACCCATTCCACGATCGACGTGGTCGTCGCGCCCGGAGTGAAGATCTCCGCGACACCCTTCTCCTTCAGCGGCGGGATGTCCTCCTCCGGGATGATGCCGCCGCCGAAGACGAGGATGTCCGCGGCGTCGCGCTCCTCGAGCAGGTCGATCACCGCGGCGAACAGCGTGTTGTGCGCGCCGGAGAGGATGGACAGGCCGATCGCGTCGGCGTCCTCCTGGATGGCGGTGTCGACGATTTGTTCCGGCGTCTGGTGGAGCCCGGTGTAGATGACCTCCATACCGGCGTCGCGCAGGGCACGCGCGATGACCTTGGCCCCCCGATCGTGGCCGTCGAGCCCCGGCTTGGCGACCACCACGCGGATCGGACCGGCTGCCACACCCATCACTGCCTCCATCAAACGACCACGGAAGCGATCGCTTCCGTTCGTAACGACAAGTACCGCACTTTTGGCGCGTTCCGCCACTGTCGCGAAGTGAACGAACGTTATCTCCAGCATCCCGCAACCGGCAGTTTTACGGTGCGCGGCGAGGGGGAAATCACATGGTGGGACATCAGGGCACACGGGGGATCGAGCCGTCCTCCGGTGTGCCGACAGGAGGTCGGCCAATGAAGGTCACCGGGGTATTGCCACTCTTCCTCCCGCTCTGCCGCCGGCTGTGGCCCGGCGGACTCGCCGGAATCTCCGTGGCCCTGCTGAAGGCGACCGCCCTCGAGGCCGCCATCCTGGCCGGCCATCTCCTGCTCTATCCGACCGGCCTCATCCAGGAACGCCGCTGCACCGCCGTGCCCGCCCAGGACGGCACGGCCCAGTTGCCGGTCCGGTCCGGTCCGCCGGTGGTGCTGCTGCACGGCTTCATCGACAACCGCTCGGTGTTCCTCCTGCTGCGCCGCAACCTCGCGCAGCACGGCGGGCAGCGCGTCGTGTCCCTCAACTACTCGCCGCTGACCTGCGACATCCGGGCGGCCGCCGAACTGCTGGGCCGGCACGTGGAGGAGATCTGCGAGCGCACCGGCAGCGACCAGGTCGACATCGTGGGGCACAGCCTCGGCGGCCTGATCGCCCGTTACTACGCCCAGTGCCTGGGTGGTGACCTGCGGGTACGCACGCTCGTCACGCTCGGTACACCGCACGCGGGCACCAGCGCGGCACCGTTGGCCAACGCCCACCCGATCGTGCGCCAGATGCGGCCCGGTTCGGTGGTCATCGAGGAGCTGGCCCGCCCGGCACCCGGCTGCCGCACGCGGTTCGTCAGCTTCTGGAGCGATCTGGACTCCGTGATGGTGCCGCTGGAGACGGCCTGCCTGGAACACCCGGACCTCGACGTGCAGAACGTCCGGGTGACCGGTATCGGGCATCTCGCCCTTCCCGTGCACCCCGCCGTCGCGACCGGGATACGCGAGGCCCTCGACGCCGCGCAACCCGGCGACCGGATCGCCGGCGGTCTGACGGTGGCGTGACATCCGGGTGACGAACAGTCGTCAAACCTCGAACAACAATCGAACTCTCGGCCAAACTCGTGCCCGGCGCCCCCGAAACACCGCCGAATGCCCGTTTACCGCCCACGCGAAACAGGCCGAAGATTGTCGCGCCCAGGTACCGGCGGGTACAGTCGCCGCACTGCTCTGGCAGCCCCTGTTGTCGAGGCGAAAGAGAAGTTGGTGAACGACCGTCACCCGTCGGGGACCATGACCACCCCGGCTCCGGCTTCCGACGCCTCCACCGCGCACTATGCGCCGTACGGGACCCAGGAAGCCTCCTACGGCGACCTCACCACGTACGGCGACTACGGCACCACCGGTTTTCCGGACAGCAGCGGCGGCACCGGCTCCTTCTCCACCGACCCGCTCTTCGGCAGCATGCCCGGCGGGCAGAACACCGGAACGTACGACAGCACGCACTGGCAGACCGGCCAGAGTCCGCACTACGACCCGTACCCGCCCCAGCACCACGCCGCGTACGACACCGGCGCCTACCCCACCACCGCCTGGACGGTCCCCGCCCAGGCCACGGGCAACGACATCAGCGGCCAGTGGGACGCGAGCGCCTGGCTGCAGCCCGGCGGGTCCGGCGCCGACCCGGCACAGCAGTGGGAGTGGGGCACCCACGCCTTCGACACGGGCGCGTACGACGCCACGCAGTGGAACTCCGGCGGACAGGCCGGTCCGATGGTGCCCGAGCAGGCTGCCGAACCGTTCGACCAGTCGGCCACCGCCGTCTTCGACCAGGCCGGCGACGCGCAGGCGACCGCGGCCTTCCCGCAGGCGCCGTACGAGCACCAGCCGGCGTACGCGGACGAGGTCCCGTACGGGGACACCGCTTTCGCCGACCAGCACCCCGGCGACGACGAGCCGGTCGCCACGGGCGAACTGCCCGCGGCGACCGGTCTGCTGGACGACCAGGAAGAGGTCGCTCCGGTGCCGACGCCCCGCGCCGGCTCACGCAGCGCCGCGCGTTCCCGCCGCCGTACGCCCGCCAAGCGCTCCGCGCTGCTGACCGTCGCCGTCCCGTCGGCCTGTGTGATGGGGGTCGCCGGGATCGCCGCCGCCTCGGTCGGCGCGCTGTCCGACGGCGGCAAGGACACCACGGCCTCCGCCTCGGACGCGCACGCGGTCAAGCCGTCGGTCGCCAACAGCAAGCTGGACACCCAGCTCAAGACCCTCTCCGCCGGCGCCGACGACTTCGCCGACCGGGCGAGCCGCACGCAGGAACGGATCGACCTCAAGAACCAGCAGGAGCTGGAGAAGAAGAAGGCCGCCGCGGAGGCCGCGCTCAAGGAGCGACTGCGTCCCAAGTTCGTCCTTCCGGTCACGCAGAAGGGGCTCAGCGCCTACTTCGGCCAGGCCGGCGTGAACTGGATGTCCGTGCACACCGGCATCGACTTCCCGGTCTCCTACGGCACCACAGTGATGGCCGCGACCGACGGCGTCGTCTCCACCAAGTGGAACAGCGCGTACGGCAACATGATGATCGTGACGGCGAAGGACGGCACGCAGACCTGGTACTGCCATCTGTCCAGCTACCGCGTCGCCTCCGGGACGAGCGTCAAGGCCGGCCAGCCGATCGCCTACTCCGGAAACTCGGGCAACTCCACCGGCCCGCACCTGCACTTCGAGGTACGGCCCGCGGGCGGGGCGGCCATAGATCCGCTGCCGTGGCTGCGGAGCCACGGGCTGGACCCGACCTGAGCATCCCGTGGGCCCTCGCCGTTCGGTGAGGGGCCCTTTGACTTACAGCTTCTCCACCGGCGCGTACCGCAGCAGCAGGCGCTTCGGCTTGCCGTCGCCGAAGTCGATCGTCGCCTGGGCCTTGTCGTCCGCGCCCGACACCGCGACGACCGTGCCGAGCCCGAACTGGTCGTGGTTGACCCGGTCGCCGACCGCGAGGGACACCACCGGCTTGTCGGAGGCCCGCCGTGTGGCGAACCCGGAGGCACCCGCCGCCGAGGAACGTGAGCGGGACGAGGACAGCGAGGCCGCGATCCCGGAGGCCGGGCCGGAGGACACCGGTGCCGCCGCTCCCGTCCGCTTCCACTCCACATGGGCGGGCGGGATCTCCTCCAGGAATCGGGAGGGCGGGTTGTACGACGGCTGGCCCCAGGCGCTGCGCATCGCCGACCGCGTGAGGTACAGCCGCTCGCGCGCACGTGTGATGCCGACGTACGCCAGGCGCCGCTCCTCCTCCAGTTCCTTGGTCTGGCCGAGGGCGCGCATGTGCGGGAACACGCCGTCCTCCATACCGGTGAGGAAGACGACCGGGAACTCCAGGCCCTTGGCGGTGTGCAGGGTCATCAGAGTGATGACGCCGTCGCCGTCCTCCTCGTCCGGGATCTGGTCGGAGTCGGCGACCAGGGCGACCTGCTCGAGGAAGTCGGCCAGCCCCACCGCCTCGCCCTCACCGCGCTCCTGCTCGAACTCCAGGGCCACGGCGGCGAGTTCCTGGAGGTTCTCGATGCGGGTCTCGTCCTGCGGGTCGGTGGACGCCTGCAACTCGGCCAGGTAACCGGTGCGTTCGAGCACGGCCTCCAGGACGGTCGCCGGTCCGGCTCCGGACTCCACGATCGTCCGCAGGTCCTCCATCAGCGTGTTGAACCGCTTGACCGCGTTGGTGGAGCGCGCGGCCATGCCGTACGCCTCGTCCACGCGCCCGAGCGCCTGCGGGAAGCTGATCCTCTCGCGCTGGGCGAGGGCGTCGATCATCGCCTCCGCGCGCTCGCCGATGCCCCGCTTGGGCACGTTGAGGATGCGGCGCAGCGGCACCGAGTCCTCCGGGTTGGCGAGGACGCGCAGGTAGGCGAGGACGTCCCGGACCTCCTTGCGCTCGTAGAAGCGGACGCCGCCGACGACCTTGTAGGGCAGGCCGACGCGGATGAAGACCTCTTCGAAGACACGGGACTGCGCGTTGGTGCGGTAGAAGACGGCGACGTCGCCGGCCTTGGCCTCGCCCGCGTCGACCAGGCGGTCTATCTCGTCGGCGACGAACTGCGCCTCGTCGTGCTCGGTGTCGGCGACATAGCCGGTGATCCGGGCGCCCGCACCCGCGTTGGTCCACAGGTTCTTGGGGCGGCGCGACTCGTTGCGCTCGATGACCGCGTTGGCCGCGCTCAGGATGGTCTGCGTGGAGCGGTAGTTCTGCTCCAGCAGGATCGTCGTCGCGTTCGGGTAGTCCTCCTCGAACTGGAGGATGTTGCGGATCGTCGCGCCCCGGAAGGCGTAGATCGACTGGTCCGCGTCACCGACGACGCACAGCTCGGCGGGCGGGAGGTCGTACTCGCCCGGCGGGGTGTCCTCGTCGTGCGCGCCGGTGCCGACGAGTTCACGGACGAGCGCGTACTGGGCGTGGTTGGTGTCCTGGTACTCGTCGACGAGGACGTGCCGGAAGCGGCGGCGGTAGTGCTCGGCGACGTCCGGGAAGGCGCGCAGCAGGTTGACCGTCGTCATGATCAGGTCGTCGAAGTCGAGGGCGTTCGCCTCGCGCAGCCGCGACTGGTAGAGGGCGTAGGCCTGGGCGAGGGTCTTCTCGAAGCCGTCGGCCGCCTGGGCGGCGAAGTCCTCCTCGTCGATCAGCTCGTTCTTCAGGTTGCTGATCTTGGCGCTGAAGGACTTGGGCGGGAAGCGCTTGGGGTCGAGGTCCAGGTCGCGGCAGACCAGGGCCATCAGGCGCTTGCTGTCGGCGGCGTCGTAGATGGAGAACGACGACGTGAAGCCGAGCTTCTTGCTCTCCCGGCGCAGGATGCGCACGCACGCGCTGTGGAAGGTCATCACCCACATCGCGTTCGCGCGCGGGCCGACGAGCTGCTCGACGCGCTCCTTCATCTCGCCCGCGGCCTTGTTGGTGAAGGTGATCGCGAGGATCTGGCCCGGGTGCACGTTCCGCTCGGCGAGCAGGTGGGCGATGCGGTGGGTGAGCACGCGGGTCTTGCCGGAGCCGGCGCCGGCGACGATGAGCAGCGGGGAGCCGGCGTGCACGACCGCGGCGCGCTGGTTGTCGTTCAGCCCGTGCAGGAGGGCCGCCGTGTCGATCGCGGGACGGGGGGCGCCGTCGCGGTAGTAGGCGTCCCGGTCCGGCGGCACGTCGAACTTCCCGCCGAACAGATCGTCCGGAAGCGGCTCCGGAGCGTGGTCGTCCTCGGGCGGCGGCGGGGGCTCCTCCCCGTGCCCGCGAGGGGGCTGGAGGTCCGCCAGGAAGCTGTCGTCAAAGAGGCTGCTCATCGCTCTACGAGTCTAGGGTGCCCCACCGACAACCGGTCGCCGTCCCCGGAACATGGCCGGTCCGCAAGAGAGTTGATCTTCACCGCCGAACGGGCGTGGACCCGCTCACACAGCGGAACCGCCCGGTGACAGCCCTGCTCACGCAGCGGAACCGCCCAATGACAGGCCCACTCACGCAGGGGAAGCGTGCAGTGACGCAGGCGCGAAACCGGCCCCAGGTCACGAAAATGTATCGGACATATCACGCACCAACCTTCACAGGAGTCACACGAGTTGGCTAGCGTGCGTCCGGGCCGTACGACCCCTACCGGCGAACCTCGCCGGACCGCGCGGCCCCCGCCGAGTCCGGCGCGCCTGCGGGTGCCCGGAGCCGGGGACCCACCGACTTTGGGGTGAATCGGCCGACTCCCGCCAGGGACGACGCCGTAGGGCAACCCTTCCGAACCACCGCCCGAACCCGACAGCTAACCCGGTAGGCGGCCCATTGGAAGGAGTCGCCTCCCTTGGCGTCGCATCGCAAGCCGCGCCCCGGCGGGACCCTCGGATCGGGCATGCGCACCCCCGCCCTCGCCACCGCCGCCCTCACCTCCATGGCCGTCTTCTCACAGACCGCCGAGGCCGCCCCGAGCACCGATCACGCCAAGCCGAGCCTGGAAGAGGTCGAGAAGAAGGTCGACGACCTCTATCGCCAGGCGGAGTCGGCGACCGAGAAGTACGACGCCGCCAAGGAGCGCACCGGCAAACAGCGGGGACGCGTCGACGCCCTGCGCGACGATGTCGCCCGGCGCACCCAACGCCTCAACAAGGCCCGTGAGGAGCTGGGCTCCTTCGCCGCGGCTCAGTACCGCACCGGCGCCGCCGCCCCCGACACGGCCACCTTCCTGCTGGCGAACGACCCGCAGGACTACTTCGACCAGACCCAGTTGATGAACCGGCTGACCTCGCGGGAGAAGAGCGCGGTCGACGACTTCATCGGCGAGCAGGCCGCGACCATGAAGAAGCGGCGGGAGGCCGCGCAGAGCCTGCAGACGCTGACCGACTCACAGCACGACCTGCAGTCCGCGAAGTCCACCGTCCAGAAGAAACTGGCCACCGCGCGCGAACTGCTGTCGCAGCTGACGGCCCAGGAGAAGGCGCGGCTGGCCGCCATCGAGCGGGAGAAGCAGCAGGAGGCGGCCCGCAAGGCGGCCGAGCTGGCGAAGCAACAGGCAGCGCGGCAGCAGGCCGCGTCGTCCTCGTCCTCGTCCTCGTCCACGGGGTCGGGCTCCGGCTCCGGCTCGACGGACTCCGGCTCGTCCGGGTCCACTACGTCCAGTTCCTACGACACGAAGGCCGAGAAGGCGCTCGCCTTCGCCCGCGCGCAGATCGGCAAGCCGTATGTGTGGGGCGCCACCGGCCCGGACTCCTACGACTGCTCGGGCCTCACCCAGGCCGCCTGGAGGGCCGCAGGCGTCACACTGCCGCGCACCACGTACGACCAGGTCGACGCGGGCACCACGGTCTCCCTGGCCGACGCCCGCCCCGGCGACCTGGTCTTCTTCTACGACGACATCAGCCACGTCGGCATCTACATAGGCAACGGCATGATGATCCACGCCCCGAAGCCGGGCGCGTACGTCCGCGAGGAGTCGATCTACTACGGCGGAGAGTCGATCATTCACAGCGTGGTCCGCCCGGGCTGACCGGGCCACGCACGCGTGCCGGCGCTTTACGCCGGACGCCTGCGTGCCCTTCACGGCCGGGGGCCGTGCCGCTCCCTAGCATCGGGCGCATGCCCGGCATCTCAGCTCTGCGTGTGTGGTGGGCGGAGCGGCCCCCCGCGGCCGGGGCCGCCGTGATGGCGACCGGCATCCTGTCGGTGGGACTGCATCTGACCGGCGCGGAGACGCTCTCCCGGGTGGCGCTGGCGTTGACCTGTGTCGCCTGGGCCGCGCTGGCCGCCGACTTCGTCCTGCGGCTGCTCGGCGACCGGCGGCGCTGGGCGGCCGATGCGGGCAGCCCCGGCGCGCTCACCGCCGTCGCCGCGACCGCGGTGCTCGGCACCGGGTTCGCGACGCTGGGCGGGCGGACCCTGGCCGCGGCGCTGCTGGCACTCGCGGCACTGCTCTGGCCGGCATTGCTGGTCCTGGTCGTATGGCACTGGAGGCGGCGCATGCCGGGCTCGGTGTTCCTGTGTTGTGTGGCCACACAGGGGCTCGCCGTGCTGGCCGCCACGCTGGCCGCGGCCGAGCGCACGGCGTGGCTCGCGCACACCGCGCTGGTGCTGTTCTGGCTGGGTCTGGCGCTCTACGGCCTCGCCCTGGCCCGTTTCGACGTCCGGGAGGTGCTGGAGGGCGGGGGCGACCACTGGATCGCTGGCGGGGCGCTCGCGATCTCGGCGCTGGCCGGGGCGAGACTCCTCGTCGCCGGGGACGGCGGCCTGTATCTGTGGGACGGGGACGACCGTGACGTGCTGCGCACGGTGACGGTCGTGCTGCTCGTCCTGGATCTGGCCTGGTACCTCACGCTGCTGGTGGCCGAGGCGGCGCGGCCCCGGCGCGGCTACGACATGCGCCGGTGGTCGACCGCGTTCCCGATGGGGATGACGGCGGTGGCGATGCTGTCCGTCGCGACCGCCCTCGGCATCCCGTGGCTCACTCCGCCGGGGCAGGTGCTGCTGTGGGTGGCCGTGGCGGTGTGGCTCGCGGTCGCCGCCGGTGCGGTGCTCGCGGTCCGCGCCGACGGCGGCGACGCGTGACCGTCAGGTCCACAGCACGGCGATGAAGACGTTCGCCATGGTCAGCGCGCCGACCAGCCCGAACACGTTCTTGTCGATCTTCTCCTCGTCACGCTTCACATAGACGAGTCCGAGGATCACGATCAGCAGGGCCAGCTTGATGCCGATCTTGATGGTGTTGACGTGGTGGTCGTCGGCCTGGTTGAGGCCGACCAGGACCACGCCGGTGACCAGCATGGTCAGCGCGCCGTGCAGCATCCCGGGCACGAACCGGGCCGTGCCCTGGCCCATCGCCTTCATCTGAGTGAGGAAACCGCCGAGGAGCGCGGCGATGCCGATGATGTGCAGGCCGACGAAGAGATGGATGAGTGCGTCCATGGGGCCGGAGCCTAACCAGGGGCGGGTGGGCCGCCTGTCACCGGCCCTGCCGCAGCGCTCGACGACCCCGTCGGCGATCTTGCATATATGCGGCCCATAGCACTCCCGCCTCCCGCTCGTCCCGCATTCCGCACTTCGGTCACCACGCTGTGTGAAGGCGACGACTCCAGAACGGAGGTCTGGTCACATACGGTCACAACCCGATCCGTCCGGACCAGTTCCGTACACCGCGTTACCAAGCCGTCACAGCGCGGCCTAGCGTCCTGCCCCAGGTGACCGACTCCCCACCGCCGCCCGGGCCAGGGGCGGCAGTCGGCCACCACCGCCGAGAAAGGTCCGGCGGTGGCCCGCTTCCCCTGTGCGGGCCGCCGCCGGACGCGACGTACCGGACCAGTCGCTCGATCCGCCCGGTCGGACCTCGGTCGTACGAGTCGTACGGAAGGACGTGACGGTCCAGGTGGCAGCGCACCGCAAGCCCCGGCAACACCCGATGGGCGGCCCCGCGGCCCGGACGGCCGCCACACTCGCCCTGGCGGGCGCGGCCACCGCCACGGCGTTCGACGGGACGGGGCACGCCGAGCCACAGCTGACGCCGGCACAGGTGAAGGCCAAGGTGGACAAGCTGTACCAGGAGGCCGAGGCCGCGACCGAGAAGTACGACGGCGCGAAGGACGAGGCGGCCACCGCGCAGCGGCGGCTGAACACGCTGCGGGACGAGACCGCCCGCAAGCAGGACAAGCTCAACACGGCCCGCGACGCGCTCGGTTCGTTCGCGGCGGCGCAGTACCGCGACGGCGGCTTCGCCCCGGCCCTGCAACTGGCCCTGTCCGGCGATCCCGACCAGTATCTGGACGACGCCGCGTTCGCGGAGCGGGCCGGTCACCGGCAGGCCGCCGCCGTCTCACAGGTGCGTGAACAGCTGCGGGAGATCGAGCAGTTGCGCGGCGCGGCACGCGTCGAGCTGACGTCGCTGCGGTCCCGGCAGGCGCAGCTGCGACGCCAGAAGCAGACCATCACCGGCAAGCTGGACGAGGCCAGGCGGCTGCTGGCGCGGCTCACCGCGCAGCAGCAGAGCGAGGTCACCGGTGACGGCACCGGCGCACCGGGCCGTGCCTCCCGGTCGGCCTCGGACACCCGGGACGCGCTGGAGCAGGCGGCGTCGGCCACGAACGCGCGCGCCGCGATGGCCGTCTCCTACGCCTACGCCAAGCTCGGCAGCCCCTACGTGTGGGGGGCGACCGGCCCGAACGCCTTCGACTGCTCGGGCCTGGTCCAGGCCGCCTACCGCTCCGCCGGCATCTCCCTGCCCCGCACCACCTACGCCCAGATCAACGCGGGCCGACGCGTCTCCCGCTCCGAACTCCGGCCCGGGGACCTGGTGTTCTTCTACTCCGGCGTCAGCCATGTCGGCATCTACGTGGGCAACGGGCAGATGATCCACGCCCCCAACCCCTCGGCACCCGTCCGGCTGGCCCCGGTCGACCTCATGCCGTTCGCGGGGGCGACCAGGGTGGCGTAGGGGCGGGCCGCAGGGGTCACACCAGCCGGCGGGCCGTCGCCCAGCGGGTCAGCTCATGACGGTTGGACAGCTGCAGCTTGCGCAGGACCGCCGAGACATGGGACTCGACCGTCTTCACCGAGATGAACAGCTGCTTGGCGATCTCCTTGTAGGCGTAGCCGCGGGCGATCAGGCGCAGCACCTCGCGCTCGCGCTGGGTGAGGCGGTCCAGGTCCTCGTCCACGGGCGGGGCGTCGGTGGAGGCGAAGGCGTCCAGGACGAACCCGGCCAGCCGCGGGGAGAAGACGGCGTCGCCCTCCTGGACGCGGAAGATGGAGTCGACCAGGTCGGTACCGGTGATGGTCTTGGTGACGTAGCCGCGGGCGCCGCCGCGGATCACACCGATCACGTCCTCCGCCGCGTCCGAGACGGACAGCGCGAGAAAGCGGACGGGCTGTGCGGAGTCGGCCATCAACGCCGCGCACCGGCGCAGCACCTCGACACCGCCGCCGCCCGGCAGATGGACGTCGAGGAGGACCACCTCGGGCCGGGTCGCGGTGATGACCGTGACGGCCTGGTCGACGTCCGCCGCCTCGCCGACCACCTCGACACCGGTCTCGGCGGTCTGCCCGATCTCGGCCTGGACGCCGGTGCGGAACATCCGGTGGTCGTCCACGAGCACCACCCGTACGTGCCGTCCGGGCACGCCGCCGTCGGCGGCCCCGGTCCCGGCCGCCTCGGGGCCTCCCGCCGTGCCGTTCGCCTCGGTCGCGTCGCTCATGACGTCTTCTCCGCCCTCTCCATCTCCAGCTCGACCTCCGTGCCGCCACCCGGCACCGGCCGCAGCCGGGCCGTGCCGCCGTGCCGCTCCATGCGGCCGATGATCGATTCTCTGACGCCCATGCGGTCGGCGGGTATCGAGTCCATGTCGAAGCCGGGGCCGCGGTCCCGCACGGACACGAAGACCGTCCTGCCCTCGACTTCGGCATAGACCTGTACGGCGCCGCCCTCGCCACCGTACTTGGCGGCGTTCACCATCGCCTCGCGCGCGGCCTGCATCTGCGCTCCCGTCCTCTCGTCCAGCGGGCAGTCGCCGACGACGACGACCTCAATGGGCACGCCGTGCTTGTCCTCCACCTCGGCGGCGCTGCGCCGTACCGCCTCGGCGACCGTGTCCGGCTCGTCCGCCTCGTCCTTGCCGGTGCCCTCCGGCTTGTACAGCCAGGTACGCAGGTCGCGCTCCTGGGCGCGGGCCAGGCGGCGCACCTCGCCGGCGTTGTCGGCGTTGCGCTGGATCAGGGTCAGGGTGTGCAGCACGGAGTCGTGGACATGGGCGGCGACCTCCGCGCGCTCCTGGGCGCGGATGCGCATCAGGCGTTCCTCGGACAGGTCCTGGGTCATACGGACCAGATAGGGGCCGGCGAGCAGCGTGATGCCGACGAGCACGGCGAGCGCCGCCTGGAGGACCGCGCCGAGATGGGCGGCCGAGCCCTGCAGCACGAAGACGGCGGAGACACCGGCCGTGACGAGCAGGACACCGCCGGCCGCGCGCAGCAGGGTGAGGGTGCGGCGCCGGCGCCCGACCTCGACCCAGCGGGCCCGGCGGGCATTGTCCGCCTGCCGCCAGACGAGGGCGACACCGGCCGCGACGAGGACGGCGGGCAGCAGATAGGCCTTGGCCGCACTGGTCAGGTTCACGCTGCCCACGAACACCATGGAGACGATGACCATGAGGAGCAGCGCGACGATCTGTCCGCGGTCCGGCTTGCGGGCCATGAGTCTGCGGCGGCCGCCGGGCACGGTCTCCGTGGCGGGCGGCGGCTTGTGCCCTCCGACGCCACCGACGCCGAGCGGGACGAAGAACCAGAAGGCCGCGTACAGCAGCGCGCCGAGGCCGTTGGCCATGAACAGGCCGACGAACGCCAGCCGGACCCAGATGACGGGCAGGCCGAGGTGCCCGGCGAGGCCTCGCGCCACTCCGCCGAGCCAGCGTCCGTCGCTGCTGCGGTAGAGCTTGCGCGGCGGCCGCGGGTCGTCGACTGGCAGGCTTGCGGCTTCCGGCATGCCAACGATGGTCACACGGCGGGCGGGGCAGGGCATCAGGGTCGGCCCCCGAGACGCCCCTGATCTTCCTCGGGGCCGGCTCGGGGAGTGCCGCGCAGAGGTTGGTCGCGGCCCCTCGAACGGTTCCCCGTCTCGTCTCAGGGCCGATTTCAGGGTTCGCCCAGGGTTGTCCCGACTGCCGCGGCGACGGCCGGGCCGTCACCATGGACGCATGACGGATCACGAGCACGCCGCGACGGGTCCGGGACCCGGCCCCGGCCCGCGCCCGGCCCCGGGCACCGGGCCGACGGATGCCGCGCCCGCCGCGACGGACAGGACGGAAGCGGCCGGCGCCGGCAGCGACCCGCACGCCGACGCACAGCAGCATCAGGAGCGGTCCGCCGCCGTGGCCCCCGAGCGGTTCCGGCGCGACCGCCGGCACAAGATGATCGCGGGCGTGTGCGCGGGCCTCGGCCGGCACACCGACATCGACCCGGTGGTCTTCCGGATCACCCTGGCCGTGCTGGCCGCGACCGGCGGTATCGGCCTCATCTTCTACGGCTTCGCCTGGCTCCTCGTGCCGTACGAGGACGAGGAGGAGAACGAGCTGCGCAAGCTGCTCACGGGCCGGGTCGACGGCCAGGCGCTCGCAGCGGTGCTGTTCGCGCTGGTCGGCTGCGGGATCTTCCTGACCATGCTGCGGAACGGCGGGGTGCTGGCCTTCGCCGTGGTGCTCTCCCTGCTGCTGGCGGGGGCCGGGTACTGGTCGCGGCGCCGTGGTGCCCCAGACCCCGACCCGCTCGCCGCCCAGGCCGCCGCCGACGCCCCGCCGGAGGCCCAGGCACCGCCGGTCGTCGCCATCTATCCGTCCTGGTGGCGGGACCCGATCGTCAAGGACGGCACCCATGTCGGCGGCACCGGCTATCTGTGGGGCCCGAACGACGCCCGCGACCGGGACGTCACCTCCGTGGTGGACGTCGGCATCGCCACCCCCTGGACCCACCACGGCTCCATACGGCCGCAGCCCACCGCTCCCCCGAGACCGCGCGGCCCGCGCTGGATCGGCGGCTGGGTGTTCCTGCTCGCCCTCGTGGCGGGCGGCCTGGGCACCGGGCTGACGTGGGACACGCATCCGCTGGGCACGAGTCTGCAGACGGGACTGGCAGGCGCGCTGGCCGTCCTCGGTCTGGGCCTCGCGGTCAGCTCCTTCCTCGGCCGCACAGGGGCTGGGACGGTGTTCCTGGCGATCGTCACGGCGGCGCTGCTCGCCGGGGCGTCGGCCATGCCCAGGGACATCACCACCCACTGGAGGGACACCTCCTGGGCGCCCGCCGCGACGGCCGGGGTGCGGCCGGCATACGACCTCGGCACCGGGCGCGGCACCCTGGACCTGAGCCGGGTGCATCCGGGCAGGGGACGGACGGTCGCGACGGACGCCCACGTGGGCGCGGGGCAGCTGAAGGTGATCGTGCCGGCGGACGTGACCGCGCGGATGAGCATCGCAGTGGGCGTGGGCGACATCCGGTTGCCCGGGGACAGCGGGAAGGACGTGGACGTGCAGCCGCGCAGGGTCAGGAACGTGACGCTGGCTCCGGCCAAGGGCGCCAAGGAGGCCGGCACGCTGGAGCTCAGGCTCGGGGTCGGTGTGGGAGAGGTGGAGGTCAGTCGTGCTGCGTCATGAGTTCCAGCCCGGGAGGCTGGTCGCCGGGCTCTTCCTCACCGTCACCGGCGTGGTCTTCGCGGGAGACGCGGGCGGGCTGTGGGAGACGCCGTGGTTCGCGGTCGTCCCGCTGATCGTGGGCGGTCTGTTCCTGGCCGGTGCCACGGCGGTCGTGGCACGGGGCATACGCAGACGGGGCCGCGCGGAGGGCGGCCAGGCGGTGTGACCCGGATCGGACAGACCGGCCGCGCGGTCAGCCGGCGGCCGGCGGGCACCGGCGCGCATCAGTGAAGGACCGGCCGCGCGGTCAGCCGACGGCCGGCGGGCACCGGCGCGCATCAGTGAAGTAGGCGGCGGTCAGCTGTAGCCGCCCGACCGCTGCCGGCGTCGGGCTCGCCAGGCCGCGTCGACGGAGAGATAGGGGGCTCCTGCGAGGATCAGGGGGATCCAGGCCATCAGGTAGGCGAGGTCGTTGCCGTAGTAGTAGGGGGTCGTCGCCCAGCTCACCGTCATCCACAGGCTGAACGAGATCAGCGCGCCGCCGAGCGCGGCCAGCCGGGCGAGCAGACCGAGCAGGGTGCCGATGCCGACGGCCAGCTCGCCGAGGGCGATGCCGTAGCCGAAGCCGACCGGGGCCTTCAGGGCCAGGTCGACCAGAGCGGGGATGCCGGCGGAGTCGCGGGCGGCGCGCATGGTGTCGCCGATCGACCCGGCCCCGCCGGACTTCAGGAAGGAGCTGCTGGTGAGCTTGTCCAGACTGGCGTAGATGAAGGTGACGCCGAGGAAGACCCGCAGCGGCAGCAGGGCGTAGTGGGCGGCGGCGTCCCGCCAGCCGCGTGGGCCGTTCAGCCGGTCCAGGTGCGTGTCGGTCCGCATGCCGTGAGTCATCGTTTCGCCAGCCGCCTCTCGCCCGCCGTCCCACCCTCATCCGACCATACGTATGACAAGGGGGCACAGTTCAATCCCGTCCCGGACGCTTTTTCGGATTTCGGCCCGACGTACTACCCCGCGTGCGAACTGGGGGCGGGCACGGTCCGTCGGGTGCGGGGAGGCCGGCGGTCGCCGGCGCCGTTCACTCCGTCACCTGGACGATGCACCGGTTGGTCGCCACGCCGGCCGCGGTGACCACCTGCACCTCCACCGCTCCGGGCTCGACGTCGGCCGGCACGGGCACGGTCAGGACGGTGTCGGTGGGGTTGCTGAAGCCGCCGGCGACGGGGACCAGCGGCACATGCACATCGACGGTGCCGATGCGGACCACCATCTTGGAGAGCCGGTCGGCACCGCGGGCACCGGGCGGCACGAATCCGGCACCGCGGATCTCGATGTCGTCGCCGGTGCGGATCGGCCCGTCCAGGTCGCCGGGTTCGCGCGCACGGACCACGGAGAGGACGACCGGGCGGCCGCCCTCGGCGTACTTGCCGGCCAGATAGGTCGCGGCCGAGATCAGCACGATCACGCCCAGGCCCCAGGGCAGGTCGGGCAGCTGGTCGGGGCGGCGGGCCAGTCGTACGGCGGCGAACAGCAGGGCGACGGCGCTGACGGCGACGTACTGGATGTCGGTGAAGGCGCCCCGGCCGGAGTCGTCGGTGAGCAGGTCGGCGGCGCGCGGCCGGTGCGCCGGAACCTTCTGCAGCCGCTGCGCGAGGATGCGCACGCCCACCACGCGGCGGACCAGGACGGCGATGCCGCACACCACGGCGAGGACGGTCACCACGCCCGCGCCGCGCGCGAGGTCGAGGCCCGAGATCAGCGCGTCGCGTTCGGCGGGGTCGGAGGCGGTGGCCAGCCGGGCGGCCAGCAGCAGGACGGCGTAGCCGACGAACAGGACCCAACAGGCGGCCACGGTACGGGAGGTGGACATCCGGTTGTCCTCACCGATCACCGGGGCCAGTACCCCGCCACGCGCCCGGTGGAGCCAGGAGGCGGCGCTGAGGGTGAGGGCGATGACGAGCGCGGCGGTCAGGGCCGCGGTGCGGGCGTCGCTCCAGCCCGCGCCGATCGCGGTGAGCGCCTCGCCGAGCAGCAGCGCGAGGACCACGCCCCACACCGCGCACACCGTGCGCAGCCACAGCCGGGCGAGCCGGACCTCGCCCTCGGCGCGGCCGCGCTCGGCGACGGACTCCGCCCGCTGGGTCAGTTGCTCGGAAACCCACTGGCGGGACGCCGAGGCCGAGTGCGCCACGGCCGCCGGCAGACCCTGCCCGGCCGCGAACTCGTCCCGCCGCCGCAGGAACGCGGCGACGGCCCGCCGGTGCCCCTCCCGGACGCCGTGCGGGCAGTCCCCGCAGGCGCAGCCACCCTCGTGGATCGCCTCGGCACCCGTGCCCTGTCTCGCCTCCTGCACCGCCACGACCGGCGCCCGCCTTCCGCACGACCTTCCGGCGCGGCCGGCGATCCCCGGAGGAGGACCTCGTCGCCGCGCAAAACAACTCCCCTGTGCTGACAGCGAATTGTGCCCTACTGCAAGCCGCACCGGGCCGCCGGGCCGGGTCACGGCGGGTGAAGTACGGGCCGCTGTGTTGACCCGGCTGCGAGAATTTCCGTATGGCCGAGATCATCCAGCGGGACGGGACCTGGGCCTTCGACGGCAGCACGATCCGGATCACCCCCGGACTGCACCGCTGCGTGCCGCTGTTCCGGCAGACGTACGGGGAGATCTCCGTGCCTTTGGAGGCGGTCTCGGAGGTCGTCTACGAACCCGAGCGCAAGCGCGGCCGGCTGCGGATGCGGCTGCGCGAGGGCGCCGACCCGCTGCTGCAGGCGACGGGCGGGCGGCTGCCGGACCCGGCCGACCCCTACCGGCTGTCGGTGGACGCGGACCGCGGCGGTGTCGCGGAGTACGTCGCCGAGGAGATCCGGCACGCCCTGCTCCTCGACCGGATCCCCAAGGAGCCCACCACCGGCTATCTGCTGCCGGGCCCGCCGGTGCCGGTGTCGGTGCGGTCCTCCGACGGCACGGTCTCCTTCGACGGCACGCAGGTGCGCATCGACTGGGCCGACACCGCCGACCGGGTCAAACGCGCGACCGGCCCGCGGATCATCGCCCTCGGCGACCTGGTGCAGGTGGAGTGGCTGCCCAACTCCGGGTACGAGGACGGCTTTCTGCGGTTCGTCACCCCGGAGACGGTGTTCTCCAAGCTGCCGCCCGAGCGGGACCCCTACACCCTGGACCTGTGGGGCAGTGTCCGCCGCGATCTGCTGACCGCGCTGGTCGCGACGGCCGTCACCGCCCGCCTGCCGCATCCCTCCACCCGCACCGCGGGCGCCCAGGGCAGCGCGGACCGGCAGCGGTCGGCCGTACCCGGGCAGGCCGACCACCATGACGTGCTGCTGCGCCGGCTGCGGGAACTGGGTGAGCTGCACCGGGACGGCGTGCTCACGGACGAGGAGTTCGCGCTGACGAAGGCGGCGGTGCTCAAGGGGTTCGGCTGAGCAGGTCCGGCCGGCTCCCCGCCCCGGGTCAGCTCAGCAGGTCCGGTTCGCTGCGGCTGATGTCCTGCCACAACGGCTGGTAGTTGATCCAGGCCACCAGGTCGCCGCCGAGCTGTTCGCGGGTGGCCACGGCCAGCTTGTGGTCGATGAGCACCGGGCGCCCGGCCGCCTTCGCCATCAGCTGGACCTGGCAGGAGCGCTCCATGGACAGGAACCACCAGGCCGCCGCGTCCACCGAGTCGCCGACGGTGAGCAGTCCGTGGTTGCGCAGCACGAGCGCCTTGCGGGAGCCGAGGGCCCCGGCGATCCGCCGGCCTTCCTCGATGTCGACGGTGACGCCGGTGTAGGCGTCGTAGAGCGCGACGTCCTCGTAGAAGGCGCAGCTCTCCTGGGTGATGGGGTCGATCAGCTCGCCGAGCGCGGAGAGGGCGCGGCCGTGCACGGAGTGGCAGTGGGCGACGGCGACGACGTCCGGGCGGGCGGCGTGGACCTGGGCGTGCACGGTGAACGCGGCCTGGTTGACGTGGTAGCGGCCCTCGACGACCTGCCCGTCCTGGTTGACGAGGACGAGATCGCTGACGGTGACGTGCTTGAACGGCATCCCGAACGGGTTGACCCAGAAGCAGTCGCTGTACTCCGGGTCGCGTGCGGTGATGTGGCCCGACACCCCGTCCTCGAGTCCGGCGCGGCCGAAGATCCGCAGCGCGCCCGCCAGCCGCTCCTTGCGGTGCCGGCGTTCGTCCTCCACCGAGTCGTGCATCGGCGGCATGGCGAACCGCAGCTGGTCCGTGGGCAGCGGCAGGGGCGGGGTGGGCCCGTGCATAGGTCCTCCAGCGCTGTGATTGCTCTACGCGCCGGAAGTTACCCTCGGTCAGCGCAAAAGGGCAGAGCTGTTTTGTAAAGATGACGTACGCGACGAATACACGACAGAGGTTGTCCGGATTGCCGGTGAGACTGGCGCGTATGACACCTGTGAACTGGGCGGCTTTCACCTCCGCCGCACCCGGCCTGGCGCGGCTCGCCGAGGACCGCTTCCGCGCCTTCCGGCACCATGTCCTCGCCACCCTCCGCACGGACGGCTCGCCGCGCACCTCGGGCCTGGAGGCCGACTTCCGCGGGGGTGAGCTGTGGCTCGGGATGATGGACGGTTCCCTCAAGGCCCTCGACCTGCGCCGCGACCCGCGCTTCTCGCTCCAGGCGAATCCCGGCGCCGGCACGGACATGGCCGGCGGGGACGTGCGGATCAGCGGGCGGGCGTACGAGGTGGGGGAAGGGGAGACCAAGGCCGGGTACGTGAAAGAGGTGGAACCGCCGCAGCCGTTCCACCTCTTCCGCACCGAGCTGACGGAGGTCGTGCGGACCTGCGTCGAGGACGACACCTACCTCGTCGTCCAGGTCTGGAAGCCCGGAGAGCCGGTGCGCACTCTCAGGCGGACGTGACCTTCACCGGCTACTCCCACTCGATGGTGCCCGGCGGCTTCGAGGTCACGTCCAGGACGACGCGGTTGACGTCCCGGACCTCGTTGGTGATGCGGGTCGAGATGCGGGCGAGGACGTCGTACGGCAGCCGGGACCAGTCGGCGGTCATGGCGTCCTCGGAGGACACGGGGCGCAGCACGATCGGGTGGCCGTAGGTACGGCCGTCGCCCTGGACACCGACGGAGCGGACGTCCGCGAGCAGGACGACCGGGCACTGCCAGATGTCGCGGTCGAGGCCGGCCGCGGTCAGCTCCTCGCGGGCGATCGCGTCGGCGTCGCGCAGGAGGTCCAGCCGCTCCTTGGTGACCTCGCCGACGATGCGGATGCCGAGGCCGGGGCCGGGGAACGGCTGGCGCTGGACGATCTCCTCCGGCAGGCCCAGCTCCTGGCCGACCATGCGGACCTCGTCCTTGAACAGCTTGCGCAGCGGCTCGATCAGCTGGAACTCGAGGTCCTCGGGCAGACCGCCGACGTTGTGGTGCGACTTGATGTTGGCGGTGCCGGTGCCGCCGCCGGACTCGACCACGTCCGGGTAGAGGGTGCCCTGGACCAGGAACTCCACGGCCGGGCCCTCGTCCGCGATGATGTCCGCCTGCGCCTGCTCGAAGACGCGGATGAACTCACGACCGATGATCTTGCGCTTCTCCTCGGGGTCGCTGACGCCCTTGAGCGCGGTCAGGAAGCGCTCCTCGGCGTCCACGACGACCAGCTTGACGCCGGTCGCGGCCACGAAGTCCTTCTCGACCTGCTCGGTCTCGCCCTTGCGCATCAGGCCGTGGTCGACGTACACGCAGGTCAGCTGGTCGCCGATGGCGCGCGCGACCAGGGCGGCGGCGACGGCGGAGTCCACGCCGCCGGACAGGCCGCAGATCGCGCGCTTGTCGCCGACCTGCTCACGGATCGCGGCGACCTGCTCCTCGATCACGTTGCCGGTCGTCCAGTCCGGCTTGAGGCCCGCGCCGCGGTACAGGAAGTGCTCCAGGACCTGCTGGCCGTGCGTGGAGTGCATGACCTCGGGGTGGTACTGGACGCCGTAGAGCTGCTTGTCGTCGTTCTCGAAGGCGGCGACCGGTACGACGTCCGTGGACGCGGTGACCGTGAAGCCCTCGGGGGCGGCGGAGCAGGCGTCGCCGTGCGACATCCACACGTGCTGCTCGCCCGGGGTGCCCTCGAAGAGGGTGGAGGACGTCCTGGAGACGTGCAGGTCGGTACGGCCGTACTCGCGGGCTCCGGTGTTGTCGACGGTGCCACCGAGGGCCTGCGCCATCAGCTGGAAGCCGTAGCACATGCCGAAGACGGGGACGCCGGCCTCGAAGATCTCGCGGTCGAGGCGGGGGGCGCCTTCCTCGTACACCGAGGAGGGGCCTCCGGACAGGATGATCGCCGCGGGGTTCTTGGCGAGCATCTCCTGGACCGGCATGGTGCTCGGCACGATCTCGCTGTAGACCCGCGCCTCGCGGACGCGTCGGGCGATGAGCTGGGCGTACTGCGCGCCGAAGTCGACGACCAGGACGGTGTCGGGGGTGGCGGCAGTGGAAGTCGCTGATGACACGGGGTGCCTTCTGGTGGTCGGGCGGGGTCTGTGCTAACGAGTCTAACGGGGTGGACGGGGACGCTTCCCCTGGACTCGGCCATGGCATACTGGCGCCATGCTCGCGCACTCGACCTTCCTCTTTACCTATGGCAACCGGCCCGCCGGCTGCCATGGTCGTGCTGCTTGAGCGCAACGCCAAGCGACTTCCCAGGCGCCCCGGGCCGACAAGGCCCGGGGCGCCTGTCGTTTTCCGGGTCCTGCCGTTCCGGGGCGTCCCCGCCACCTTCACCAGGAGCCCCGACATGACCACCACCACCCCGGAAGAGACCATCGCCGGCGCCCGTGAGCGCATCGACGTGCTCGACGACCGGATCATCGGTCTCATCCAGGAGCGGATGGCCGTCTCCGCCGTCGTCCAGCAGACCCGCATCGCCTCCGGTGGGCGGCGGGTGAACCTCTCCCGCGAGATGGAGATCCTCGGCCGCTACCGCGAGGCCCTCGGCAAGCCGGGCACCGGCCTCGCCATGACCCTGCTCGAGCTGTGCCGGGGCCGCATCTGAGCGTCGCACCCCAGTTCGGACGCCGTCTCACCCGTACGGCGCGTGACCGGGTCGCGCGGCGCTTCGTTGAGCGGGATGTCCGTGCCAGCCAGGGGCGGGCCCGACAGAACCACGCGTGGCTCGCTGGAGTGATGAGGCGTACGGGTCGTGCCGTACGCCGTGGGACCTCGCTCCAGGTAAGTGACCGGACGGCAGGGGACAGCAGCCCGGTCACCCAAGAGAACGGTCGGCTCCGGGGACGCCCGGGGCCGACCGGCGGAAAACTCCACATGGACACCAGTGCCGGTCGAACCAGGTGCGGATGCCTTGCCCATCCAGCCCGGTGCGCACGAGCCCCGAGTCCCCGCGCAGACGACGGCACCGCTGCACACCGTCCGCCTCGGCTCGCGAAAGCACGACACGAGGCCGGCACCAAGAACCAGCGGCGCAACCCCCCGGCGCCGCCCCAGGCACCGACGCCGCCCTGACGTCGGTGCTGACCAAGAAGGGCCCCGCGGCCTCTCCGTCCCGCGGGGCCCTTCGTCACATCCCAGTGGAATGTGAGCTACCTCACGCCACTTCTCGCCGGGCGGCGCACAACTTTCCCCACAGGCCACGGGTCTCACCTACGCAACCAACGGCCATGCCCGTGCCCCACACACGGAGGCCTCCGCACACGTGCTGCCGCGACGCAGCACGCGAGCCCCACGAGAGGTCCTCGATGAAGCTTCGCCGCGCCATGATCACCGCGGCCGCGACGGCTGCGCTCGCCCCGCTCGCCCTGGCTTCCGCGCCCGCCGCGTTCGCCGACGAGTCGCCGAGCGCGGCGGTCAGCAGCCCGGCCGCCGACGAGAGCACGCCCGCGACCGACCAGAGCAGCAGCCCGGCCGACGACGCGAGCACCCCCGCGACCGACCAGAGCAGCACCCCGGCCGACGACGCGAGCACCTCCGACGCTCCGGCGTCGGACAGCCCGTCCGCCTCCGACTCGGCGAGCGCGAGCACGTCGCCGTCCGCGTCCGCGTCCACGTCCACCGGGCCCAGCGAGAGCGCCGAGCCCAGCGACGAGCCGAGCACGCCGACCGGGATCTGCGAGGAGGACGACGCCCAGTACAAGTCCAAGATCCACGCCTCGCTCAGCGGTCTGCCCGGCGAGATAGCCGTGGGCAGCGGCTGGCACCCCTTCACGCTCGCCGTGAAGAACCCGACGTCGACCAACCTCAAGGACGTCATCTTCTACGCGGGTGTCGGGCCGAGCGACCCGAACGCCCAGTACGCCTTCAAGACCAGCCAGGTCCAGCTCCAGGTGAAGTACGACGGAACCTGGTACGACGTCGAGGACGGCGCCGGTCACTCCAACGGCTACCTCGACCTCGCCGACATCAAGGCCGGCCAGACGGTCAACTACCAGCTCCGGCTGAACGTGAAGGCCAACGCGCCGGTCGGTGAGGGTCTGACCATCGGCGGCGGGATGTACTTCGACGACGACGAGAACTGCATCGGCTCGGACCAGGCCAGCTACCTGATCAAGATCGTCAAGGCCGGCACCGACACGGGCGGGACGAAGCCCCAGGAGGGCGGCAAGGTCCCGGTTCCCACCCAGAAGCCGAGCAAGACCAACACCCAGGACGTCACCGGCTCGCTCGCCGAGACCGGTTCCAGCTCCATGCTGCCGACCATCGGTCTCGTCGGCGGTGCCGCCGTCGTCGTCGGCGCCGGAGCGGTGTTCGCCGTCCGCCGCCGCAAGGGCGCCGGTTCGAACGCAGCCGCGTAAGCGCGGTCGCACACCGAGGGGCCTGCACCAGGAGGGGGGTGCAGGCCCCTTCGGCATGCCCGCGCTACTGCTTCGGCGGGACCGCCGGCATCCCCAGGAACGGCAGGCGCAGGGCGCCGAACGCCTCCGCCGGGACCGCCGGGGCCTGCGGCTCCACCGGCTTCAGCCGCTCGTACGCCGCGCCCGGCGCCGGACGCGGGTCCTGCTCACCCTTGTTCGGCCAGAAGGACATCGCGCGCTCGGCCTGCGCGGTGATCGTCAGCGAGGGGTTCACGCCCAGGTTCGCCGAGACGGCGGCGCCGTCCACGACCGAGATGCCGGGGTGGCCGTAGAGGCGGTGGTACGGGTCGATGACGCCGGTCTCCGCCGAGTCGCCGATGGGGCAGCCGCCGAGGAAGTGCGCGGTCAGCGGGGTGCCCATCAGCTCGCCCACGTTGCTGCCGGCGAAGCCGTTGATCTCTGCGGCCAGTGCGGAGGCGGCCTCCGTCGCGGCCTTGATCTGCTTGGGGTTGGGGGCGCCGTGGCCCTGGCGGGCGGTGAGCAGGCCCTTGCCGACCCCGTCCGGCTTCAGGTACGTCGTCAGGGAGTTGTCCAGCGACTGCATGACCAGGCCGATGATGGTCCGCTCGGACCAGCGCCGGTTGGACAGGGAGCGCAGCACGAGGAGCGGGTGCCTGGCCGCGTTCGCCAGCCAGGCCAGGGCCCGGGAGGAACCCTCGGCGTAGGGCACCTGGAGGATGGACAGGCCGCCCATCGAGTTGGAGCCCTTGCCGTAGCGGACCGGCTCGATGTGGGTGTTCTCGTCCGGGTGGATGGAGGACGTGATCGCGACGCCTCGCGTGAAGTCGGCCCTCGGCTCGCCGGTCGCCTTCCGGTAGCGGCGGTTGTCGGTCTGCGCGCCCACCAGTGCCTCGGAGTTGGTGCGGGTCAGGTCGCCCAGCCGCTTCGACAGGTACGGCAACTGGCCGCCGGCCCGCATCCGGTGCAGCAGGGTCTGCGTGCCGTAGGTGCCGGCCGCGAGGACGACCCTGCGGGCGGTGAACAGGCGGCCCTCGCCCTTCTTCTTCCGGTCCGTCGGCAGGGTCGCCACCGCGTACCCGCCGCGTGAGTCGTCCGTGACGGACACGACCGTGGTCATGGGGTGGACCACGGCGCCCGCCTTCTCGGCGAGGTGGAGGTAGTTCTCGTTCAGGGTGTTCTTCGCGCCGTGGCGGCAGCCGGTCATGCACTCGCCGCACTCGGTACAGGCGTTGCGGGACGGGCCGGCTCCGCCGAAGTACGGGTCCGCGACCTGCTGCCCCGGCGTCGCCTTCGCCGTCCCGTCGGCGTCCTTGCCGTCGCCGAAGAACACGCCGACCGGGGCGAGGTGGAAGGTGTCGCCCACGCCCATCCGCTGGGCCGCCGCCTTCAGGTGCACGTCGGAGGGTGTCATGGTCGGGTTGAGCCGTACGCCGAGCATGCGCCGGGCCTGGTCGTAGTACGGCTTCAACTCCTCCTGCCAGTCGGTGATGCCGCGCCACTGGGGGTCGTCGAAGAACGCCTTCGGCGGTACGTAGAGGGTGTTGGCGTAGTTGAGCGAGCCGCCGCCCACACCCGCGCCCGCCAGCACCATGACGTTGCCCAGCAGGTGGATCCGCTGGATGCCGAACATGCCGAGTTTCGGGGCCCAGAGGTAGTTCTTCAGGTCCCAGGAGTTCTTGGGGAGGGTGTCGCGGGTGAAGCGGCGGCCGGCTTCCAGGACGGCGACCCGGTATCCCTTCTCGGTCAGGCGGAGGGCGGACACCGAGCCGCCGAATCCCGATCCGACGACTATGACGTCGTAGTCGTACCCGTCCTCGTCCCGGGTCTGGACAGACTTCTCCTGCGACACGTGCTCTCCTCGTCGAGAACGGGTGGTACTGGACGCGCTGGTCCGGGGCTTCTAGCGGAAACGGAACGCCTTCATCAGGCGCAGACTCGTGCTCATGAAGCGGGCGTAACCCTCGTCGGTCATGCCCAGGGAGGGCGCCATCGGCAGCAGGCGCTGCTGGGCGACGGTCTGGGCCTCCGTGTACTTGAGGATGCCCTCGGAGCCGTGGCGGCGGCCGAGGCCGGAGTCCTTCATGCCGCCCATCGGGGACTGGACGCTGCCGTAGGCGGGGGCGTAGCCCTCGTTGACGTTGACCGTGCCGGTGCGCAGGCGGGCGGCGACCTCGCTGCCGCGCCGGGCGCTCGTGGTCCAGACGGAGGCGTTGAGCCCGTACGGAGTGGCGTTGGCGCGCTCGATCGCCTCGTCGTCGTTCTTGAAGCGGTAGATCGAGACGACCGGGCCGAAGGTCTCCTCCTCGCACACGGCCATGGAGTCCTCGACGCCGTCCAGGATGGTCGGCTCGAAGAAGTAGGGGCCGATGTCGGGGCGTGCCGTGCCGCCCGCGATCACCTTGGCTCCCTTGGCGACGGCCTCCTCCACATGCCGTTCTACGGTCTTCAGCTGGCGCTCGCCGACCAGCGAGCCCATGTCGGCGCCGTAGGCGAGGGAGTTGCCGAGTCGCATGGCCTTCGTGCGGGCGGCGAAACGCTCCAGGAAGGCGTCGGCGACCGACTCGTGCACGTACAGCCGCTCGATGGAGATGCAGAGCTGTCCGGCGGAGGAGAAGCAGGCGCGTACGGCACCGGCGGCGGCCTTCTCGATGTCGGCGTCGTCGAGGACCAGCATGGCGTTCTTGCCGCCGAGTTCGAGGGAGACGCCGACCAGGCGGGAGGCGGCGCCCTGGGCGACCTCGCGGCCGGTGCGGGTGGAGCCGGTGAAGGAGACGTAGTCGGCGTGCCGGACGAGCTCGGGGCCGACGACCGGGCCCTCGCCGAGGACGACTTGGAAGACGCCTTCGGGCAGGCCGGCCTCGATCAGCAGGTCGCGCGCCCACAGGGCGGTGAGGCAGGTCTCGGTGTCCGGCTTCATCACGACCGCGTTGCCTGCGACGAAGGCGGGCAGCGCGTCGCCGACGGACAGCTCCAGGGGGTAGTTCCAGGGGGCGATCTGGCCCACGACGCCGCGCGGGTGGCGCAGTTCGGTGACCTTCGTGAGCGTGGGGACGGCGCCGGTGTGCCGCTTGGCCCGCAGATAGGCGGGGGCCTTGCGGCCGTAGTGGCGGGCCGCGACCGCGACGGCCTGGACCTCCTCGTGCGCGTGCAGGCGGGCCTTGCCGGTCTCCAGCTGGATGAGGTCGAGCACCTCGGCCTGCCGCTGCAGCACGAGGTCGTGGAAGCGCAGCAGGACGGCGGCCCGCTGTCGTACCGGGGTCCTCTCCCACACGGCCTGTGCGGTGCGGGCGGCCTCGAAGGCGCTGCGGACGTCCTCGGGGGTGGACTCGGGCAGGTCGGCCAGCTTCTCGCCGGTGAACGGGCTGTGGTTGGCGGTACGGCCGGAGCCGACGACGCCCTTGGTGAGCTGGGCCACCAGTTCCGGGGTGACCACGTCGGCGGCGGTGCGGGCGCCCTCGGGGGCGGGCGCGAGGGGGTTGGTGCCGGTGCTGTCCGGGGCCTGCGTGTCCGTCATGACGCGCAGGGTATGCCGGAGCGGGGGCTTTGTGTACCCGTCGGTAACGGGGATTCACCGAGTGCTCACACACTGCCAGTGATCACTGGCAGTGAATGTGCTGATCAGGGCGTTGGCGCGGTGATGAGCGGAACGATCATCCGAGCCCGGCTTTTTTCGCCAGAAGCAGTCCGAGCGCGGTGCGCGGGGTGCGGCGGCGCGGGTCGGCGGACGGGGGCGGCACGGACTCGGGTGCGGGCTCCGGCTCCGCGCCGGCGGTCACCGGACGGCCGGCCACCGGTACGGCGTCCGGTTCGGGCGCGAGCCCGAGGTACTCCCGCAGCTCCGCCGCGACCGCCTCCGCGCCCGGACGGGCCTCAGGCGCCTCCGCGTGCAGCCGGTCCAGCAGGGGGCCCAGCGGGCCGGGATCCGCGTCCCCGAGGGCCGCGCGGAGCAGCGCGCCCAGGGACCACAGGTCGGACGCCGGCCCGGCGCCGGGGCCCGCGGCACGCTCCGGGGCGAGGAAACCGGCGGGCGTGTCCGCGGGGTGCCCGTCGCCGGTCCCGAAATCGGTGACGACGACCCGTCCGGTGCCGGACTCCAGCAGGACGTTGGCCGGCTTGACGTCCCGGTGCACGATGCCGACGGCGTGGGCGGCGCGCAGGGCACCGAGGACGGCGAGCCCGATCCGCGCGACCTCCTCGGGCGGGACGGGGCCGCGCCGCAGCGCCTCCCGCAACGACACGCCCTCCACCAACTCCATGACGATCCAGGGGACTTGGTCCTCGGTGACGACGTCGTACACCGTGATCGCGGAAGGGTGGCGCACCCGGGCCGCGGCGCGGGCCTCCCGGTAGAGCCGGTGGGCGATCCGGCGGCTGTCCTCGTCGTCGGCCGGATCGCCGGGCAGCAGCGGCTCCTTGACGGCGACCCGGCGGCCCCGCTCCTGCTCGTCCCGGGCCCGCCAGACGGTGCCGGCGGGCCCGGAGCCGAGGCGCCCGGCCAGCCGGTAGCGGCCACCGATCAGACGTGTGCCGGGCGGGTGTTCGCCGTCTCCACTCATGTCACATGAGTACCGTGCGCGGCATGCGCTTGTCGAAGCGGGGCACACCCGAGCGGCCGGCCGTCGCCGAGGCGGGCGGTCAGCCGGCCCAGCGGTGCAGGGTGAAGCCGTCGCGCGCCTTGCGCACCTCCACCGCGCCCGCCCCGGAGAAGTGCGCCGGGACGACCAACTCCCGCTGCTCCGCCGCGCGTTCCAGCACCCGGCGCCGGCTCGCGGCCGCCTGACGCGGATCCAGGCAGAAGCAGCTGCTGCACTCGGGGCGCAGGATCTGCACCGGGCTGTGCACGAGGTCGCCGACGAACACGGCCCGCTCACCGCGGGACTCGACGAGCCGGCCGTCGCCGAGGCGGGCGGTCAGCCGGCCCAGCGGTGCAGGGTGAAGCCGTCGCGCGCCTTGCGCACCTCCACCGCGCCCGCCCCGGAGAAGTGCGCCGGGACGACCAACTCCCGCTGCTCCGCCGCGCGTTCCAGCACCCGGCGCCGGCTCGCGGCCGCCTGACGCGGATCCAGGCAGAAGCAGCTGCTGCACTCGGGGCGCAGGATCTGCACCGGGCTGTGCACGAGGTCGCCGACGAACACGGCCCGCTCACCGCGGGACTCGACCCGCAGGACGGAGGAGCCCGGGGTGTGACCGGGGGCCGGCTCCAGCACGAGGTGCTCGTCGATCCGGTGGCCGTCCTCCCACAGCACGGCCTGCCCGGCCCGGTGCACCGGCGCCACGCTGTCCTCGTAGACCAGCCGGTCGACCTCGCGGACCCCGCCCGCGTATCCGCCCCGCGGCCCGAAGTGGGCGTCGTCGGCGGCCGGCAGGAGGTATTGCGCGTGCGGGAACGTGGGCACCCACGCGTCGTCCACGGCGTGGGTGTTCCAGCCGACGTGGTCGCCGTGCACATGGGTGTTGACGACGACGTCGACGTCCTGCGGACGGACCCCGGCCTCCGCCAGGAGCTCCGGGAACCTGCCCTGCCGCATGCGGAAGAGCGGATTGCCGGGCCGCTCCCGACCGTTGCCGACACCGGTGTCGACCAGCACCGTGCGGCCGCCGCTGCGCACCACCCAGGTCTGGACCGCCAGCACGGCCCGGTCACCGCCGGCCTCCCGGTGGTCGGGGACCAGCTCCTCGTGCTCGCTCCACACCCCGGGAGGGCAGTCGGGCACGAGGGTGCCGACGGGCACGTGCGGCCCCTGCCACTCGACGACGCGGAGCACCTCGACATCGCCGATCACGAAACGCTGTACCTGGTCATCAGCCATACCGACGACCCTAGGTCCATGAGGTGAGCGCCCCAATGCTCGTTCCGCTCGTTCGAATACGCTGGTGTCTCATGGATGTGGTGAGCGATGCGATAGCCGCTGTCCGGGCGGGCGAGCCCTCGTCGAACCGGCTGCGGGTGAGCGGCACCTGGTGCGTGCGGCTCTCCCCGTACGAGGGGGCGGGCTTCCACGTCGTGCTGCGCGGCGCGTGCCGGCTCCTGCCGGACGGCGGCGGCGACCCGGTCGACCTGGGCCCGGGGGACGTGGTGCTGCTGCCGCACGGCGCGGGCCACGTGCTGGCGGACCGTACGGCGACGGCGGCCGAGGCACGGCGAGCCGTCCCCTTCGAGCGGGTGCGGGACACCGGCGCAGGAGGGCCAAGGACCGGTCCCGATGTCGAACTTCTGTGCGGCAAGTACCGTCTCGACCGCAGCCGGGCGCATCCGTTGATGGCGGAGCTGCCGCAGGTGGTGCATCTGCCCCACCGGGTCGGCGGCCAGCCCGAACTGGCCGCCGCCCTCGACCTGTTGGCCCGGGAGCTGGACGAACGCCGTCCGGGCGGCTGCCTGGCCCTGCCGAGTCTGCTGGACCTGCTGCTGGTCTACATGATCCGCGCCTGGATGGCGCGCGCCCGGACCGGCGCGTGGCCGGCGGTGCTGACCGACCCGGTGACCACGGCCGCGCTGCGCGCCCTGCACTCCGACCCGGCGGCCCCGTGGACCGCCGACCGGCTGGCCGCTGAGGCGGGCGTCTCCCGCGCCACCCTCGCGCGCCGCTTCACCACCCTGGTCGGCCGCCCGCCGATGGCCTATCTGACCTGGTGGCGGCTGACCCTGGCGGCCATCCGGCTGCGCGACTCGGACGCTCCGCTCGCGACGGTGGCACGGGAGACCGGGTACGGCAGCCCGTACGCCCTCTCGCACGCCTTCAGCCGGGAGTTCGGGATCACACCGGGCCGGTACCGGGAGCGGGGCGGCTCGGGCGTCAGAGCTTCCTGATGTCCAGGCCGGCGATCGCCGCCTCGGCCACGTCCCGGCCGCGGGCCGTGAAGTCGCCCTTGTTCGGGTAGCCGACGGTGAGCTTGTACAGGTCCCCGCCGCTCGTCCGGTAGTAGAAGATCTGGAGCTCGCGCGGGCTGGGGTTCCCGCCGTCGTTGCTCTTGAAGACGACGGTGTTCTTCGCGGCCTCCCTGCCGCGGTAGGTCGCGGTGTCGTCAGGGTGTGTCCTCGCACCGCTGGGCATGTCGAGGCTGTAGTCGCCGCCGCCGCGGAACTTCTCGTCGTCGGCGTACATCTGGGACCGCGCGGTGTTCTTGATGTCGCCCAGCGAGTCCTGCGACTTCCGGGCCAGCGTCAGCGTGATCCAGATGCCGCCGCTGTAGTCCTCGTACGTCACCCAGTTCTGGTCGGAGTCGTCCTTGCCCGGTTCGACCTCCTTGTAGCCCGCCGGGGCGGCCACGGTGACGCCGAGCTTCGGGGTCGGGTGCTTCGTCCAGCCGTCGGGCAGCGGGCCCGCGAAGGGGTCGGCGAGCACCAGGTACGCCGTCACCGCCACCGCGAGCAGGGCCGCGCCCGCGCCGAGCCACGCGGCACGGCCGAAGCGCCGGACGCGGGCGGCGGGGGCGGTGACCGGGCCGGGCTGGGTGGGCACCGGCGGCACCGGGGGCTCGGCCGCCGCCTCCAGCAGCTCCCGGACCCGGTCCGCCGACGGCCGGTGAGCGGGGTCCTTGCGCAGCAGGCCGTCGATGACCTCGGCCAGCGGGCCGGAGGCGGACGCGGGCGCGGCCGGGGTGGAGTTGAGGACGGACTGGAGGGTGGCCGGGGTGTTGCTGCGGCGGAACGGGGAGACGCCCTCGGTGGCCGTGTACAGCAGCACGCCCAGGGACCACAGGTCGCTCGCCGGGCCGGGCCGCTGCCCCAGCACCCGTTCGGGCGCGATGTACTCGGGCGAGCCGACGAAACCGCCGGTGTCCGTGAGCCGTGTGTCGCCCTCGATCCGGGCGATCCCGAAGTCCGTGAGGACCACCCGGTCGTACCGGCCGAGCAGGACGTTGTCGGGCTTGACGTCCCGGTGCAGGACGCCCGCCGCGTGCGCCGCCTGGAGCGCGCCGAGCACCTGGAGGCCGATCCGGGCCGCCTCGGGCGCGCCCAGCGTGCCCTCGCTCAGGACGTCGCCGAGACTGCGGCCGCGCACCAGCTCCATCACGATCCAGGGCCGGCCGTCGACGACCGCGACGTCGTGGACACCGACCACCGCCGGGTGATCGAGCCGGGCCGCCGCGCGGGCCTCGCGGCGCATGCGCTCGAAGGCGTTGGCGCGTTCCCGTTCGGGAAGGTGGTCCGGTACGCGGGGCTCCTTGACGGCGACCTCCCGGTCCACCGTCTCGTCCTTGGCCCGCCACACGGTCCCCATCCCGCCGTGGCCCAGCTTGCCGAGCAGCCGGTACCGGCCGGCGATGAGACGTCCGCCGCCCGCCTCCCGCTGCTGGGACGGCAGGGGGTGCGGGGGCGCGTCCGGCTGTGGCTGCGCGTCCGCTTGCGGGTGCGCGTCCGGCTGCCGCTGTGCGTCCGCGTGCGGGTGCGCGTTCGGCTGCGGTTGCGCGTCCGCTTGCGGGTGCGGATGCGGTTGCGGTTGCGGCGGTTGCAGAACAAAACTCGTTGTGTCGTCGGTCCCGTGACCGACTCCCCCGTCACTGCTCATGCTTCATCCATATCGCGCCGTGCGCGCCCACAGCCACAGGGAAGGCCAAGCGGTCACGAACCCGTGACCGAGAAGGTGTCCACGGCCACGTCGAAGTACTCCCGCGCCTCCCGCACCTTGCCGACCGGCGCCGACACCCACACGTCGTACATCCGCCCGGCCTGCTCCCAGCACAGGTCGTAGGTGTGGCGCGGGCCCTCCGCCGCGCTGAAGCCGTCCCAGGTGAACTCCCACAGCGCGGCCGGGTGTCCGTCGTGCGTGGTGCGGGTGACCCGGCCGTCGTGGTAACCGGGGTTGGTGGACGGGCCGTTGGCAGCGGACCGTTCCATCACGGCCCGGGGGCCGCCCGGTTGGGGACCAGCGACCTTGATGCCGAGGCGGAAGGTCTCGCCCGGGGAGAGGTAGAAGACGCGCTCGCCCTGCGGACTGCGGGTGAAGTCCCGTGGCACGGCGAGGGAGAAGCCGGCCGGGTCCCGGGCCGTGCGGTATCCGGAGGGCGCGCTGTGCGAGCCGGCCGTGGACCGGTCGGTGGGCGCCGGGCCGGAGGCGGGGGGTGTCGTGAGTGAGCCCGGGCTCGTGCCGGTCGCGGTGGCCGGGGAGTTCGGCGTACCGCCGGGGCCGCCGCCGCCCCCGCGCCCGTCCCGGTGCAGCAGCACCGCCGCCGACACGCCTGCCCCGGCCAGCGCGGCGATGAGCAGGGCCGCGACCAGTACCCCGCGCGTGGACGACGGCCGGGTCCGGGGCTCGGCAGCCGGTGCCGGGGCGGCGGCCGGGGGTGATCCGCCGTGCGGGAGGTCCTGCTGGGTCGGTGTGTACGACGCGGCGGCCTTCGGGGTCCGGGCGGCGCCGATGCGGTGCATGAGCCCGGCGGCGGTGGTGGCTCCGGGCGACGGCCCCGGTGCCTCCGGTGTACGGCCCGTCTCCAGGAACGTCCGCAGCATCTGTTCGGCCTCGGCCGCGCCGAGCCGCCGGTCGGGATCGCGTTCCAGCAGCCCCCGTACGACCGGCAGCAGCGGTCCGGCCTCGCCGGGTGGCCGGATCTCGGCGGCGACGACGGCGTGCAGGATGCCGCCCAGCGAGTCGCGGCGGAACGGCGACTCGCCGCTGAGCACCGTGCACAGCAGCGCGCCCAGCGACCACAGGTCGGACTCCGGCCCGGTGCGCAGCCCCGACATCCGCTCCGGCGCGGTGTATTCGGGCGAGCCGACGAAGGAGCCGGTCTCGGTGAGCGTGGTGGCGCCCGCGACCTGCGCGATACCGAAGTCGGTCAGCACGACCCGGCCGGTGCCGGACTCGATCAGCACGTTCGCCGGCTTGATGTCCCGGTGCAGTACCCCCGCCTCGTGCGCGGTGCGCACCGCGCTGAGCAGGGCGACACCGATCCGCGCGGCCTCCGCGGCGTCCACGGGGCCCTGCCGGGCGAGCCGGTCGGCGAGCGAGCCGCCGTCGATCAACTCCATGACCAGGTACGGCCGTTCGTCCTGCTCCACCACGTCGTGGACGACGATGATGTGCGGGTGCCGCAGCCGGCCGACCGCCCGCGCCTCGCGGAACGTACGGTCCCGGCGGCGCCGCGCGTCGTCCTCGGTCAAGGAGTCGTCCGGGAGGAGTTCCTTGACCGCGACCCGGCGTTCCAGTGTCAGGTCGAGGGCCCGCCACACGACGCCCATGCCGCCGCGCCCGATCCTCGCCTCCAGGCGGTAACGGTCCGCGATCACACGGAAGACGTCCCCCTCGGTCCCCATGCGCCCCATCATGCCGCATCGGACGGACGCCTTCCGGGGCGGCGATCGGCCAAGTATGCCGCCGAGGCCCATCCGGACTTCACCCCAGTGGACGGTCAGGGTCGATCATTTTCAGCCACAACCTGTTTTGAAAGAGCCACAAAGGACGGCAAATCATAAGGCAATACACGCCATACCGGGCAGAACGGGCGGCTTGAATCATGCTGTCGTGTGAATCATGAAACCCTTACATTCCCCTTATGGGAAACACGTTTAAGCGCCTTTCCGTCACAGGTGTCGCGGCGGTGGCGATATTCGCCACGACCACAGTGACCAATGCCAGCGCGGCGAGCGGCGCAGCCGCGTGCTCGGTGACCGGCGCCTCGGGGAGCCTCACGTTCACCAACTGGACGTCCCACCATGTGGACATCAGCGGTTGGGTCAAGGACAACGCCGCCGACGGTCACCATGTGGCCATTCGGCTCTATTCCATAGACGATGGCACCGGATGGGTGACGGACTGGCCCTGGCATTCCGATTACGACGGAAACGGATCGAGCCTCTCGTTCACCACTTACGCGTCCCCCTCGGGCGACGCTCTCGACTACATCGGCGCGGAAGTGGCGGTCATGGAAGGGAACACGATAGTCCGTTCCTGCTCGGACGCCGCCTGAGCCCATCGTCGACGTATCGGCCCACGCGGCTCCCCGATGGGCCGATACGCGACACAAGAGCGAGCACGGTGACAGTGGGACCCGCTGTCCCACTCGGATCAACCTTCCTGGAAGCCCCGCAGGATCCAGTCGAACTGCTTTTTGGTGGTGGCCCAGTCGCCGGCCGGCGAGGCCTCGTAGATGGCGTACTCGGTGCCGTCATTGTCCATGTACGCGACGTCGATCGCATGGTAGGGCCCAGGGAAGTAGTGCGGCGCATCCTTGGCCAGCGCGTTCCACGTGTACTCCCAGCGGACGCCCGGCAGGTCGCGGAAGAGCTCCTCCTTGAGGCTCAGCTTCTTGTAGCCCAGCAGCCGCGGCGCGACCCGCTGCTGCTCCAGGTAGCTCATGTGGTCGTACGCGGTGCGGAAGTCCGGCGCGGTGTCGACGGCGACCCGCACGAGGTGCTTGCCCTTGTCGGGCGAGTAGTCGACCTGCCGGAGGCCGTCCTGGTCGATGGAGACGGACCGCTTCCACCCCTTGGGCAGGGAGATGCTGAAGCCCACCGGGTCCTTGCGCCGCTGCCAGCCGCCGGGAACCGCCTTCTGACCTCCCCCGTGGCCCGGCGTGGCACGGGCACCGGTACTCGGAGGCGACGACACAGCGGCGGAGTCGCCGGGGCTGCCCGAGTCGAACTGCTGCAACGCGAACGCGACAGCTGCGCCGACGATCGCGGCGAGGACGACCACCAGGGCGAGCGTGCGCAGCCTGCGGCGCTTGGGCGGCCGTACCGGCTGCCCCTGCGGGACGGGCGTGTGTGGCCCGGAACCCGCGTCGTACGGACCGCCGACCCGCGTCGGCCCGGTCACCGGTGGATACGGCGTTCCGGTGGCTCTCTCCGCGCCGGTGCGGGTGGGCCCCGTCCGCGCCTCCGAGGGGAAGTGGCCGTGCTGCGTGGGCACGTACGCCTGCGCCGCGTTCGGCCGTCGGCCCTCCGCCGCTTCGGCGAGCATCTGCTCCGTCTCGTCCGCGCCGGGCCGTTGCGCCGGGTCCTTCTGCAGCAGGGCGGATATGACCGCGCCGAGCGGACCGGCGTGGCGTGTCTCGTCGGCGTCCTCCTCCACGACCGCCTGCATGGTGCTCAGCGGTGAGGTGCGGCGGAACGGCGAACGGCCCTCGACCGCCGTGTACAGCGTGGCGCCGAGCGCCCACAGGTCCGAGGAGGGGCCGGGGTCGTGGCCGCGCACCCGCTCGGGCGCGAGGTAGTCGACCGAGCCGACGACCTCTCCGGTGCGGGTGATGGTGGAGTCGCCCTCGATCTGGGCGATGCCGAAGTCGGTGAGCAGCACCCGGCCGTCCCGGCCGAGGAGCACGTTGCCGGGCTTGACGTCCCGGTGCAGCACGCCGGCGGAGTGCGCGGCGCGCAGCGCCCGCAGCACCCACAGGCCGATGCGCGCGGCCTCCCGCGGCTCGACCCGCCCGCGCTCCTTGACCGCGTCGGCCAGCGAGTTGCCCTCGACGAGCTCCATCACGATCCACGGACGGCCGTCGTGTTCGAGGACGTCGTGCACGGTGACGACGGCGGAGTGGTTGATGCGCGCCGCGGCGCGGGCCTCGGCCCGGGTGCGGGCGAGCAGCACGGCCCGGTCGCTGTCGGAGACGTAGAGCGCGGCGGTCAACTCCTTGACGGCGACCGTCCGGTTCAGCACCTCGTCGTGGGCGCGCCATACCCGGCCCATGCCGCCGCTGCCGATGGAATCGGCGAGCCGGTAGCGGCCCGCTATCAGCAGGCCCTGCATCTGATTCACGTTGCCCCGCAATGCTCTTGACTGGGTCAGACTAAGGACCGGTCCACCAACAGGGAACCAGCGGGGTGCCAAGGTGACAGCACTGTGACGGTTGTCGCCGCCGGAATCGGCCAGTACCGGTCAGCCGGTATACGGGGCGCTCAACCCGTGTAGCGGTACGTCGCCGTGGCCTGCTCGTACAGCCGCGTCACCTGGTCCCGCTGCCCCTCCGGGCCGCGGACCTGGACGATGTGGTAGTGACCGTTCAGCAGGATCGCCATGTTGCGCACGAACAGGTCGCGGCCCTGCCCGTCGGTCCAGGTGAACTGGCCCTCGGCCATCGTCCGCCCGCCCACCTCGATGGTTCTCAGTCCGGTGGCCGTGGCCCAGCTGGAGTCGCGATACGGCTGGAGTTCGCTCTCCTTGTCCCGTTGGTAGGCCATCGGGTCACTGCCGTACGCCGATGCGCTGTCCCTGCCCGGTACGACGATCAGCTCGAAGTTCCCGTGCGTGTAGACGACCTGGCCGCTGCCGTTCTTCGGGGTGCGGTCCCAGCCCTTGGCCACGGCGACCTGGAAGCCTTCCGGGTCCTTACGCAGGGTGAAGCCGTCGGCGACGGACGGGTCGCCGCCGGTCTGGGTCTCGGTGGCGGGCGCGCTGCTCTGCGGGGTGCCCTGTCCGGGGGACGGCTGCTGCCGGGTGTGCGTGGGCGCCGGGCTCGCCTCACCGGCGCTGCCCGTGCGGTCCGGGCTGCCCGCGGCCCCGCTCCCGCCCTGCTTCGGCATGAACAGCATCGCGTACGCGATCGCGCCGGCCAGCAGGAGCAGGATCAGCAGAAGCAGGGTCCGGCCGAGTCTGCGCGGCGAACGGGCCTGCTCCTGGGCGGCCCTGGCCCGCTTGTGGCGACCGTGGGGGTGGACCTCGGACAGCCCGGCGCGCCGCCGCCGCAGCCGCACCAGCTCGCCGCGACGCCGGACGACCGGCAGCCGGCTGGGGTCGGCGGGCGGCACCGGTACGACATGGGTGCCGGCGTCGGGCTCGGGCGCGGAACGCACCAGCGACCGCAGCCAGCCGCTCAGCTCCTCGAAGTCCAGGCGCTCGGTGGGGTCCTGACGCAGCAGCGACTCCACGACCGGCCGGAGCGGACCGCACTCCTCGGCGAAGGCGGGCGGCTCCGCGCACACCAGCTGCACCAGCTCGGCCGTCGACTCCTCCGGGTACGGCGCGTGTCCCTGCACGGCCCGGAACAGCAGTGCCCCGAGGGCCCACAGGTCGGTCGCGGGCCCGATCGGCGCCGCCAGCTGCCAGTTCTCGTGCACGGGGCCGGCCTGCTCCGGCGCCCAGCGCTCGGTCACCGGCCCCACGACGGTCATCCGCACCTGCCGCGCCCGCTCGGCCGCCAGCGCGTTCCCCGGCCCCCGCCGACTACCACCCACCACACGACCGTCGTCCCAGCAGGGCCCGGCGGGGTCTTGCGGGGGGAGGAGCCGACGGGTGGGGCCGGGAGCGTGGTGAGGGCCGCCGACGGCGGGAAGGCCGGGGTCCGTGGCGCGGTCGCCGGGAGCGGTGGACTGGGCCGGCAGCTCCGGACCACGACCGGCTGGGCCTGGGGCGGAGGGCAGGGCGGGGCGTTGGCGGACGGGGTCGGTGCCGTAGGACACGGCGGGGGCGGTGCCGTAGGGAGGCAGGTCCGGGTCGGCGGGGGCCGGAGCGCGACCGTCCGAGGGCAGGTCCGTGCCGCCGTGGGTCGGATCGGTGCCGTAGGACGGCAGGTCCGGGCCGGCGCCGGCCGGGGCGCGGCCGTACGGGGACAGGTCCGTGCCGCCGTGGGCCGGGACGCGGCCGTCCGAGGGCAGGTCCGTGCCGCCGTGGACGGGATCGGTGCCGTAGGACGGCAGGTCCGGGCCGGCGCCGGACGGGGCGCGGCCGTACGGAGACAGGTCCGGGTCGGCGGGGGCCGGGACGCGACCGTCCCAGGGCAGGTCCGTGCCGCCGTGGGTCGGATCGGTGCCGTACGGAAGCAGGTCCGGGTCGCCGTCGGTGGGGGTGGGGGTCGGCGCGGGGAGGCCGGGGCGTTGGGGGCCGCCGCTCGCTGCGGTGGTGCCGGGGCGCGGTTCGGCGCCGTGCCAGGGGGCGCCCCGCACTCCGTAGGGGTCGGCGATGCGGCCGGACGGCGTCGTACCGCCCGGCCCGCCCTGGTACGGCAACCGCGCCGTACCGTCGGCGCGGTCGGCGCCGGTGCCGGCCTCGGCGGGCGGCCGGGCCCCGGGCAGCGCGGCGCGCCCGGTCTGCCGGGCCTCCTGCACCCGGGCGGCGGCACGGGCACCCGCGCGGTACGCGGCGATGGCGCCGGCGCGGGCGGCGCGGATGTCCGCGCCCGTGTCCAGGGGCCGTTGCCCCGCCGGACCGGGCACCCCGCCCCCGCCGGACGCCCCGTTCGCCCCGGGCACCGGCAGCCCTCCGGCCGCCCGTGCCTGGATCGCGGCCCGGCGCGCGGTCTCGGGATCGACTTCGGCGGACAGGACTCCGCCCGCTCCGGACCCGTCAGCCGGGCGGCCACCGGAACCCGGGGGATCCCCCCGGCCCCCGGTGAACGGAGTCGCTCCCGCTCCCGGGCCCCCCTCCTCCGTGCCCTCCTGGACCGGCACCGGGTCGTACCCGCACAACGCCTCCTCCGCGGCGCCGACGGCGAGGCCGGTCAGCATCACACGGCCGTCGTCGCAGACCAGCACCGTGCGGGCGGTGATGTTGCGGTGCACCCAGCCGTGCGCGTGCAGCACCCGGAGCGCCATGACCACGTCGGCGGCCACCTCCGCCGCCCGGTACGGCGACAGCGGCTGCTCGGCGAGCAGCGCGGCCAGCGGACGCGCGGCCACCAACTCGCTGACCACCCACAGCGACCCGCCCTCGGCGAACACGTCGAAGACCTGGTCGAGGCGGGGATGATCGGGGATGCGAGCCGCCGCCTGCGCGGCCTCGACGGCACGCCGCACCGCGGGGTCCGCGGGCCGCCGGGTGGCGGTCCGCGCGTCCGCCGTCCGGCGGGCCCCCCGCTCCCGAGCGGTGAACCCCTCCGGCAGCCCCTCCGCGTCGAGCACCTCGGCCTCGACGACCTCCGGCAACGGCACCTGCCGGACGAGGACTTCCTGGCCGCTGTAGGTGTCGAAGGCGCGGGACTCGGTGAGTTCGTACTCGTCGGAGGGCGGCAACGGCAGGCGGTAGCGGTCGGCGAGCACCCGACCCGCGTAGTCGTCCACGTTGCCTCCCCCGGCCGCCCGGTCGGTCACATCCGTTCGCCTCGCGACCCGTTTCGCACACACTTCCGGCTGCGTACGGTCCGCAACCATTCACGATACGTGCCGGAGGCAACCCGCACGGAGTGGATGACGGATTCTCACGCGCCAAACCGGCGCCTGAAGCCTACGACTTGGGCTCGAAGGAGGCCGTGAGCGTCTTCCACGTGTCCTTGCACAGCTCGCTGTCCCATTTCGCGGCCTCGGCGGTGTACATCAGGCCGTAACCGAGATGGCCGTTGACCACGAACCCGCGGTCGATGGTGTGGTACTTGGCGCCGTCGACATAGGTGAACTCCCAGTCGGCCGTGTTCCAACCGCGGTAGTTCACCTTCTCGATGTGGATCCGCTGGTACTGGGCACGCACCATGGCGTGCTCCTGGTTCTCCCAGTCCGCCACCGGGTCGTCCTTGGGGCTGCCGGTCCAGCCGATGAGCAGCTTCTGCCCGTCGGGACCGGCGTAGCGGTCGCCCGCGCTGTCGGTGGACTTGTACGACCAGCCCTTGGGCAGCCCGATCGAGTACCCCTGCCCGCCCTTGTGGGTCGACACCACCGGCGCGCTCCCGCCGCCCTTCGCCCCGGACTTGCCGGACGAGCCGGCTGCCCCGGAGCCGGCGGTGGCGTCGGCGTCGACCGCGGCGCCCGACGCGGAACCGGCACCGGCCGACGACGAGCTCGTGCCGTCCGCCGCCCCGCTGCCCGTGCCCTTGCCGCCCTTGTCCTGCTTGGTGGACGCACTGGCACTCGCCGCGGCCTTGGCGCCGCTGCTCCTGCTGTCCTTGTCGTCGCCGTTCAGGACGATGGCCAGGATGGTGCCGAGCACGGCGAGGACGACCAGCACCGCGATGATCATCAGCGTGCGCTTGGGCACCACATCGGTCAGCGGTGCCCTCGGCACGGGCCGCGGCGGCAGGTCCAGGTCCGGTGGCGGCATCACCGGCCAGCCCGAACTCGGCTTGTTGGCGCTGGAGTTCGGCCCGCCCGCGGCACCGGAGGCGGCACCGGCCTGTCTGCCGGTGGTCCCGGCGCCCGGGCCCTGCGCGGCCGCGGAGCCCGCCGCACCGGAGGAGGCGGGCCGACCGGGGCCCTGGGTGGCCGGGCGTGTCCCACCAGGGGCGGCACCGCTCGCGCCCGCCGCCCGGCCGGCGCTCGGAGCGGCCGTGTCGCCGCCGCCCTTCGTCCGCGCCGAGGCCGCGGCGGTGGCCGACCCGGCCGCCTTGCGGACCGAACGCAGCGCGCCGCGCAGCTTCTCCCCGGCCTCCTCGCCCCGCCTGCCCCCGGACGACCCGGGCTGCGGCGGCAGCGGAACCACCCGCGTGGCGTCCAACGGCTCCGGCTCGGGCGGGTGGATCACCGCGTCGAGCATGGCCCGGGCGCCGCCGTCGTCGAGCCGCTTGGCCGGATCCTTGTTGAGCAGGCCGTGGATGACGTCCCTGAGCGGGCCCGCGTTCTTGGGCTCCTCCAGGGGCTCGGTCATCACCGCGGTGAGCGTGGCGATCGCCGACCCCTTGTCGTACGGCGGCACCCCCTCGACCGCCGCGTACAGCAGGCCGCCGAGCGACCACAGGTCGGCCGCCGGTCCCGGCTTGTGGCCGCGGGCGCGCTCGGGGGAGATGTAGGACGGGGCGCCGACGAGCATGCCGGTGGAGGTGATGGACGGGTCGCCCTCGACCTGCGCGATGCCGAAGTCGGTGAGCACGACCCGGCCGTCCTCGGCGATGAGCACGTTGGACGGCTTCACGTCCCGGTGCAGGATGCCCTCGCGGTGCGCGGAGCGCAGCACGTCGAGGACGGCGAGACCCACCTCGGCGGCACGCTTCGGCTCCAGCAGGCCGTCCTCGCGGATGACCTCGGCGAGGGACTTGCCCTCCACCAACTCCATCACGATCCACGGCCGGTCGTCCTCGTCGACCACGTCGAAGACCGTCACCGCGCTCTTGTTGCGGATCCGGGCGATCGCCTTGGCCTCACGCAGGGTGCGCGTGATCAGGCGCCGCTTCTCCTCCTCGTCGATGTTCGACGGGAACCGCAGCTCCTTGACGGCGACCGTCCGGCCCAGGGTCTCGTCCTCGGCGCGCCAGACCGTGCCCATACCGCCCCGGCCCAGCACGTCTCCCAGCCGGTACCGCCCGGCGAGGAGACGACGCTCGCTCTTGTCCTGACGAGTCCCCTGACGAGATGTACCCGCCCGCTCCGCCTCCGACATGCGTCCCCTCATACAACCCGCCCTGACAGAGCCTCCATTGTCTCTCACCCGACAAGTGCCGAGCGCCCAGGGTGCCCATGGCCTCCGGCGGAGCCGACATGCCGGAAGACGGGCGAAGTGCACGGTTTTCGCACGGGGGTGACGGCCGTTCGGCTGCCGACGGTCGCGCACGGCCCGACCTCCGCGGAAGGCACCGGCCGCACCTCCCCCTGTGCCGCCCCCCCCTCAGCTGAGCGGCACGATGTCCGGCGCCCCCAGCCTCGCCGCGTCCGCGGTCAGGTCGTCGGGCTGGAGCTGGGACTCCCGCTCGGCCTCCACCCGTTTCTCGTAGTGCTCGACCTCGCGCTCTATCTGGTCCTTGTCCCAGCCGAGGACCGGCGCCATCAGCTCGGCCGCCGCGCGGGCGCTGCGGGTGCCCCGGTCGAAGGTCTCGATGGAGATGCGGGTGCGCCGGGTGAGGACGTCGTCCAGGTGCCGGGCACCCTCGTGGGAGGCGGCGTAGACCACCTCGGCGCGCAGGTAGTCGTCGGCGGCCTGCAGCGGTTCGCCCAGGGCGGGGTCGGCGGTGACGAGGTCCAGAAGCTCCTCGGCCATGGAGCCGTACCGGTTGAGCAGGTGCTCCACGCGGGCCACGTGCAGTCCGGTGCGGGCGGCGATCCGGGCGCGCGCGTTCCACAGCGCCTGGTATCCCTCCGCGCCCAGCAGCGGGGTCTCCTCCGTCACGCACTCGGCGACCCGCATGTCCAGGCCGTGCACCGCCTCGTCGACCGCGTCCTTCGCCATCACCCGGTAGGTGGTGTACTTGCCGCCCGCCACGACCACGAGCCCCGGCGCCGGATGGGCCACCGTGTGCTCGCGGGACAGCTTGCTGGTGGCGTCGGACTCGCCGGCGAGCAGCGGGCGCAGACCGGCGTACACACCCTGTACGTCGTCCCGGCCGAGCGGCACCGCCAGCACCGAGTTGACGTGCTCCAGCAGGTAGTCGATGTCGGCGCTGGACGCGGCCGGATGGGCCTTGTCGAGGTTCCAGTCGGTGTCGGTGGTCCCGATGATCCAGTGCCGGCCCCAGGGGATGACGAAGAGGACGGACTTCTCGGTGCGCAGGATCAGGCCGGTCGTGGAGTGGATGCGGTCCTTGGGCACCACCAGGTGGATCCCCTTGGACGCGCGGACGTGGAACTGGCCGCGCTCCCCCACCATCGCCTGTGTGTCGTCGGTCCACACGCCAGTGGCGTTGACGATCTGCTTGGCGCGGATCTCGTACTCCCCGCCGCCCTCCACGTCCTGCACCCGGGCGCCGACCACCCGCTCGCCCTCGCGCAGGAAGCCGGTCACACGCGCACGGTTGGCCGCCTTCGCGCCGTAGGACACCGCCGTGCGCACCAGCGTGGCCACGAAACGGGCGTCGTCCATCTGGGCGTCGTAGTACTGCAGGGCGCCGACCAGGGCGTCCTTCTTCAGACAGGGGGCGACGCGCAGGGCATGACGGTGGCTCAGGTGGCGGTGCAGGGGCAGGCCCCGGCCGTGGCCGCGCGCCATGGACATCGCGTCGTACAGGGCCACGCCCGAGCCCGCGTACAGCCGCTCCCAGCCCTTGTGCTGCAGCGGGTACAGGAACGGCACCGGCTTGACCAGGTGCGGGGCGAGCCGCTCCAGCAGCAGCCCGCGCTCCTTCAGCGCTTCCCGCACCAGGGCGAAGTCGAGCATCTCCAGATAGCGCAGACCGCCGTGGATCAGCTTGCTGGACCGGCTGGAGGTGCCCGAAGCCCAGTCGCGGGCCTCGACCAGGCCGGTGGACAGACCGCGCGTGACGGCGTCCAGCGCGGTGCCCGCGCCGACGACCCCGCCGCCGATCACCAGCACGTCCAGCTCCCGCTCCGCCATCGCCGCCAGTGCCTCGGCGCGCTGCGCCGGCCCCAGAGTCGCTGTCCTCACCGTTGCCTCCCGCTGTCGCTGACTCGCTCGCGTCGGCCACACCCGGTGGGCGAAGCCCGGTTTCATCCCCTCCTCATGCCCAAATTCTGACCGGCTTGCCCGACTTCAGCCACCACGGGCTCCCAAGCTGTGGACAACTTGCGCACAACCGTTGGAAGACACACGAACACAATCACGCATAACAGTCATATATGTATCTAGCCTGACATCGCGCTTGCTCACGCTGTCCACAGCGGTTGCGCACCTGTTCCGTTTCGGCTACTGGGAAGGACGGCCCACGCCATGCCCGCAGACCTCGCCGTCATCGGACTCGGCCCCTACGGCTTGCCGCTCGCCCAGGCCGCCGTCGCCGCAGGCATCCCCACCATCGGATACGCCACCGGTCCGGAGGCGGGCTCACTCAGCGCCGCCGAGCTTCGCCGGATGCACGCGGCCGGCTTCCGGCCCGGCACCGACCCGGCCCAGCTCGGCCGGGTCCGCACGGCGGTGATCTGCGCGCCGACCCCGCGCGGCGCCGACGGCGGACTCGACCTCGCCCAGGTGGAGGCGGCCACCCGTACCCTCGCCGAGCGACTGCGCCCGCACACCACCGTCATCCTGGAGTCGCCGGTGCTCCCCGGCACGACCGAGGAATTCCTGCGGCCCCTGCTGGAGAAGGGCTCGGGGCTGCGCGCCGGCCGCGACTTCCACCTCGCCTACTCGCCCAGCCGCGTCGACCCCGGCAACCGTGACCACACCCCCGCCAACACGCCCAAGGTCATCGGCGGCCTCACCCCCGCCTGCACCGAGTCGGCCGCCGCCTTCTACGGCCGGCTCACCGACAAGGTGGTACGCGCGCGCGGGCTGCGCGAGGCGGAGACGGTGCAGCTGCTGGAGACCAACTTCCGGCACGTCAACATCGCGCTCGTCAACGAGATGGCGGTCCTGTGCCATGAGCTGGGCGTCGATCTGTGGGACGTGATCCGGTGCGCCGAGACCAAGCCCTTCGGCTTCCAGGCGTTCCGGCCCGGCCCGGGCGTCGGCGGTCACGCCGCTGCGCAGGACCTGACCGGCCACGCCACCCGCACCCTGCGGATGGTGGAGCTGGCCCAGCAGGTCAACAGCCGGATGCCCCGGTACGTCGTCCAGCGCGCCGCCGCCCTGCTCAACGAGCACGGCAAGTCCGCCCGTGGCGCGCGGGTGCTGCTGCTCGGCGTCACCTACAAGGCCGACCTCGGCGACCTGCAGGGCACGCCGGCACAGGAGATCGCGATCCGGCTGATGGAGCTCGGCGCCTCGGTGAGCTTCCACGACCCCCTCGTGGCCTCCTGGAACGTGCTGGACCGCCCGGTCCCGCGCGCGGACTCGCTCTACGAGACCGCCGCGGAGGCCGACCTGACGATCCTGCTCCAGCAGCACCGCACGTACGACCTGCAGGGGCTGTCGGTGAAGGCACAACTGCTGCTGGACACGCGCGGGGCCACCCCCACGGGGGCGGCCGACCGGCTCTGAGCCCGGTCACGAACGGAAAACGGCCGGGGGTGTTGTCGTCCCCGGCTGTTAATCTCCCCCGGACTCGCCGCACACGCGTGCGGGGGTTTTCCGTTTCCGTCCTTCAGTCGTGCTCCATATCGGGGGGATTCCTGTCATGAGCCAGTCAGCTCCGCCGCCGCAGCCGCCGCAGCCCGGTCCCGTCGGGGCCAACCCGTACGCGCAGCAGGGCCCGGCCGACGCGCCGTACCCGCCGCAGCCGGGCGCCCCCGTCGGCCAGCCGGGCGCCTTCGCCCCGCCGGCGCCGCCCGCGCCGGGCCGGAACAACGTCGTCCTCGGCATCGTCGCCGCCGTCGTCGCCGCCGTGGCCGCCGCCGCGCTCTACGGCTTCGTCATCGGCGCCACCAAGCACGAGATCGGCTACGCCGCCGTCGGCGTCGGCTTCGTCGTCGGTCTCGCCGCCGGCAAGGCGGGCGGCCGCAACCCGGCCCTGCCCGTCGTGAGCGCGATCCTCGCGCTCGGCTCGGTCTACGTCGGCCAGCTGGTGGGCGAGGCCATGATCGGCGCCGACCAGCTGCACGTGAGCTTCAACGAACTGTTCTTCCAGCACCTCGACGTCGTCCAGAAGGTGTGGAAGGAAGACGCCGACCCGCTGACCTTCCTCTTCTTCGCCATCGCCGCGTTCGCCGCGTTCTCCGGCGCCAAGAAGGCCGCCGCGTAACGCCTGCCCGCACGCCGAAGGGCCCGGCCACCTCGTCGGTGGCCGGGCCCTTCGCGTCGTAGGCGTCAGCGCTTGTGCTGGCTGTCCGCGACGGTCACCTCGACCCGCTGGAACTCCTTCAGCTCGCTGTAGCCGGTCGTGGCCATCGCGCGGCGCAGGGCGCCGAAGAAGTTCATCGAGCCGTCCGGCGTGTGGGACGGGCCGGTGAGGATCTCCTCGACCGTGCCGACCGTGCCGAGGTCGACCTTCTTGCCGCGGGGCAGCTCCTCGTTGACCGCCTCCATGCCCCAGTGGTGGCCCTTGCCGGGCGCGTCCGTGCCGCGGGCCAGCGGAGAGCCCATCATCACCGCGTCGGCGCCGCAGGCGATCGCCTTGGGCAGGTCGCCGGACCAGCCGACCCCGCCGTCCGCGATCACGTGCACGTACCGGCCGCCGGACTCGTCCATGTAGTCACGGCGGGCCGCGGCCACGTCGGCGACGGCCGTGGCCATCGGGACCTGGATGCCCAGCACGTTGCGCGTGGTGTGGGCAGCGCCGCCGCCGAAGCCGACCAGGACGCCGGCCGCGCCGGTGCGCATCAGGTGCAGCGCGGCGGTGTAGGTGGCACAGCCGCCGACGATCACCGGGACGTCCAGTTCGTAGATGAACTGCTTCAGGTTCAGCGGCTCGTGCGCGGACGAGACGTGCTCCGCGGAGACCGTCGTACCGCGGATGACGAAGATGTCCACGCCCGCGTCCACGACCGCCTTGGAGAACTGGGCGGTGCGCTGCGGGGAGAGCGCGGCCGCCGTGACCACGCCGGAGTCGCGCACCTCCTTGATCCGGGCGCCGATCAGCTCCTCCTTGATCGGCGCCGCGTAGATCTCCTGGAGACGGCGGGTCGCCTGCTCGGCCGGCAGCTCGGCGATCTCGTCCAGCAGCGGCTGCGGGTCCTCGTACCGCGTCCACAGGCCCTCGAGGTTGAGCACGCCGAGGCCGCCCAGCTCACCGATGCGGATCGCGGTGGCCGGGGAGACGACCGAGTCCATGGGAGCGGCCAGGAAGGGCAGCTCGAAGCGGTAGGCGTCGATCTGCCAGGCGATCGAGACCTCCTTCGGGTCCCGCGTACGGCGGCTGGGGACGACGGCGATGTCGTCGAAGGCGTACGCCCGGCGGCCGCGCTTGCCGCGCCCGATCTCGATCTCAGTCACGTCTTGGCCTTTCCCTGATGCGTTCAGCGTCTTCCAGTATCGCCGACGGGCACGACAAGGGCGGCCCCGGTGCACCCGGGACCGCCCTGGAAAGACCGCGGCGACTACTTACGGCTGTAGTTCGGCGCCTCGACCGTCATCTGGATGTCGTGCGGGTGGCTCTCCTTGAGGCCCGCGGAGGTGATCCGCACGAAGCGGCCCTTGGACTCCATCTCGTCGATGCTGGCCGCGCCCACGTACCCCATGGTCTGGCGCAGACCGCCGACGAGCTGGTGCAGCACGTTGGACAGCGGGCCGCGGTAGGGCACCTGGCCCTCGACGCCCTCGGGCACGAGCTTGTCGTCGGACGCCACCTCGGCCTGGAAGTAGCGGTCCTTCGAGTACGACCTGCCCTGGCCGCGGGACTGCATGGCGCCCAGCGAGCCCATGCCGCGGTACGACTTGAACTGCTTGCCGTTGATGAACAGCAGCTCGCCCGGCGACTCCTCGCAGCCGGCGAGGAGGCTGCCCAGCATGACCGTGTCCGCACCCGCGGCGAGCGCCTTGCCGATGTCGCCGGAGTACTGCAGACCGCCGTCGCCGATCAGCGGGATGCCCGCCGGGCGGGCGGCAAGGGAGGCCTCGTAGATGGCGGTGACCTGCGGGACGCCGATGCCGGCCACCACGCGGGTGGTGCAGATCGAACCCGGGCCGACACCCACCTTGATGCCGTCGACACCGGCGTCGATGAGCGCCTGGGCGCCGTCGCGGGTGGCGACGTTGCCGCCGATCACGTCGACGTTCACGCTGGACTTGATCTTCGACATCCAGCTGAGGGCGTTGCTGTTGTGGCCGTGCGAGGTGTCCACGACCAGGAAGTCCACACCGGCCTCGGCGAGGGCCTGGGCGCGCTCCAGCGCCTCGGGGCTGGCGCCGACGGCGGCACCGACGAGCAGGCGGCCCTCGGCGTCCTTGGCGGCGTTGGGGTACTTCTCGGCCTTGACGAAGTCCTTGACCGTGATCAGGCCCTTGAGGACGCCCTCGTCGTCGACCAGTGGAAGCTTCTCGATCTTGTGCTTGCGCAGCAGCTCCATGGCCTCGGGCCCGGAGATGCCGACCTTGCCCGTGACCAGCGGCATGGGGGTCATGACCTCGCGCACCTGGCGGCTGCGGTCGGACTCGAAGGCCATGTCACGGTTGGTGACGATGCCGAGCAGCTTGCCGGCCGGGTCGGTGACGGGCACGCCGCTGATGCGGAACTTGGCGCACAGCGAGTCGGCCTCGGCGAGGGTCGCCTCCGGGTGCACCGTGATCGGGTCGGTGACCATGCCGGACTCGGACCGCTTCACCAGGTCGACCTGGTTGACCTGGTCCTCGACGGAGAGGTTGCGGTGCAGCACGCCGACGCCGCCCAGCCGGGCCATCGCGATCGCCATGCGGGACTCGGTCACCTTGTCCATCGCCGCCGACAGCAGCGGGATGTTGACCCGGACGTTGCGGGAGATGCGGGACGAGGTGTCGACCGCGTTGGGCAGCACCTCGGATGCGCCCGGCAGCAACAGCACGTCGTCGTAGGTCAGCCCGAGTGTCGCGAATTTACCGGGCACTCCGTCGACGTTGGCAGTCATGACACCTTCCCCAAATGGCCTTGATCGGTGCGGATGTCCATGCTAACGGGAAGCATCGCTAGCAAATTCCACGGTACGGGGTGACGCCAGGGTTCGTATGTTCGTACGGAAACGGATACGCGCCTGTTCACCAGACGGAGCTTCGAAGGCTCCGCTCAAGGGTGTTACTGCTCGGCGAGCGCCCTGAGGCGGCTCAGTGCCCGGTGCTGGGCGACCCGGACCGCGCCGGGTGACATTCCCAACATCTGCCCGGTCTCCTCCGCGGTCAAGCCCACGGCGATGCGCAGCAGGAGCAGCTCGCGCTGGTTCTCGGGGAGGTTGGCCAGCAGTTTCTTGGCCCACTCGGCGTCGCTGCTGAGCAGGGCGCGCTCCTCGGGGCCGAGGGAGTCGTCGGGCCGTTCCGGCATCTCGTCGGAGGGCACCGCCGTGGAACCCGGGTGGCGCATGGCGGCGCGCTGCAGGTCGGCGACCTTGTGGGAGGCGATGGCGAAGACGAACGCCTCGAAGGGGCGGCCGGTGTCGCGATAGCGGGGCAGCGCGAGCAGGACCGCGACGCAGACCTCCTGGGCGAGGTCCTCGACGAAGTGACGCGCGTCGCCGGGGAGCCGGGACAGCCGGGTGCGGCAGTAGCGCAGCGCCAGCGGGTGGACGTGCGCGAGCAGATCGTGCGTGGCCTGCTGGTCCCCGTCGACGGCGCGGTGGACGAGCGCACCGATCGCCCCGTGGGCCGTGCCCGCCTCGTCGTCGCGCATCGGTCCATCGTGCCTTGCGGCCGTCCGGTCCGTCGCATTGTGCTCGTGGTTGTGCACCGAAGCGTTATGAGCAGGTGCGCCGGCACTCATCCCCTGCGCCCTCCCCTTCACCTCGACCGACTTGTCCCCGAGAGACTCCACATCTCAAGGATGCGGCATCCGCGCCGAAACGAGCAGCGCGCGTCCGGCGGGCCGCCTTGCACCGCGCCCGCCGAGACGTCCGGCGGAGTCGTACGCCGGGGGCGCGAACTCCCCTCCCGCGTGCGCGTCGGGGCCCACCGGGCCGCGTCGACCACGGGTGTTGCCGAAGTGGATCTCCGTTCCCGCGCACCACGGTCCACCCGCACGGCGGTCCGCCGCACGGCTCCTTCGGTGTGACCGGGTCCACCCCTCGAAGACACGTCACAGCCGCTTCCGCCGGCACCGCGGACCCCCGTCAGGGAACGACCCGCTCGTCCACCGCCCCGGCGACACACCGGGACCCGGCGGTACGGCGTCGCGGCCGGGGGTGCCGCCGAAGGGCACCCGCGCCCGGCCTCGCGACGGCCCGGGGACGGCGGTACGCCCCATGGCCCGGAAGCCGGAAAGCGGTCCACGCCGAGACCGGGGAGCGGGGAGGGACGCGACCGACCGTCCCCCACACCACCTGGACGCGCGGCACACCCCCGCAGCCGAAGGATGCCGGCGCCCCGGCATGGGCACCGGAACACGCGCTCGTGCAGCACCGTACGCGACCGGGGGCACGGCGCTGCGGGGCCGGGCGGATCCGCCGCGGGCTCCCGGAGGGGCGCCCGGTGCCGGTCGGCCCCGGCTGCCCCGCAGGGCTGGGGCACCGCCTACCGGACCAGTCCCCAGCGGAAGCCGAGCGCCACGGCGTGGGCCCGGTCCGACGCGCCGAGCTTCTTGAACAGGCGCCGCGCGTGCGTCTTGACGGTGTCCTCGGAGAGGAACAGCTCGCGGCCGATCTCGGCGTTGGACCGGCCGTGGCTCATGCCCTCCAGCACCTGGATCTCGCGCGCGGTGAGCGTGGGCGCGGCGCCCATCTCGGCCGAGCGCAGCCGGCGGGGGGCGAGGCGCCACGTCGGGTCGGCGAGGGCCTGGGTCACGGTGGCCCGCAGTTCGGCGCGCGAGGCGTCCTTGTGCAGGTAGCCCCGGGCGCCGGCGGCGACCGCGAGGGCCACGCCGTCGAGGTCCTCGGCGACGGTGAGCATGATGATGCGCGCGCCGGGGTCCGCGGACAGCAGGCGGCGCACGGTTTCCACGCCGCCCAGGCCGGGCATGCGCACGTCCATCAGGATGAGGTCGGAGCGGTCGGCGCCCCAGCGGCGGAGGACTTCCTCGCCGTTGGCCGCCGTCGTCACGCGCTCGACACCGGGCACGGTCGCGACCGCGCGGCGGAGCGCCTCTCGGGCAAGCGGGGAGTCGTCGCAGACGAGGACGGAAGTCATGACCGCCCTCCGCAGCTGATGCGCGTCACCTTGAGCCTCCAGGCTGGTACGGAATCGTCACCTGTGCGGTCGACCGCCTCGGACGCCTGCCCGAGCGCTTGTGTTCTCAACCGCCTCCGCACTCTCAACGACGGTCACTCGAAAGAGTTACGGGGCTACATGCCGTCTTCGGCACTCTACGTGAGGGGCTCGACACGGTGCAGACATGGACCTCAGACCCTCAACTTTTCATCACAACTATGCCCCATTTGGCCGCTTTTCTTCCCGTTTCACGGTGTCCGAGGCTAGATTCGCAATGAGTCATATTTTCATCTCCTTAGACCGGAGATGTACGGTCGATGGCACCGTATCCGCTCAGAACGGCTACAAGGGGTCACGTAATGGCAGATTTCTCCCGCCTTCCCGGACCGAACGCGGACCTGTGGGACTGGCAGCTGCTGGCTGCCTGCCGCGGCGTGGACAGCTCGCTCTTCTTTCACCCTGAGGGCGAGCGCGGGGCGGCTCGGAGCGCTCGCGAGAACTCGGCCAAGGAAGTCTGCATGAGGTGCCCTGTGCGCGCGGAGTGCGCGGCGCACGCACTGGCGGTGCGCGAGCCGTACGGCGTGTGGGGCGGCCTGACCGAGGACGAGCGTGAGGAGTTGATGGGGCGCGCGCGCAACCGCCTGGTGACGGCCTCGGCCACCGGCGCGGACACCGCACCCAACCATTGAAGGAACGTTTCTGCACCCACAGACCACCGGGTGCACTCATCCCTCTCCACCTGGGCACGCCACGTCGCCGCGCGCGTGCCCATGATTCTGCCGCCGCCCCTCCCGCGGGCGCCCGGCCCCCGGCCGTACCGCTAGGCGCGCCCGGCCACGCGGGCCAGTTGCTCCAGCGTCGCCGCCACGGCCGGCACCTGTGCCAGGTCGGGAAGGGTGAGGGCGACGATCTCGCGCCGTACCGCCGGTTCCAGCCGTACCGTGCGCACACCCCTGGGCCGTACCGACTCCACCGCCAGCTGGGGCAGCACGGCGACCCCCAGACCCGCGCCGACCAGGCCGACCACCGCCGGGTAGTCGTCCGTGGCGAAGTCGATGCGCGGGGTGAAGCCGGCCCCCTCGCACACCTCGACCAGCTGGCCCCGGCAGCGCGGGCAGCCCGCGATCCAGGGCTCCTGGGCCAGCTCACCGATGGCGACGCTCTCCGCGCGCGCGAGCCGGTGCCGCTCGGGCACCAGCGCCACCAGCCGGTCCGTCAGCAGGCGCCGTACGACGAGGTCGTCCCAGTCCTCGGCGACCGCCGCCCCTTCGTAGCGGAAGGCCAGCGCGAGGTCGCAGTCGCCCTCGCGGAGCAGCTCCACCGACCTCGGGGGCTCGGCCTCCTCCAGGGAGACGCGGGTGCCGGGGTGGGCGGCGCGCAGGGCGGCCAGGGCGGTGGGGACCAGGGTGGAGCTGCCACTGGGGAACGAGACCAGCCGGACCCGGCCCGCGCGCAGGCCCGCGATGGCGGCGACCTCCTCCTCGGCGGCGGTGAGCCCGGCGAGGATGCCGGAGGCGTGCCTGACCAGGGCTTCCCCGGCCTGCGTGAGCCGCATCTCGCGGCCGCTGCGGACCAGCAGCGGGGTGCCGACCGAGGACTCCAGGGCCTTCATCTGCTGGCTGACGGCGGGCTGGGTGCAGCCCAGTTCGCGCCCCGCCGCCGAGAATGATCCGGTGGTGGCGACGGCGCGCAGGACACGGAGATGACGGGCCTCGATCACCCTTAGAGCATAAGGGCAGCTTGGGGGTGGTGCGTGATATTCGCTCGACGCTTTGAGGTGCGGCCCGTACCGTGAGGGCATGGAGCTTCTCTCGGTCAATCTGGGCCGCCCGCGGCCGGTGCCGTACACGGACCAGGCGGACGGTGTCACGGGCATCGACAAGAAGCCGGCCGACGGGCCGGTGCGGGTGGCGGCGCCGGGGCCCAAGGGCGTCGGCGCGAGCGGCCTGGCCGGTGACGCGGTGTGCGAGCTGCGCCACCACGGCGGGGACGACCAGGCGGTGTACGCCTACGCGCGCGAGGACCTCGACGACTGGGAGCGCGAACTCGGCCGACCGTTGGCCAATGGTTGCTTCGGAGAGAACCTGACGACCGGCGGCCTGGAGGTCTCCGAGGCGCTGATCGGCGAGCGCTGGCGGATCGGTTCCGAGGTGGTGCTGGAAGTGACCTCGGGCAGGATCCCGTGTCGTACGTTCCAGGGCCATCTGGGCGAAGGCGGCTGGGTCAGGAGATTCACACGGAAGGGCGCAACGGGTGCCTACCTCCGGGTGATCGAACCGGGCGAGATACGGGCGGGCGATCCGATCGAGGTCGTGCACCGGCCGGACCACGGGGTGACGGCGGCGCTGCAGTTCCGCGCGGTCACCACCGAGCGGCAGCTGCTGCCGCGGCTGCTCGCGGCGGGCGGGGCACTGCACCCGGAGTCGCTGGAGAAGGCGCGCAAGTACCTGGCCGAGCAGGCGGGCTGAGCGGCCGTCGGCCAAGGGGGGCGCCGGCCGTCCCGTGAGGTCCCGCGCGAGGTGGGGACGACCGCCGTCCGGACCCGCGCGGCAGTGGCCGCGCTCGCTCCCGGGCCATCGCCGGGTCACTACGCTTGGGCCATGACAACGGCTCTGATTACGGGATCGACCGCGGGGATCGGCGCCGCGTTCACGCGGCGGCTGGCGGCTGACGGGCACGACCTGGTCCTGGTGGCCCGGGAAACCAGACGGCTGCGCGAACAGGCGACCGAACTGCACGACCGGCACGGCATCGAGGTGGAGGTGCTGACCGCCGACCTGTCCGAGGACAAGGGCATCGAGGCGGTGGCCGACCGCCTCGGCGACCGGAAGAACCCGGTCGACCTGCTGATCAACAACGCCGGCTTCGGCAACAAGGGCCGCTATCTCGACGTCCCCATGGCCGACGAGCTGAAGATGCTCAAGGTGCACTGCGAGGCGGTGCTCCGGCTGACCTCGGCGGCCTCCGAGGCGATGCGCGAGCGCGGGCGGGGCGGAGTCGTCAACGTGGCCTCCGTGGCCGCCTTCGTGCCGCGCGGCACATACGGCGCCTCCAAGGCGTGGGTCGTTCAGTTCACCCAGGGCGCGGCCAGGGACCTGGCCGGCACCGGCGTCCGCCTGATGGCCCTGTGCCCGGGCTTCGTGCGCACCGAGTTCCACGAGCGGGCCGGGATGGGCACGGACAACATCCCGGGCTGGATGTGGCTGGACGCCGACAAACTGGTCGCGACGGCCCTGGCCGACCTGGCCCGCGGCAAGTCCCTGTCGATCCCCGACCCCCGCTACAAGGCCCTGACGGGCCTAGCGAAGGTCACCCCGCGCGGGCTGCTGGGCGGCATCTCCTCACGGACCGGGCGCAAGTACGGGCCGCAGTAGCGGACGGGTGGCGCTGCCGTCCCGGTGCGAAAATGAGCGTGACACTACCGGGTCAGGGGGGCCGGGAGGCGGCGTCATGACCTTCGTACAGCTCATCGAGTGCAGGACGAGCCGGCTGGACGAGATGAACCGGCTCATGGACGACTGGGTCGAGCAGACCAGGGGAAAGCGGACCGCGACGCACACGCTGGTCGGCAAGGACCGCTCGGACGCGTCGCACCTCGTCGAAGTGGTGGAGTTCGCGTCGTACGAGGAGGCGATGCGGAACTCGAACCTCCCGGAGACCGACAAGATCTTCCAGCGGATGGTCGCCCTGTGCGACGAGACGCCGACGTTCACCGATCTGGACGTCGTGCGGGACGAGCGGATGGCCGAGAACACCGTACGGCGGTTCTTCGAGGCGCTGGAAACCCCCGGCGAACTGCCGCCGCTCAACGACCTGCTGGACGAGGACATCCACAGCCACGATCCGGTGAACCCCCAGGACACCATCGGGCTGGACAACGCCCGCAGCGACTACCGGATGTGGCGCCGGGGTTTCGACTTCACGATCACGGTCGAGGACGTCCTCACCCACGGCGACCGGGCCTGCGCACGGTGGACGTGGAACGCCACGCACCACGGCGACTTCCTCGGTATCGAGCCGACCGGGAGGCGGGTGAGCATGACCGGGATGACGCTGTTCCGGTTCACGGACGACGGCAAGATCGCCGAGCTGTGGTGGCAGGACGACCAGTTGGGGCTGATGCAACAGCTGGGGGCGCTGGACGAGTTGGAGCAGTAGACAGGGCGAAGGCCCGGCACCGTGGTGGTGCCGGGCCTTCGGTACCGACGTACGTCAGTGCGCGTGGCCGTGGCCGTGGCCCGCGGCGGCCGGCTCTTCCTCTTCCTTCTTCTCGACGACCAGGGTCTCGGTCGTGAGCAGCAGGGAGGCGATGGAGGCGGCGTTCTCCAGGGCGGAGCGGGTGACCTTCACCGGGTCGATGACGCCGGCCTTGACCAGGTCGCCGTACTCGCCGGTGGCGGCGTTGTAGCCCTGCCCCTTCTCCAGGTCCTTGACCTTGGAGACGATGACGTAGCCCTCCTGGCCGGCGTTCTCGCCGATCCAGCGCAGCGGCTCGACGACCGCGTTGCGGACGACCGCGACACCGGTGGCCTCGTCGCCGGACTTGTCGAGGTTGCCCTCGAGGACCTTGGAGGCGTGGACCAGGGCGGAGCCACCACCGGAGACGATGCCCTCCTCGACCGCGGCGCGGGTCGCGGAGATGGCGTCCTCCAGGCGGTGCTTCTTCTCCTTGAGCTCCACCTCGGTGGCGGCGCCGACCTTGATCACGCACACGCCGCCGGCCAGCTTCGCGAGGCGCTCCTGGAGCTTCTCGCGGTCCCAGTCGGAGTCGGTGTTCTCGATCTCGGCCTTGATCTGCGCGACGCGGCCGTGCACGTCCTCGGACTTGCCGGCGCCGTCGACGATCGTGGTGTCGTCCTTGGTGACCGTCACGCGGCGGGCGGAGCCCAGCACGTCCAGGCCGGCCTGGTCGAGCTTGAGGCCGACCTCCTCGGAGATGACGGTGGCACCGGTGAGGATGGCCATGTCCTGCAGCATCGCCTTGCGGCGGTCGCCGAAGCCGGGGGCCTTCACCGCGACGGCGTTGAAGGTGCCGCGGATCTTGTTGACGACCAGGGTCGACAGGGCCTCGCCCTCGACGTCCTCGGCGATGATCAGCAGCGGCTTGGAGGCGCCGGCCTGGATGACCTTCTCCAGCAGCGGCAGCAGGTCCTGGATGGAGCTGATCTTGCCCTGGTTGATGAGGATGTACGGGTCGTCGAGGACGGCCTCCATGCGCTCCTGGTCCGTCACGAAGTACGGCGACAGGTAGCCCTTGTCGAAGGCCATGCCCTCGGTGAAGTCCAGCTCCAGACCGAAGGTGTTGGACTCCTCGACGGTGATGACACCGTCCTTGCCGACCTTGTCCATCGCCTCGGCGATGAGCTCGCCGACCTGCTGGTCCTGGGCGGACAGCGCGGCGACGGCGGCGATGTCGGACTTCTCGTCGATCGGGCGGGCCGACGCGAGCAGCTCGTCGGAGACGGCCTTGACGGCGGCGTCGATGCCCTTCTTCAGGGCGGCCGGGGAGGCGCCGGCGGCGACGTTCTTCAGGCCCTCGCGCACCAGCGCCTGGGCCAGCACGGTGGCGGTGGTGGTGCCGTCACCCGCGATGTCGTTGGTCTTGGTCGCCACCTCCTTCACCAGCTGCGCGCCGAGGTTCTCGTACGGGTCCTCGATCTCGACCTCACGGGCGATGGTGACACCGTCGTTGGTGATGGTGGGGGCGCCGAACTTCTTGTCGATGACGACGTTGCGGCCCCGGGGGCCGATCGTCACCTTCACCGTGTCGGCCAGCTTGTTGACGCCGCGCTCGAGGGCGCGACGGGCGTCCTCGTCGAACTTCAGGATCTTCGCCATGACAGCGGGAGCCCTCTCGAAATCTAGGGTGTGAAGACAACTGCGCCCCGGGCGCCCGGCTTCGTTATCGGTCGCGGGGGCCAGGGGCGCAGCTCAAGAGCAAAGGTTTGCTCGAGGTGATTACTTCTCGATGATCGCGAGCACGTCGCGGGCCGAGAGGACGAGGTACTCCTCGCCGTTGTACTTCACCTCGGTGCCGCCGTACTTGCTGTAGAGGACGACGTCGCCGACCTTGACGTCGAGCGGAAGGCGCTCGCCGTTCTCGAAGCGGCCCGGGCCCACGGCGAGGACGGCGCCCTCCTGGGGCTTCTCCTTCGCGGTGTCCGGGATGACCAGGCCAGAGGCGGTGGTCTGCTCCGCATCCAGCGGCTGGACCACAATGCGGTCCTCGAGCGGCTTGATGGCAACCTTGGAGCTGGTGGTCGTCACGATCCGACCTCCCCCTTCGGAGATCTCACGGGGTTAACTGTCTGAGGTGGCGACCAGGTGGATCCGTCGTCGCGGGTGCCGGACCTGCCCGTCGCTTTGTTGGCACTCTCCAGTGGGGAGTGCCAGAGCCGAGACTATGACCGGGATTAGCACTCGGTCAAGCGGAGTGCCAATTGCCGTGCCGCGCGTCGGCTGCGGACGGGTCGGCGCCGGGTTGTTCTGCGGGCCGGTGTCGGCCCCGCCGCCCCCGGGGGCTGCCGCCCCAGACCCCCGCTGCCGGCCTTCGGCCCTCGTCCTCCGACGCCGGACAGGCCGATGTCCGCAAACCGGCACCGGAAGAGCGCGCTACAGGTAGTCCTCCAGCCGCCCCGCCGTCAGCCCCCTCTGCTGCGCCCTGCGCAGCACCCGTGCCGTGCGCTCCCGCAGGGTCCGGCCCGTCGCCCCGTCCGGGCCGACCAGGATGATGTCGCCGGGGCGGAGGTGGTGTTCGCCGTGGGTGTAGACGAGGCCGTCCGGGGTCATCGCGGCGCGCCAGAGGACGACCGCGGAGATGCCGCAGTCGGCCGCCGCGCGCAGGGTCGTGGTGTCGTACGCGCCGTACGGCGGGCGGAAGAGGCGGGCACGCAGGCCGAGGCGGGACCTGAGCCTGTCCTGCTGGCCGCAGATCTCGGCGCGCTGACCGGCGTACGGCAGTGCGGGCAGCGCGTGGTGCTCGAGGGCGTGGTTCTCGATGCCGGCGCCCTGCCGGTGCAGGCGGGCGAAGTGGCCGTATCCGGGGCCGGCGATGCTGTCGGTGAGGAACATGCTGACCGGCAGCCGGAGTTCGCGGACCATGTCCACGAAGCGGGGGTCCTTGTCGGCGCCGTCGTCGTAGGTGAGGAAGACCACCCGGTCGCGGGTGGCGACGTGGTCCACGGGGAGGGGCAGGGGGCGGTGGACCGCGTCCGGCGGGGTGAGGACGAGCGCGCGGGCGGCGGGCTGCGGGGGGCGGGCGAGGGGCTCGGTCAGTCCCCAGCGGCGGTAGGCCTGGTCGTGGGCGGCGCCGTGCGGGCGCACCCCCTCGGCGGCCTTCTTGCCGAGGCGTTCGATGGGGCGGACGGACTGGGCGCAGCCGCCGAGGAGGAGGGCCGGGACGAGGAGCGCGGCGACATACCGGCCCGGGCGCCGTCCGGAGCCCGCTCCGCCGCGCCCCGCCCCCCGCCTCACAGGTAGTCCTCCAGGCGGGCCACGGCGTAACCCTCGCGGGTGATCCTGTTCAGGAAGCGGCGCATGTCGTCGACCATCGTGCCGTTCCAGTCGGAGCGGCCGCGGAAGTGGGTGAGGACGATGTCGCCGCGGCGCATCCTCTGGTCGTCCTCGCGGTACTCCCAGTGGTCGACGTAGACCTCCTCGTTCCAGATCGGCGCGTACTTGATGCCGCAGGACTTGGCGGCGCGGAGGGTGTCCCGGTTGTAGTTGCCGTACGGCGGGCGGAAGACCGTCGGGCGCCTGCCGAACTGCTTCTCCATGATGTCCTGCATGCCGCAGATCTCGGCCTTCTGGTCCGCGTAGGACAGGCCCGGCAGGTAGGGGTGGTGCAGGGTGTGGTTGTTGAGGGTGTGGCCGTAGGACTGCATCTTCCGGAAGTACCCGTAGTCGTCCTTGACCAGGTAGTTGCTGAGGAAGGCGGTGTACGGGACCTTCAGGTCCTGCATCATCCGCAGGAACCTGGGGTCCTTCTCCGAGCCGTCGTCGATGGTGAGGAAGACGATCTTCTGCTTGGTGGGGATCGTGGTGAAGACCGGGGGCAGGTCCCAGTCCTCCTGGTGGCTCACCTCGAAGCCGGGCCGGGCGGTGATCTCCGGCTTCGTCCTGGGCGGCGCGGGTGGGGTCAGCGGGACCCCGTCGAGCCCCCAGCGCCTGGCGGCGGCGACCAGTCGGGCGTGTTCGGCGGCCTGGCGGGAGTGGGGACTCAGGATCTCCGCGCCGCCGTGAGCGGGTGCGGGACGGGTCTCCTCGGGGGCCACGCAACCGGAGAGAAGGGGGGCGCAGGTCAGCGCGGCGGCGGCGCAGGCCAGGACCGCGCGCCCACAGCGGGCCCGTTTTTTATCGTTTTGTACGACCGCTCGCATGGTGCCGGATCCTTCCAGGCCGGTACCCGGAGCCCCGGCCGACACCGCCGCCGGGGGCGCACGATCCACCGACTGGCCCACAATGACCCGGTGAACGACCTCGCTCTCCTCCTCACCCCCGAAGGCCGGGCCCTCCTCGACGAGGTCCGCGACACCGCCCCGGCCGACGAACTCGCCGTCGCCACCCGGCTGCGCCGCGACCACCCCGCCGGGCTGGTGTCGGCGGCGCTCGGCCAGGCCCGGCTGCGGCAGCGCGCGGCGGCCAAGTTCGGGCCGGCGGACGCGGGGCGGATGTTCTTCACCCCGAACGGCGTCGAGCAGTCGACCCGGACCAGCGTGGCGACGTACCGCGCACAGCGCCTGAAGGACCTCGGCGTGACCTGCGTGGCCGACCTGTGCTGCGGGATCGGCGGGGACGCGATCGCGTTCGCCCGGGCGGGGATCCGGGTGCTCGCGGTGGACCGGGACCCGGTGACGGCCGCCGTGGCCCGGGCGAACGCCGGGGCGCTGGGGCTGGACGAGCTGATCGAGGTGCGGGAGGCGGACGTCACCGAGGTGGACACGGGCGGGTACGACGCCGTGTTCGTCGACCCTGCCCGGCGGGGCGGTCGGTCGGGCGGGCGGATTTTCGACCCCGAGGCCTACTCCCCGCCCCTGTCCTGGGCGATCGAGGCCGCCCGCGCGGCGCCCCGCGCGGCGCTGAAGGTCGCGCCCGGCATCCCGCACGAGGCCGTGCCCGCCGACGCCGAGGCCGAGTGGATCTCGGACGGCGGGGACGTGAAGGAGGCGGTGGTCTGGTTCGGCACCGGGGCGCCGGGCGCCGTGCGGGCCACCCTGCTGCCCGGCCCGCGCACCCTCCTCGGCGAGGGACTGCCCGACCCCCGGGTGCGTCCGGTGGGGCGCTACCTGTACGAGCCCGACGGCGCCGTCATCCGCGCCCACCTGGTCGCCGAGGCGGCGCGGCGGCTGGACGGCGGGCTGATCGACCCGACCATCGCCTACGTCACCGCCGACGAGCTGCACCCGACGCCGTACGCCTCCGCCTACGAGATCACCGACCAACTCCCCTTCAACGTCAAGAAGTTGAAGGCCCTGCTGCGGGAGCGGGAGGTCGGCACGCTGACCGTGAAGAAGCGCGGGTCGGCCGTGGAACCGGAGGAGCTGCGCAAGAAGGTGAAGCCGCAGGGGCCGAACGCGGCGACCGTGTTCCTCACCCGGGTCGCCGGGGCACCGACGATGCTCGTGGGGCGGCCCGCTTAGGTCGGCTGCTCCGCCGCCCGGCGCAGCAGCAGTTCCCGTTCCTTCTCGTTGCGGGCGAGGGCGGCCGCCCGCTCGAACTCCGTGCGGGCCTCCGCCGTACGTCCGAGCCGGGCCAGCAGATCGCCGCGGACGCTGGGCAGCAGGTGGTAGTCGCGCAGGGCGGGCTCGGCGGCCAGGGCGTCGACCAGTTCCAGGGCCTCGGCCGGGCCGTCGGCCATGGACACGGCGACGGCTCGGTTCAGTTCGACCACCGGGGACGGGGCACGGGCGGCCAGCAGGCCGTACAGGGTGGCGATGGCGCGCCAGTCCGTCTCCTCGTACGTGTACGCGTGCGCGTGGCAGGCGGCGATGGCCGCCTCGATGGCGTACCGGCCCGGGGCGCCCGCGGCTGTGGCGTCGGCGCGGTCGAGGGCGCGGATGCCGCGTGCGATGAGCATGCGGTTCCAGCGGCGGCGGTTCTGGTCCTTCAGGAGGACGGGGGTGCCGTCGGGAGCGGTGCGGGCGGCGGTGCGGGAGGCCTGGAACTCCAGGAGCGCGGTCAGGCCGTGCACCTCCGGCTCCTTGGGCATCAGCGCGCACAGGACGCGGGCCAGGCGCAGGGCGTCCTCGCACAGGCCGGGGCGCAGCAGGTCGTCGCCGGCGGTCGCCGCGTACCCCTCGTTGAAGATCAGGTAGATGACGTCCAGGACGGAGCCGAGACGGGCCTCGCGGTCGGGGCCGTAAGGCACCTCGAAGGCGACGTTCCGCTTCGCCAGGGTGCGTTTGGCGCGGACGATGCGCTGGGCGATCGTCGGCTCGGGCGCCAGGAAGGCGCGGGCGATCTCGGCCGTGGTCAGGCCGCCGAGCAGGCGCAGGGTGAGCGCGGTGCGGGCCTCACGCGACAGCACCGGGTGGCAGGCGGTGAACACGAGCCGGAGCAGGTCGTCGTCGATGTCGTCCGGGTCGGCGGGCTCGTCGTACGCGGGCGGCGCGCTCTGAAGGTCCCGGCCGATCTCGGCGAGCTTGCGGGCGTAGGTCTCGCGGCGCCGGACCAGGTCGACGGCGCGGTGCCGGGCGGTGGCCATGAGCCAGGCGCCGGGGTTGTCGGGCACGCCGTCGCGGGGCCACCGTTCCAGGGCGGCGACCAGCGCGTCCTGCGCGAGTTCCTCGGCGATGCCGACGTCCCGGACGATCCGGGCGACGCCGGCGATCACACGGGGCGACTCCAGGCGGAAGACGGTCTCGATCGCGTGGGCGGCGGGCTGCGCCGCGGTGGGCTGTGGTTCCACAGCCCACCATGCAACACCCCCGTACGCCACAGCGCCAGGCGCCTCAGGCCTCGGCGATCTCCCGCACCTCACAGGTCACGGTCCAGTACTCCTCGTGGGTCTTCAGGAAGCGCTTGGTCCACTCCAGGGCCTCCTCCATGTCCTTGCACTGCATGAGGGCGTAGCCGCCGATGACCTCCTTCGACTCGGTGAACGGACCGTCCGTGACGGTGATGTCGCCGCCCTCCCAGCGCACCCGCCGGCCCTGGCCGTGCGGGGTGAGTCCGGCGGTGTCGAGCATGACGCCGGCCTTGGTGATCTCCTCGATCAGCGCGCCCATGCGCTCCATCAGCTCGGGGCTGGGGCCCTCGGCCGGTGCGGTGGACTCGTCGACACGCACGATCGACAGGTAGCGGGGCATGGTGACTCCTTCGGTCGGGCGGCGGGGCCTGTCCTCGCCGCTCACCCATGCGTCGAACGGGAGGGGCCCCGGATCGACACGCTCACCGAAGATTCTTTCCGGTGTCCCGCATCACTTCAGCTCGAACCCGAATCCCGCCTTCGTGTACGGCGCCCCGACCGCCCTCCCGCCGAAGACCGGGGCGGCGTCCGTGACCAGGCCCGACGGGCGTCAGCACAGCACCGGACCGCGCCGTCGCCGCCGTCCCCGCCGATGACCGAGGCGGCCAGGTCCGCGCACCCGTCGCCGTCGAAGTCGTCGCGGAGCGGGGCGGCGGTCCGCGACGCGGACGCCGGCGGCGCGGCGAGCCCGAGGGCGCTGAGGCCCAGCGGCAGCGGCCAACGGGCGTGCGAGCGCAAGGAGAACGCCGGAAGGCTCCCTGTGGTACAGCGGCTTCGTCACCGCACCAGCCAGTCGTCAGGCTGGCCGGCCGTCGGCACGGTTGTACCGGGTCAGCGCAGGGACGCCCACAGTTCGCTCGCCGCCGGCTCCTTCGCGATCACCCGGTTGTGGTCGGAGGGCGCCTGGACGTTTGGCATCATCACCGTCTTCACTTGGTCGGAGGTCAGGCCCTTCAGGCTCTGGCCGAGCCGCATCAGCTCGCTCAGGGAGTCCAGGCCGGTGTCGGTGGTGAGGCCGGCCGTGACCGTGTCGGCGACCCGGTACAGCCTGGCCGGGTCGGCGAGCAGCTTCGTGCCGGACATCTGCTCCAACAGCGCCTTCACCAGCTGCTGTTGCAGACCTATGCGGCCGAGGTCGCTGCCGTCGCCTATGCCGTGCCGGGTGCGGGCGAGCGCCAGGGCCTGCTTGCCGTCGAGGTGGTGGGGGCCGGCCTTGAGGTGCAGATGGCTCTTGTCGTCGTCGATGGTCTGCGTGGTGGTGACGTCGACCCCGCCGAGCGCGTCGACGAGTCCGGCGAAGCCGGAGAAGTCGATCTCGATGTAGTGGTCCATGCGGACGTGCGTGAGGGACTCGACGGTCTTCACCGCGCACACCGGCCCGCCCAGTTCGTAGGCGGTGTTGACCATCACGTTGTGGGCGACCGCCGTCGAGCCGCCCGAGGACAGCGGGCAGGAGGGGCGGGTGAGGAGGGTGTCGCGCGGGATGCTGACGACCGTGGCCTTCGTGCGGCCCGCGTCGATGTGCACGACCATCTCCGTGTCCGAGCGTACGCCGGTGCTGTCGCCGCCGCCGAGCTCCTTGTTGGCCTTGCCGCTGCGCGAGTCCGAGCCGAGGACCAGGATGTTCAGGGAGCCGGTCGGCAGCGGGGAGGCGGCGGCCGAGGCGGTCGTGGAGGGGGTGCTGCGCGCCGGGGCGGGCCGGTCGTCGCCGAGCGCGGTGTCGATGTCGACACTCTTGATGTTGTGGTCCAGATGCCAGTACGCCCAGCCCACGGCGGCCGCGCCCAGCACCAGGGCACCTGCCAGGGTGAGGCCGACGATCCTCAGCGCTCCCGACCGCCGGCCCGCTCTTCCGCCCGCTTCGCCCTGCTCCTCTTGCTGCTCCATGTGTCGCGTCACGGGCAGGAACGTAAGTCCGAATTATTAGGGGACTGTTAGCGCAAGCGGTGAGATTCGGTTTTCTTCAGGAATTCTCATCCGCCGGCTCGTGTGCACGGCGGCGCCCACCGAAAGTTTCGATCGGCTGGCCGATTGACTTCGGGCGCATGGGGCCGCCGCCGCGTCACACGGGCCCGGGCGCCGCCGTGCTGCTGCGGACGACCAGGCTGGTCGCCAGCTCCACCCGGGTCGCCGCCCGCTCCTCCCGCTCGCGGCCCAGTTCCAGCACCAGCCGGGCCGCCGCCTCGGCCATCTCGGTCAGCGGCTGGCGCACGGTCGTCAGCGGCGGGCCGACCCAGCGGGCCACCGGCAGATCGTCGAAGCCGACCACGCTCAGGTCCTCCGGGACGCGCAGGCCCAGCTCACGGGCGGCCTCGTACAGGCCGAGGGCCTGCAGGTCGTTGCCCGCGAAGACGGCCGTCGGCCGGTCGGGGCGGCGCAGCAGCTCCAGGCCCAGGCGGTAACCGGAGTCGTGGTGGAAGTCGCCGGCCACGATCAGCGAGGGGTCGACGGGCAGCCCGGCCGTCTCCAGCGCGGCCCGGTAACCGTCGACGCGGGCCCGGCTGCACATCATCCGGGACGGGCCGCTGATCGCACCGATCCGGGTGTGGCCGAGTTCCACCAGATGACGGGTGGCGGCGAGCCCGCCCTGCCAGTTGGTGGCGCCGATGGAGGGCACGTCCGGACCCGGGTCGCCGGCCGGGTCCATCACCACGAACGGGATGGAACGGCTGGTCAGCAGCGCCCGCTGGGACTCGTCGAGCCCGGACAGCACCAGCACCACGCCGTGCGGACGGCGCGCGGCCACCTGGTCGGCCCAGGACCGGCCCGGGGTGAGACGGCCGGCCGACTCCGACAGCACCACGCTCAGCCCGGCGTCGCGGGCCACGTTCTCCACACCCCGGATGACCTCCAGCGCCCAGGCACTCTCCAGCTCGTGGAAGACCAGGTCGATCAGCGGGGAACGGGAGGCCTCGGCGCGCCGGCGCCGGTAGCCGTAGGCGCGCAGCAGTTCCTCCACGCGGTGGCGGGTCGCGGGGGCGACATCGGCGCGGCCGTTGAGCACCTTCGAAACAGTCGGAGCCGACACCCCGGCCTCACGGGCGATTTCGGCGAGGGTCGCCGTCTGCGTTTCTGCGGGCTTCGAAGGCTTCATGCCCGCGATCGTATCCCCGCCGGACCCCTTGACGAAGGCCTTCGCGCGCCATAGGTTCCCGGAACATTCGGTATTTTCTCCGAAACATTCGTGAGCGACAGTCAGAGTGACGGGAGTTCCATGACCACCGCTCCTTGGCGCGACCCCGCCCTGCCCGCCGACGCCCGCGTGGCCGACCTGCTCTCCCGGATGACCCTGGAGGAGAAGGCCGCCCAGCTGTACGGCGTGTGGGTGGGCGCCGCCACGGACGGCGACGGCGTCGCCCCCCTGCAGCGCGAGATGACCGCCGACTTCGACTGGGACGAACTGATCGCCCTCGGCCTCGGCCAGCTGACCCGCTCCTTCGGCACCGCACCCGTGGATCCGGCGCTCGGCGCGCGGGCCCTCGCCCGCGCGCAGCGCCGGATCGCCGCGGCCGGCCGCTTCGGCATCCCGGCCGTCGCCCACGAGGAGTGCCTGGCCGGCTTCACCGCCTGGCGGGCGACGGCGTATCCGGTGCCGCTCGCCTGGGGCGCGTCCTTCGACCCGGCGCTGGTGGCGGAGATGGGCCGGCGGATCGGCCACGACCTGCGCGCCTGCGGCGTCCACCAGGGCCTCGCCCCCGTCCTGGACGTGGTCCGCGACCCGCGCTGGGGACGGGTCGAGGAGACGATCGGCGAGGACCCGTACCTGGTCGGCACCATCGGCACGGCCTACGTCCGCGGCTTGGAGGCGGCCGGGGTCGTCGCCACCCTCAAGCACTTCGCCGGGTACGCGTCATCGGCGGGCGCCCGGAATCTCGCGCCGGTCCGCGCGGGCGTACGGGAGTTCGCCGACATCACCCTTCCCCCCTTCGAGATGGCGCTGCGCGAGGGCGGGGCCCGCTCGGTGATGGCGGCCTACACCGAGACGGACGGCGTGCCCGCCTCCGCCGACCCGCGGCTGCTGACCGAACTGCTGCGCGAGGAGTGGGGTTTCACCGGCACGGTGGTCGCCGACTACTTCGGCATCGGGTTCCTGCAGACCCTGCACCGGGTCGCGGCGGACGAGGCGGAGGCGGCGCACCGGGCGCTGGCCGCGGGCATCGACGTCGAGCTGCCGACCGTGAAGTGCTACGGCACCCCGCTCGTCACGGCCGTACGCGAGGGCCGTGTCCCTCAGGCGCTGGTGGACCGGGCGGCCCGCCGGGTCCTGACGCAGAAGTGCGAGCTGGGCCTGCTGGACGCGGACTGGCGGCCGGAGCCGCGGGACACGGTCGACCTGGACTCGGCGGAGAACCGGGCCCTGGCCCGGCGGCTGGCCGAGGAGTCGGTGATCCTGCTGGACAACCCCGACGGACTGCTGCCGCTGGCCCCCGGCGCCCGGATCGCGGTCGTCGGCCCGCGCGCGGCGGACGCGCTCGCGATGCTCGGCTGCTACTCCTTCCCCTCCCACGTCCTCACCCACCACCCCGACGTCCCGCCGGGCATCGAGATCCCCACCCTGCTGGACTCGCTGCGCGCCGAACTCCCGGACGCGAAGGTCACGTTCGCCCCGGGCTGTGACGTCGTGGACCCGGACACCGGCGGCTTCGCGGAGGCGGTGGCCCGGGCGGCGGAGGCGGACGTGTGCGTGGCGGTGCTCGGCGACCGGGCGGGCCTGTTCGGCCGGGGCACCTCGGGCGAGGGCTGTGACGTGGCCGACCTCCGACTGCCCGGAGTGCAGGCGGAGTTGCTGGACCGGCTGGTGGCGACGGGGGTCCCGGTGGTGCTGGTCCTGCTGACCGGGCGGCCGTACGCCCTGGGCCGCGCGCACGGCCGGCTCGGCGCGGTCGTGCAGGCCTTCTTCCCGGGCGAGGAGGGCGGACCCGCGGTGGCCGGGGTGCTGTCCGGCCGGGTGAACCCCTCCGGGCGCCTGCCGGTGAGCGTGCCGCGCGAGCCCGGCGGCCAGCCCTGGACCTATCTCCAGCCGCCGCTGGGGCTGGCCGGCGAGGTCAGCAGCCTGGACCCGACCCCGCTGTACCCGTTCGGCCACGGCCGCTCGTACACGACGTTCGCGTGGGAGGACGTCCGCGCCCCCGAGGCCGAGATCCCGACCGACGGCTCGTACGACCTCTCCGTCACCGTCCGCAACACCGGCGACCGTGCCGGTGCCGAGGTCGTCCAGCTGTATCTGCACGACCCGGTGGCGAGCGTGACCCGGCCCGACGTACGGCTGATCGGGTACCGGCGGGTGGAGCTGGCCCCCGGCGCGTCCCGGCGGCTGACCTTCCGCTTCCACGCCGACCTGTCCTCCTTCACGGACGGCACGGGGGCACGGGTGGTGGAGCCGGGCGCGCTGGAGCTGCGGCTGGCCGCGTCGAGCACGGACGTACGGCACCGGGCGCGGCTGCGGCTGACCGGGCCGGTACGGACGGTGGGGGCCGACCGGCGGCTGCGGTGCGAGGTGGAGGTGTCCGAGGGAGCCGATTGAACGCCAGGGGTCGGGTGGAACGTATGGAGCCGCGGCGGAACACATCGAACCAAGTTCCGCAAGACCCATGACACGGGCGTTCAGGCTGCTTTCAGATTGCCCCTGGCAGGGTCGGGCCGTAAATGATCACCCCCCCACCCGGCAGGAGCGGTTTTGACGACGACGAAATCCGTCATGAAGAAACTGCCCGAGGTCACCCTCGCGTTCTGGATCATGAAGATCGCGGCGACGACCCTGGGCGAGACCGCGGGCGACCTGTTCGCCCAGACGCTCAAGCTCGGCTACTTCCTCACCACCATCGCCCTGTTCCTGGTCTTCGTGGTGACGCTGGTGGTCCAGCTGCGCTCCGCACGCTACAACCCGTTCTTCTACTGGACCGTGATCCTGTCGACCTCCATGGCCGGCACCACCATGTCCGACTTCATGAACCGGGACGCCAGCGCCAAGTACCTCTCGAACGGCGCGACGAAGCTGGGCTGGGGCCCGCAGGGGCTGGGCCTCGGCTACCCGGAGGGCGCCGCGATCCTGATCTCGATCCTGCTGCTGATCTTCCTCGGCTGGAAGCTGAGCGGGATGACCTTCCAGATCACCGAGATCGTCACCTTCCGGGGCGAGGCGCTGTTCTGGTCGGCGATCCTGGTCTCCAACACCCTCGGCACCTCGATGGGGGACTTCCTGTCCGACAGCTCGGGCCTGGGCTATCTGGGCGGCGCGTCCCTGGTGACCGGCCTCCTGCTGGTCCTGGTCGCCCTGATGAAGGTCCCGGCGGTGCCGAACGTCCTGCTGTTCTGGATCGCGTTCGTGCTGACCCGCCCGCTGGGCGCCACGGCCGGCGACCTCCTGACCAAGCCGGTCGCCAAGGGCGGTCTGAACCTGGGTACGGCCGGTTCCTCGGCGGTGCTGCTCGCGGTGCTGTTCGGCCTCATGGCCTACGCGCATCTGCGGGAGCGCCGGGCGGCACCGGCGCCGGCGGCACCGGCGGCGGGAGCGGCCGAGCCCCAGCGGGCCGGGCACCGGTAACGCGAAACCCCGCCCCGGATGTCCGGGGCGGGGTTCGTGTGGAGCGCCGGGCAGGCCTTGCACCTGCATCTCCCCGCAGGAAGCGGGACGTCTTTCCTTGGACCACCAACGCACTGCGTCCGGGTCGGTTCCCGTTTCCGGGGTCCGGCCGTTCGCTGTGTGATGATCATAGCCCAGTCGGGCCGCACACCTCAACTTCAGCCGTCGGTCACCGACTCGAACCGCCAGCGGTGCACGGCGCGCGTCACCAACCCGCCTTCCGGCTCGGGCAGTTCGGGCAGTTCGGCGTCGTACGGCGCGTCCCACCAGGTGATGACCAGCACCCGGTCCTGCGGTGCCCGGAGGGTCTCGCGGCGCAACGGCCGCGCCGGCAGGCGTTGTTCGCGTACCCAGGCGAGGAGTTCCGCTCCCCGCCCTTCGGCCGCCCGGGCCTCCCACATCAGCGCGACGGTCACGAGTACAGGTTCTCCTTGCTGACCTCGTGCACATGGTCGTGGTCTGCGGGGACGTGCGGGTCGGTGACCGGCAGGGAGGAGTCGGCCGACAGGTCCCAGCCGGAGGCGGCCCGGTTGCGGGCGACCATCTCGGCGCCCAGCGCGGCCACCATCGCGCCGTTGTCCGTGCACAGCTTGGGACGCGGCACGCGCAGCCGGATGCCGGCCGCCTCGCAGCGTTCCTGGGCGAGCGCGCGCAGCCGGGTGTTGGCCGCGACACCGCCGCCGATCATCAGGTGGTCCACGCCCTCGTCCTTGCAGGCGCGCACGGCCTTGCGGGTCAGCACGTCGACGACGGCCTCCTGGAAGGAGGCGGCCACGTCACGGACCGGGACCTCCTCGCCGGCCGCGCGCCTGGCCTCGATCCAGCGGGCCACGGCCGTCTTCAGGCCGGAGAAGGAGAAGTCGTAGGCGGGGTCGCGGGGGCCGGTCAGGCCGCGCGGGAAGGCGATCGCCGCCGGGTCGCCCTCGCGCGCGTAGCGGTCGATGACCGGGCCGCCGGGGAAGCCCAGGTTCAGCACGCGGGCGATCTTGTCGAAGGCCTCGCCGGCCGCGTCGTCGATGGTCGAGCCCATCGGGCGGACGTCGGAGGTGATGTCCTCGGACAGCAGCAGGGAGGAGTGGCCGCCGGACACCAGCAGGGCCATCGTCGGCTCGGGCAGCGGGCCGTGCTCCAGCTGGTCGACACAGATGTGCGACGCCAGGTGGTTGACGCCGTACAGGGGCTTGCCCAGGGCGTAGGCGTACGCCTTGGCCGCCGAGACACCGACGAGGAGGGCGCCCGCGAGACCGGGCCCCGCGGTCACGGCGATGCCGTCGAGGTCCCTCGCGGAGACTCCCGCCTCCTTCAGGGCGCGGTCGATGGTGGGGACCATCGCCTCCAGGTGGGCGCGGGAGGCCACCTCCGGCACGACGCCCCCGAAGCGGGCGTGCTCGTCGACGCTGGAGGCGACGGCGTCCGCCAGCAGGGTGGTGCCGCGGACGATGCCGACGCCGGTCTCGTCGCAGGAGGTCTCGATGCCGAGTACGAGAGGCTCGTCGCGTGAGTCAGTCATTGCTCTCGGTTTCCTGTACTGAACGTACTGATGAAGAAGGGTCGCTCAGGCGCATCACCAGGGCGTCCACGTTGCCCGGCTGGTAGTAGCCGCGTCTGAAGCCGATCGGCTCGAAGCCGAAGCGCTCGTAGAGCTTCTGCGCACGCACGTTGTCGACCCGGCACTCGAGCATCACCTCGTGGCACTCGAACGCGGTCGCCGCGCGCAGCAGCTCGGCCAGCAGCCGGCCGCCGAGGCCGGTGCCCTGGAGTTCGCGGGCCACGGCGATGGTCTGCACGTCGCCCTGCTCACCGGCGGCGACCAGCCCGGCGTAGCCGACGATGCGGCCGTCCGTCTCGGCCACGACATAGCGCCGGGTCGCCTCGGCGCCCCGGGAGTGGGCCAGCTCGGACCAGAACATGCCCCGGGACCAGGTGTCCTCGGGGAACAGGTCCTTCTCCAGCTCCAGGACCGGGTCGATGTCCCACCAGCGCATCTCGCGCAGTCGCACCGTCACTTCGGGGTGACCACCTTGTAGTTCTTGGGCACCTGGGCGTCCGGGCGGCGCAGATACAGCGGCCGGGGGGCCGGCAGCTCCTCGCCCGCGGCCAGCTTCTCCACGGCGAGCGAGGCGAGGGCGGCGGCGGAGACGTGCTCGGGCTCGTGGGTGCTCGGGAACGTGTCCGGGTAGAGCAGCGCACCCGCACCGACCGCCGGCAGGCCCGCGACCCGCTCGGCGATGTCGGCCGGCCGGTCCACGGCCGGGCCGGTCAGCCGGGTGCGGGAGTCGGCGTACGTCGCCCAGTAGACCTCCTTGCGCCGGGCGTCGGTCGCCACGACGAAGGGGCCCTTCTCGATGTCGGCGGCGTAGGCGAGGCCGTCCAGCGTGCACAGGCCGTGCACCGGCACACCGAGCGCGAGGCCCAGGGTGTCGGCGGTCATCAGGCCGACGCGCAGGCCGGTGTAGGGGCCGGGACCGGTGCCGACGACGATGCCGGTGACGGCGTCCGGCTTGAACCCGGCCTCGGCGAGCACACGGTCCACGGCCGGCAGCAGCAGCTCCCCGTGCCGGCGCGCGTCCACCTGACTCGACGAGGCGATGACGTCCGTGCCGTCGTGCAGCGCGACGGTGACGGCGGGTGTTGCGGTATCCAGAGCGAGCAAGAGCACGCGAACAGCCTACGGCGCCCGCGCCTCGTACATCGCCGTCCCGGTCGTACGGTCACCGACTGCTACGGTCTGTACGAAGTACGACATATGGCGCGAGGCAGAGGTGGTCGCAGGTGGCAGGGATCAGCTCGGCGATCGTGGCCGGCCTCACCGTGGCGGCCGTCGGAGCCGTCGGCTTCCTCGCCTACCAGGCCCAGGGGCACGTGCCGGCGAGCCTCGGCGGCCGGCCCGGCCCGAACGCCTCGTCCCTGGCCGGCCGGGTCCCCGGGCACCGGCACGATCCGGCCGTCCTGCCGGGCGGGTCGGGCACGGGTGAACGGGTCGTGTACTCGGTGGACGACGACCGGGTCTGGCTGGCCGACGCCGACAACCTGATGGAGCGCAGCTTCAAGGTCACCCCGGGCAGCATCGACCCGCTGCCGGGCACCTACTGGATCACGTCCCGCTCGGCCGCGGTGACCGGCACGGACGGCGTTCCCGTCGAGCACGTCGTCCGGTTCACCAGCGTGGACGGGCTGGCGATCGGGTTCAGCGCGGCGGTAGCTCCGCGCACCGCGGCCGACCCGGCCGTGCGGACCGGGGGGATCCGGGAGACGCGGGCGGACGGGGATGCGATGTGGAGGTTCGCGACGATCGGGGTGAAGGTCGTCGTGATCCGCTAGGGCCTGGCGTTCGGATCAGGCCGCAGGACAGCGCCGGGGCTGATCGGCGACTGCGGCGTCACCAACCTCTCCGGACGACACACCTAGGCGGCGCGGGGGTGCCGTGCGGGGCCGTCGGCCGCCCGCTTGTCCGGCTCGGCCGGACGCTCCGGGCGGACCTGCGGGGCCCGGGGCGGCACGGAGACCGCTCGTGCCGCCGCGCACGACGCCAGCAGCTCGTGCATGGTCACTTCGGTGGGGCGGGGAGCGGTCATGGAAACGCCTCCTGAGGTGCGGGGGCGGCGCGGTTAGGCATGCCTAACCACGGGCTGGACACCATGTGACCACGTCCGGGAGGTCCCGCGCAATATGTTGCCGACAGCCTGTCGGAACCCGGCGCTCAGGCCGTGAGCGTCTCCAGACCCGTCTCGGCCCAGCGCTCCCCCAGCCCGGTCAGCGTCACGTGCCGCACCTCGTCCGTGGTGTCTCCGACGGCCCGGTGGATGACGACCTGGAGCCGGTCCTCCGTCAGCTCCTCGACCTTGCCCTCGCCCCATTCCACGACGATCACCGAGTCGGGCAGGTTGACGTCGAGGTCCAGGTCCTCCATCTCGTCCAGTCCGCCGCCGAGCCGGTAGGCGTCCACATGGACCAGGGGCGGGCCGTCGCCGAGGGAGGGGTGCACCCGGGCGATCACGAAGGTGGGCGAGGTGACCGCGCCGCGCACGCCGAGGCCCTCGCCGAGTCCCCGGGTGAGCGTGGTCTTGCCCGCACCGAGCTCGCCGCTGAGCATCACCAGGTCACCCGCGCGCAGCAGCTTGGCCAGCCGGCGGCCCAGCTCCCGCATCTGCTCGGGCGAGGTGATCGTCAGCCGGGTCTCAGCGGGGTCCCGCGGTGCTGCTGCTGGTGCTTCCATAGCCCATAACCGTAGCCCCTGCGGGCACCGCACCCGCGCGGGTGAGCAGGTCGGCGAGGCGGTCGGTGACCACTTCGGGGTGTTCCAGCATCACCAGGTGCCCGGCGTCCGGTACGAGGACCAGCTCGGCCTCCGGCAGCAGGTCGGCTATGGCCTCGCTGTGCTCGCTGGGCGTGACCAGGTCCTGGACTCCGGCCAGCACCAGGACCGGCATCTGCCGGAAGGAGGCGAGCGCCTCGGTCTTGTCGTGGTCGGTGAAGGCCGGGTAGAACTCGGCGACCACGTCGATCGGCGTGGACTCGATCATCCGCTCCGCGAACCGCGCGACGGCCGGGTCGATGTCCCGCCCGGCGAACGAGTACCGCTTGATGATCCCGGTGAACAGTTCGGCGGTGGCCCGGCGCCCCTTCTCCACCAGCTCCGCCTGCTGCCCGAGCGCCTTCAGCACCCCGGGCAGGATCCGGCGCACCGCGTTGACGCCGGCCACCGGCAGGCCGAAGTTGACCTCGCCGAGCCGCCCGGACGACGTCCCCACGAGGGCGGTCGCGACGACCCGTTCCCGGATCAGCTCGGGGTACTGGGCGGCGAGCGCCATCACGGTCATGCCGCCCATCGAGTGCCCGACCAGCACGAGGGGTCCCTCCGGTGCGGCGGCGTCGAGGACGGCCTTCAGATCGCGGCCGAGCTGGTCGATGGTGAGCGGCACCCGGTCCCGGGTCTGGGCCACGCCCCGCCCGGACCGGCCGTGGCTGCGCTGGTCCCAGTGGACGGTCCGTACGACCCCGCGCAGCGCCGCGCGCTGGAAGTGCCAGGAGTCCTGGTTGAGGCAGTAGCCGTGGCTGAAGACGACGGTGACCGGGGCGGGGGCCTTGCGGCCGAACAGCCGGCGCCGGCGCGGGGAGACGTTCGGGCCCGGGTCGGGCTCGACCTCGTCGACCTCGTAGTACAGCTCGGTGCCGTCGTCGGCCAGCGCCTTGCCCGGGGTGCCGCGCAGGGTGCCGTAGGGGCCCGCGGAGTCCAGCGCCAGCCGGGCCTTCCTGCGCACGCCGCGGCCCACCGTCATACGCTCGATGGCGACGCCGGCCGCCGCGCCGGCGGCCAGCACGCCTATCGCGGTGCCGGCGATGCCGGTCGCCCTGCGCCAGCTCCCGGCCGCCCCCGCGGCGGACGCGGCGGCCGCCGAGGCGACGACGTCCGCCACAGCCTCCGCGCTGCTCTCGCTCACGTACCGCTCCTCTTCGCCGTGGTTCGCCGGTGGTCCACTCCGATGGTGCCGGTGCGGTCGCTGTTCCAGGTATGACCGCAGTTACAGATGGGCCCCCCGATTCAGGCGGCCCCTCCCGAACCGGGTTACCCGAGTTCTTCCCCGTTCACATAGACGCGAGGAACCCGGGTTCCGATGCGCGTGACGATTTCGTACGCGATCGTGCCGCAGGCCTGCGCCCAGTCCTCGGCGGTGGGCTCACCGCGGTCGCCGGGCCCGAACAGCACGGCCTCGCTGCCCACCGGGGGCTCGTCGCCACCGAGGTCCACCACGAACTGGTCCATGGCGACCCGCCCGGCGACCGTGCGCCACTTGCCGTCGACCAGCACCGGACCGGTGCCGGAGGCGTGCCGGGGAACGCCGTCCCCGTAGCCGATGGGGACGAGTCCGAGCGTGGTGTCGCCGGGGGTGACGTAATGGTGGCCGTAGCTGACCCCGTGGTCGCCCGGAACGTGCTTGACCAGGGCCAGCGAGGCGCTGAGCGTCATCACCGGGCGCAGCCCGAAGTCGGCCGGGGTGCCGATCTCCGGGCTGGGCGAGATGCCGTACATGGCGATGCCGGGGCGGACGAGGTCGAAGTGGGTCTCGGGGAGGGTGAGCGTGGCCGGCGAGTTGGCGATGTGCCGCACCTCGGGGCGGACGCCCTGCTCCTCGGCGTACGCCAGCATCTCCCGGAAGCGCTCCAGCTGGGCGGCGATGGAGGGGTGCCCGGGCTCGTCGGCGCAGGCGAAGTGCGACCACAGCCCGGTGACCTGGACCAGCCCCTCGGCCTCGGCCCGCAGGGACTCGGCGACCAGGGCGGCCCAGTCGGGGCCGGGCTGGCAGCCGTTGCGGCCGAGTCCGGTGTCGGCCTTGAGCTGCACGCGCGCGGTGCGCCCCGCCTCGCGGGCGGCCGCGACGACCTCCCGCAGCGCCCACATGCCGCTCACCGACACGTCGATGCCGGCCTCGATCGCCTGCCGCCAGGGGCCGCCCGGCACCCACAGCCAGCACAGGACCGGGCCGGTCAGCCCGGCCGCGCGCAGCGCGAGGGCCTCCTCGGGCGTGGCGGTGCCGAGCCAGGTCGCGCCCGCCGCGAGGGCCGCGCGGGCGCACGGCACGGCGCCGTGGCCGTAGCCGTCGGACTTGACGACGGCCATCAGGGCGGCACCGGGCGTCCGGGCGCGCAGGGCACGCACATTGGCCCGCAGGGCGCCCAGGTCGATCTCGGCGCGGGCGCGCAGGGGGGCGGTCGGCACAGTCGAAGTCTCACTCATCGCGCCCCCAGTCTCTCAGAGGGCCGTACGGCCCCCGGTCGCAGTCTCAGGTACCCGGCCGGCGCCCCCACACGTAGACATGGTCGCCCTTCTTCAGCACGCCCCACAGTGTGCGCGCGTCGCCGAGCTTGAGGTTGACGCAGCCGTAGGAGCCGACGGTCGTGTAGATGGTGCCGTAGACGGCGTGGAAGGCCTCGCCGCTGTCGAAGAACTGGGCGTACGGCATGGGCTCGTTGTAGAGGGTGGACCAGTGGTTCTTGTGCCGCCAGTAGACGGTGTGCCAGCCCTTGCGGGTGACGTGTCCCTTGCGACCGCTGCGCATGGGCACCGGCCCGAACACCACCTCGGAGCCCTTCTGCACCCAGGTGAGCTGCCGGTCCAGATCGACGCAGGCGACCTTGTACGACCGCACGGGGCACTTCTTGGCGGCGTTCGGGTTCTTCCTCGCCGAGACGAGCATCATCGTCGACCAGGTGACGGGGCCGGCGAACCCGATGGCGGGCTTGATCTTGTGCTTGAGCTGGAAGGCGCGGATGGCCTTGCAGTCGGCGGCGGACTGCCTGCCGTCGACCTTCAGCTTCAGCCACCGCTCCACCTGGCGCTGGTAGGGCCCGGTCTGCTTGCTGCACGTGACTTTGGAGACGGCGTCGTCGAGCGGCACGTACTCGATGAGGTCGTACGTGCCCGGCGCCGCGGCCTTGGGCTCGACGGCGTCCTCCTGCGCGCTGGGCGTGTACACCCTCGGCGGCAGCGCCTGGTCGGGCGTGTCGATCTGCCAGGGCTGAGCGGGGCCGGGCGCGACGCCGGGGACCAGTTCGGGGACGGGGGCCTGGGCGGGGGGTGCCGGTTTCGTCGCCGCCCGCGCGGGGGCCGGTACGGCGGCGGCCGCGGTCCCGGCCGCGGCCCCGGCCACCGGGAGGGCCGTCGCGGTGGCGAGCAGCACCGCGACGCCCCGGGACGCGATTCGTCTCCTGATCATGCAATCAGCCAAACGCGCGGCCCCGACGCTTCAGCGGCGCCGCGCGGCGGTGTCACCCGTGTCGCCTACCGGGCGACACGGGTGCGGCACGGTGGTTCGGCGGCCGCGGGTGCGGGGGGGGCGGCCGCGCCTGTCCCCACGCCCCTTCGAGGCGCTCCGCGCCCCAGCCCCCGGCCCGCTACCGCATCCGCACGTCCCGCCACGCCTCCGGGATACGGTCCGCCACGTCATGGGCCCCCGCCGGCGCCCCGTCCGCCGCGAACCGCCCGGCGAGCCCGTGCAGATACGCCGCCACACTCCCCGCGTCCACCGCCGGCAACCCCGCCGCCAGCAGCGACCCGCCCAGCCCGGACAACACGTCCCCGCTCCCCGCAGTGGCCAGCCAGGAGGTCCCCGTGGGGTTCGCCCGCACCGCCCCGCCCCCGGCGTCGGCGACCAGGGTCGTGGACCCCTTCAGCAACACCGTCGCCCGGTACACGGCCGCCAACTCCCGCACCGCGGCCAGCCGAGCCTCCTCGACCTCCTCCCGCCGCACCCCCAGCAGCGCGGCCGCCTCCCCCGCATGAGGGGTCATCAGCGTCGGCGCCGTACGCCCGCGCACCGCGTCCCGATCGGCCAGCCGCAGCCCGTCCGCGTCGAGCAGCACCGGTACGTCCGCCCCCAGCACCTCGGCCACGGTCGCCGCGTCGTCACCGGCGCCGGGTCCGACCACCCAGGACTGCACGCGCCCCGCCTTCTCCGGCCCCCGGTCGGAGACGAGGGTCTCCGGGAAGCGGGCGATGACCGCCTCCCCCGCGGGCCCGACGTACCGCACGGCCCCCGCCCCGCCCCGCAGCGCCCCGGAGACGGCGAGCACGGCGGCGCCCGGATAGCGCGCGGACCCGGCGGCGATCCCGACGACCCCCCGCCGGTACTTGTCGCTCTCCGCGGACGGCACCGGCAACAGCCGTGCCACGTCGGCGTGTTGGAGGGCCTCCAACTCGGCCTCGGCGGGCAGGTCGAGACCGATGTCGACGAGCCGTACGACCCCGGCGTACTCCCGCGCCGGATCGATCAGCAGCCCGGGCTTGTGGGTGCCCAAGGTGACAGTGAGGTCGGCCCGGATCGCGGCCCCCCGCACCTCGCCGGTGTCGGCCTCGACCCCGCTGGGCAGGTCCACGGCGACCACGGCGGCCCGGGAGCGCCGGGCGGCACCGGCCAGGGCCTCGGCCCCGGGCCGCAGACCGCCCTTGCCGCCGATCCCGACGATCCCGTCCACGACGAGGTCGGCCCGCTCGACCAGCTCGTCGGCGCCGTCGGCCGCGGCGACGGCTCCCCCGGCCCTGCGCAGAGCGGCGAGCCCCCCGGTGTGCGCCCGCTCGGGCGAGAGGAGCACAGCGGTGACCCCGGCGCCCCGCCGGGCCAGCCGCGCCCCCGCGTACAACGCGTCGCCGCCGTTGTCGCCGCTGCCGACGAGCAGCACCACCCGGCTGCCGTACACCCGCCCGAGCAACTCGGCGCAGGCCGCGGCCAGCCCCGCGGCGGCCCGCTGCATCAGCGCGCCCTCCGGCAGCCGTGCCATCAGCGCCCGTTCGGCCGCCCTTACCGTCTCCACGCCGTACGCACTACGCATGGCACCGAGTCTGCCCCGCAAACCCCGCCGTCCACACCCCGGCCGTTCAGGTCCTGGCCGTGTTCCTAGCCCTCGGCGACCACCACGGCCGAGGCGACGCCCGCGTCGTGGCTGAGCGAGACGTGCCAGGAGCGCACCCCCAGCTCGGCGGCCCGCGCGGCCACGGTGCCCGTCACCCGCAGCCGGGGCTGCCCGCTGTCCTCGACGTACACCTCGGCGTCGGTCCAGTGCAGCCCGGGCGGGGCTCCCAGCGCCTTCGCCAGGGCCTCCTTCGCGGCGAACCGGACGGCGAGCGAGGCGATCCCGCGCCGCTCCCCGCTGGGCAGGAGCAGCTCCCGCTCCACGAACAGCCGGTCGGCCAGCCCGGGCGTCCGTTCCAGCGACGCGCGAAACCGGTCGATCTCGGCGACGTCGATCCCCACTCCGATGATGCTCATGCCGAGAACCCTACGAGCACGACAGCGGACGCACCGGGGCGGCGTCAGCCCGTCGGCGTGGAGGACCGGCGTCCGGCTGCCGGAACCCCGCTGCCCGGGCCGGCGTGCGCCGTCTACGCTCCGACCATGACGTCCCATGCCTACCTCTTCGACCTGTTCTCGCTGGACGGCCGTGTCGCCGTGGTGACCGGGGGCAGTTCCGGCATCGGCCGGGCCATCGCCGGGGCGCTGGCCCGGGCCGGTGCGAGCGTGGTGGTCGTGGCCCGGACCAAGAGTCAACTCGCCGAGACCGTCGGGGAGTTGACGGACGCCGGATGCCGGGCCGCCTGGGTCGCGGCCGATCTGAGCACCCGGGACGGGGTGCGCGCGGCCGCCGAGGAGGCGGCCGGTGTCTTCGGCGAGCCCGACATCCTCGTCAACTGCGCCGGGGTCAACCTCCGCCCGCCGATGAACGAGCTCGGCGAGGACGTCTGGGACACCACCATGGCCGTGAACCTGGAGGCGCCCTTCCTGCTGGGGCAGCGGTTCGGGCCCGGTATGGCGGAGCGGGGCTTCGGCCGGATCATCCACGTCACCTCCCAGCAGGCCCACCGCGCCTTCGTGCAGAGCGGTGCCTACGGCGTGTCCAAGGGCGCGCTGGAGTCGCTGGCCCGCTCGCAGGCCGAGGCGTGGTCGCCGTACGGCGTCACCGTCAACACCCTGGTGCCGGGCTTCGTGATGACACCGCTCAACGAACGGCTGTCGTCCGACCCGGAGAAGGTCGCCGCCCTGGCCGCCCGCACCATGACCGGCCGCAACGGACTCGCCGGGGACTTCGAGGGCGCGGCCGTCTTCCTCGCGAGCCGCGCCTCCGCCTATGTGACGGGCCAGTCGGTCTTCGTCGACGGGGGCCTGTCCGTCCACTGAGCGCCCGGACCGCAGCCGGCTCCGCTCAGCGCTCCGGACGGGGCGCGGCAGCGGCGTCCGCGGGCGCCCCGGGTTTCGTGTGGAGCACTTCGCGGGCCTGGCCCGCGGCGCGGGCGAGACTCTCGGAGACGAAGTCGAGGAAGCGCGCGACGTTCTCGAGGCGGGCCGCGGCCGGGGAGTCGGGACCGAGGATGCCGACGCCCTGCCGCGCGGTTTCGGCGACCTGGGCGGTGCCACGGACGCTGGCCATCATGGACTGGTACCAGACGTCGTCGTCGATGACATAGCGCTCGCGGCGGCGTTCGTCGCGTTCCCTGCGGGCGAGGCCCTGGCTCTCGAGGAACGTGATCGCCTTGGAGACGGACGCCGGGCTCACCTGCAGGCGCTGGACGAGTTCGGACGCGCTGAGGCTGCCCGTGTCACTGGTCATCAGGCAGGCCATCACCCGGGCCATCATCTTGGGCGTGCCCGACTGTATGAAGACGGTGGTGAGCGTCTCCTCGTACTCGCGCACCGCCTCGGCGTCGCGTCCGTGGGCCTGCGGGGGCGTCTTCGCGTCGTGGGGCGCGGGCGCGGCCTGCCTGCGGCGGTGGGCACGGCGCTCGGTGGCGCGGTGGGCGAGGTCGGCCCGGTAGGCGGTGGGGCCGCCGTTGCGCATGACTTCGCGGGTGACGGTCGAGGTCGGGCGCTCCAGGCGTCGGGCGATCTCCGCGTAGGCGAGGCCGTCGGCCAGGCCCAGCGCGATCTGCTGGCGTTCCTGCTGGGTGAGCCTGCCTCCTGGCATCGCGGCCTCCTTCGTGGCGGTGTGTGGCACGTGGTGCCTGTTGGCATCAGCATAGCGTTCACTTTCGATCCATTGCAACGATCGCCCTGCGTGCTGTTGCATTACCTCTAGAACCGTTGCAACGAAATACTTCTTCTGAGCTGCGAGAACTACATTTCTATGCAACAAGCATGTTGCCGACTCCATGAATGCAACGTAGCGTTTGCGTTGTCGGAAACAGCGGGCCGAAGGGGCCCGCGCCAGATGAAGGAGCCCACGATGCAGAAGTTCGACACCACCGCCCCGGTGACCGCCGTCCTGGACATCCCCGCCGGACGCATCCAGCTCATCGCCGCCGACCGCACCGACACCACCGTCGAGGTCCGGCCCGCCAACGCCGCCAAGAGCCGCGACGTCAAGGCCGTCGAGGAGATCGACGTCGCCTACGTGGACGGCGTCCTGCGCATCGAGGCCCGCGAGGCCAAGAACCGGCTCCTGGGACACTCCGGGTCCGTCGAGGTGACCGTCCAGCTGCCTGCCGGCTCCCGCGTCGAGGCGAAGGCGGGCGCCGCCGAGTTCCGCGGCGTCGGACGCCTCGGCGACGTCGCCTTCTCGGGCGGCTACCGCTCGGTCAAGCTCGACGAGGCCGCGAGCGCCCGCATCACCGCCCACGACGGCGATGTCTCGGTCGGCCGCCTGGGCGGCCCCGCGGAGATCAGCACCCAGAGGGGCGACATCCGGATCGCCGAGGCCGTGCGCGGCACCGTCACCCTGCGCACCCAGCAGGGCGACATCTCCGTCGACGCCGCCCCCGGGGTCTCCGCGGCCCTGGACGCCGGCACCACCTACGGCCGCATCAGCAACGCCCTCAAGAGCGACGGCACCGCCGAGCTCGACATCCACGCCACCACCGCCCACGGCGACATCACCGCCCGCAGCCTGTAGATCCGCAGCCACAACAGGGGGACCTCTCATGACCGACTTGGCCATCGCGGCGAACGGACTGCGCAAGTCCTACGGCGACAAGACCGTCCTCGACGGCGTCGACCTGGCCGTCCCGCAGGGAACGATCTTCTCCCTGCTCGGCCCGAACGGCGCCGGCAAGACCACCGCCGTCAAGATCCTGTCCACCCTCGTGACCGCCGACCCCGCCTCCGGCCGGATCAGCGTCGGCGGCCACGACCTCGCCACCGACCCGCAGGCCGTGCGCGCCGCGATCGGGGTCACCGGCCAGTTCTCCGCCGTCGACGGGCTGATCACCGGCGAGGAGAACATGCTGCTGATGGCGGACCTGCATCACCTCTCCAAGCGCGAGGGACGGCGGGTCACCGCCGAGCTGCTGGAGCGCTTCGACCTCACCGAGGCCGCGAAGAAGCCCGCCTCCACCTACTCCGGCGGCATGAAGCGCCGCCTCGACATCGCCATGACCCTGGTCGGCGAGCCGCGGATCATCTTCCTCGACGAGCCGACCACCGGCCTGGACCCGCGCTCCCGGCACACCATGTGGCAGATCATCCGCGAGCTGGTCGCCGGCGGTACGACCGTCTTCCTCACCACCCAGTACCTGGAAGAGGCCGACGAACTCGCCGACCGCATCGCCGTGCTCAACGACGGCCGGATCGCCGCCGAGGGCACCGCCGACGAGCTCAAGCGGCTCATCCCCGGCGGACACGTCAGACTCCGCTTCACCGACCCGGCCGCCTACCGGAACGCCGCCGCCGCGCTGCGCGAGACCACCCGCGACGACGAGGCGCTCACCCTGCAGATCCCCAGCGACGGCAGCCAGCGCGAACTGCGCGCCGTCCTCGACTGGCTCGACGCCGCCGCGATCGAGGCCGACGAACTCTCCGTGCACACCCCCGACCTGGACGACGTCTTCTTCGCCCTGACCGGCGGCGCCGGCGTGCCCGCACAGCCCAACCAGCCCAAGGAGGCCCTGCGATGAGCTCCCTCTCCCTCGCCGTGCGCGACTCGTCCACGATGCTGCGCCGCAACCTGCTGCACGCGCGCCGCTACCCCTCGCTCACCCTGAACCTGCTGCTCACCCCGGTCATGCTGCTGTTGCTGTTCGTCTACGTCTTCGGCAACGCGATGAGCGGCGGCGCGGGCCGCTCGGCCTACATCGCCTACATCGTGCCCGGCATCCTGCTGATGACCATCGGCTCCACCGTGGTCGGCACCGCGGTGTCCGTCGCCACCGACATGAACGAGGGCATCATCGCCCGCTTCCGCACCATGGCCATCCACCGCAGCTCCATCCTCGTCGGACACGTCATCGGCAGCGTCGTGCAGTCGGTCATGAGCGTGGTCGTCGTCGGCGCCGTCGGCGTGGCCATCGGCTTCCGCTCCACCGATGCCACGGTCCTGGAATGGCTCGCCGCGTTCGGGCTGATCGTCCTGTTCGCCCTGGCGCTCACCTGGATCGCGGTCGGCATGGGCCTGGCCAGCCCCAACGCCGAAGCCGCCAGCAACAACGCCACGCCGCTGATCATCCTGCCCCTCATCTCCAGCGCCTTCGTCCCCCTGCACTCGATGCCGGGCTGGTTCCAGCCCATCGCCGAGTACCAGCCCTTCACCCCCGCCATCGAAACCCTGCGCGGACTCCTCCTCGGCACCGGGATCGGCGACAACGGGTGGATCACCATCGCCTGGTCCCTCGGCCTCAGCGCACTCGGCTACCGCTGGTCGAAGGCACAGTTCGACCGGGACGCGAAGTAGGCGCCACGAGTGCGGGCCACCTCCCGCAACCCCGTCCCACCCCAGGGCGGCGTACCCCCGACATCCGTCGGCGTACGCCGCCCCGTTCGTTCGTCGGCCGACGGAGCTACTCGACCGTGACCGACTTGGCCAGGTTGCGCGGCTGGTCCACCTCGTTGCCGCGGGCGGTGGCCAGCTCGCAGGCGAAGACCTGCAGCGGCACCGTCGCCACCAGCGGCTGCAGCAGGGTCGGGGTGGCCGGGATGCGGATCAGGTGGTCGGCGTAGGGGACCACGGCCTCGTCGCCCTCCTCCGCGATCACGATCGTGCGTGCACCACGGGCCCGGATCTCCTGGATGTTGGAGACGATCTTGTCGTGCAGGACCGAGCGGCCACGCGGGGACGGCACCACGACCACCACCGGCACGTCCTCCTCGATCAGCGCGATCGGACCGTGCTTCAGCTCGCCCGCCGCGAAGCCCTCGGCGTGCATGTAGGCCAGTTCCTTGAGCTTCAGGGCGCCTTCCAGCGCCACCGGGTAGCCCACGTGCCGGCCCAGGAACAGCACCGTGTTCTTCGAGGCCAGCGTCCGGGCCAGCGCCCGCACGGGCTCCATCGTCTCCAGGACCCGCTCGACCTCCACCGAGATCCGGGACAGGTCCTTGATCACCGCCTGGATCTCGTCGCCCCACTTGGTGCCGCGCACCTGGCCCAGATACAGGGCCACCAGGTAACAGGCCACCAGCTGGGTCAGGAACGCCTTCGTCGAGGCGACGGCGACCTCGGGGCCGGCGTGCGTGTACAGCACCGCGTCCGACTCGCGCGGGATCGTCGAGCCGTTGGTGTTGCAGATCGCCAGTACCTTGGAGCCCTGCTCGCGGGCGTGCCGCAGCGCCATCAGGGTGTCCATGGTCTCGCCGGACTGGGAGATGGCGATCACCAGCGACTGCGCGTCCAGGATCGGGTCCCGGTAGCGGAACTCGCTGGCCAGCTCCACCTCGCACGGGATGCGCGTCCAGTGCTCGATGGCGTACTTGGCGATCAGCCCGGCGTGGAAGGCCGTACCGCACGCGACGATGACGACCTTGTCGATCTCCCGCAGCTCGGACGGGCTGATCCGCACCTCGTCCAGCGTCAGCGAGCCGGACGGGTCGATCCGGCCCAGCAGCGTGTCGGCGACCGCCTTGGGCTGCTCGGCGATCTCCTTGAGCATGAAGTAGTCATAACCCCCCTTTTCCGCGGCGGAGGCGTCCCAGTCCACGTGGTAGCTGCGGACCTCGGCCGGGCGGCCGTCGAAGCCCGTCACCGTCACGCCGTCACGGCGCAACTCCACCACCTGGTCCTGGCCCAGCTCGATCGCCGACCGCGTGTGGGCGATGAACGCGGCGACGTCCGAGGCCAGGAAGGCCTCACCCTCTCCAACGCCCACCACCAGCGGCGAGTTCCGCCGCGCGCCCACGACCACGTCGGGGTCGTCGGCGTGCACCGCGACCAGCGTGAACGCGCCCTCCAGCCGCCGGCACACCAGCCGCATGGCCTCCGCCAGGTCGGCGGCCGCCGAGAACTCCTCGGCGAGCAGGTGGGCGACGACCTCGGTGTCGGTCTCGGAGGTCAGTTCGTGGCCGCGCTCGGCCAACTCGGCCCGCAGGACCGCGAAGTTCTCGATGATGCCGTTGTGGACGACGGCGACGCGCCCCGCGTTGTCGAGATGCGGATGGGCATTGGCGTCGGTCGGCCCGCCGTGCGTGGCCCAGCGGGTGTGTCCGATACCCGCCGAACCCGTCGGCAACGGCCGTTCGACCAGCTCCTTCTCCAGGTTGACCAGCTTCCCGGCCTTCTTCGCCGCGGCCAGCCCTCCGTCGGCCGGCACGGCGACACCCGCCGAGTCGTACCCCCGGTACTCCAGCCGCTTCAGCCCGGCCATCACGACATCGAGCGCCGACTGCGAACCTACGTAACCCACGATTCCGCACATGCGCCGCAGCCTACGACTCGGGAACGGCCCGAACGGGCCTCCGTCTGCCCGAAATCGGAAATTCCCACCGTCGTACGAAGGTCCTCTTGTGATCGAATGGCCGTCGGCAGGGGGACCTCGGTGAGCGAGCCGTACCGCGAGGTGTCCTACAGGGACTTCGAGGAGGACTTCGGGCTGAGCGGACCCACGGGGACCGTGGGTGCGAGGACCACCGGCTCGGCACCGACGTACGCCTCCTGCTGGAGTCCCCGCTGCCGGACGACGTGCCCGGCACCGCCGCGCGCCGAGGCCGTGCAGGAGGTGCTGCGCACCGTCGCGCACGGCGGCGAGTACGTGGGCGTGACGGACCCCACCCGCCGCCTCGTTCAAACTCCGTTAACAATGGACTGTGATCTCACCGGTCTCCTCGATGCCCCGGAGCACCCACCGGCACAGGCCGGAGGTGACTCCCTACGTCGACCTCACCCGCGCCGAGTGGAGCGCGCTGCGCGACAAGACGCCGCTGCCGCTCACCGCCGAGGAGGTGGAGAAGCTGCGCGGTCTGGGCGACGTGATCGACCTGGACGAGGTGCGGGACATCTACCTCCCGCTCTCCCGGCTGCTGAACCTCTACGTCGGCGCCACGGACGGACTCAGAGGGGCGCTGAACACGTTCCTCGGGGAGAAGGGGTCCCAGTCCGGCACCCCGTTCGTCATAGGCGTCGCCGGCTCGGTGGCCTGCGGCAAGTCCACCGTCTCCCGCCTCCTGCAGGCCCTCCTGTCCCGCTGGCCCGAACACCCGCGCGTGGAGCTGGTCACCACGGACGGCTTCCTCCTGCCCACCAAGGAGCTCGAGGCGCGGGGCCTGATGTCGCGGAAAGGATTCCCCGAGTCCTACGACCGCCGGGCCCTGACCCGCTTCGTCGCCGACATCAAGGCGGGCAAGGACGAGGTCACGGCCCCCGTCTACTCCCACCTGATCTACGACATCGTCCCGGACCAGAAGCTCACGGTCCGCCGGCCCGACATCCTGATCGTCGAGGGCCTGAACGTCCTCCAGCCCGCGCTGCCCGGCAAGGACGGCCGCACCCGGGTCGGCCTCGCCGACTACTTCGACTTCAGCGTGTACGTCGACGCGAGCGCCGAGGACATCGAGAGCTGGTACCTCAACCGCTTCAAGAAGCTCCGGCAGACCGCGTTCCAGAACCCGGACTCGTACTTCCGCAAGTACACCCAGGTCTCCGAGGAGGAGGCCCTCGACTACGCCCGCACGCTCTGGCGGTCCATCAACAAGCCCAACCTGGTCGAGAACATCGCCCCGACCCGGGGCCGAGCCACCCTGGTCCTGCGCAAGGGCCCGGACCACAAGGTCCAGCGTCTGAGGCTGCGCAAGCTGTAGGCGCCCCGGCCGGACGGACGCATACCGGGTCCGCGCCTGGTCACCCCGGCCGGGAAGACGGGCGAGGTGGTGCGGCTGATCGAGAAGACGGTCGGCACCATCCATCCCGTCGTGCCGCCGGGGACCGCCCGCGATCCCGCCGGTGGCCCGCGAGGCGGGGGACGACCTCATCCACGGACTGCGCCGGCGGGGACCGGACGAGTCCGGTGCGATCGCCGTGGAGGCCATCGCCTCGCCTTCATCACCCTGGCCAACGGTGAGCGCGGCGTGCGGTGGCGTCCTGGACAACGCCGTGCTGATCGTCGGCGCGACGGCGGTGGGCCCGGAGTTCGTTCCGCTCGCGGGCCCGTGCACCGTCCTGATGCGAAGGCGCCCGCGCCTCGCGCCGCGCTCACTGACCGCGCTGCTCGTCGTCTGCCAGAAGCTCTGCCGGCAACGCCGGCACGCCCTCACCGCGTACGCGAAGAACTAACCCAACGCAGACTTCACGGCGTCGGCCAGCCGTCCGGCAACGGACCGCGCCTGCTCGATGTCAGCCGCCTCGACCATGACCCGGACCAACGGCTCGGTCCCGGAAGGACGCAACAACACCCGCCCGGTCTCGCCGAGTTCCCGCTCCGCCTCGGTCACAGCGGCAGCCAGGTCGGCCGACGTACGCACGCGCGACTTGTCCACGTCCGGCACATTGATCAGCACCTGCGGCAGCCGCTCCATCACCGACGCCAGCTCCCGCAGCGAACGCCCGGTCTCCGCGACCCGGGCGGCCAGCAGCAGGCCGGTCAGCGTGCCGTCACCGGTCGTCGCGTGGTCGAGGACGATCACGTGCCCCGACTGCTCGCCGCCCAGGGCGAAGTCGTGCTCCTTCATCTCCTCCAAGACGTACCGGTCGCCGACGGCCGTCTGGACCAGCCGGATCCCGGCCCGCTCCATCGCCAGCTTGAAGCCCAGGTTGGACATCACGGTGGCGACGACGGTGTCGGACCGCAGCGCGGAGCGCTCCCGCATCGCCAGCGCGAGCACCGCGAGGATCTGGTCACCGTCGACCTCCTCGCCGGTGTGGTCCACGGCCAGGCAACGGTCGGCGTCGCCGTCGTGCGCGATGCCGAGGTCCGCACGGTGCTCGACGACAGCGGCCTTCAGCTTCCCGAGGTGGGTCGAGCCGCACCCGTCGTTGATGTTGAGTCCGTCCGGGTCCGCGCCGATGGTGACGACCTCGGCGCCCGCCCGGGTGAACGCCTCCGGCGAGACCCCCGAGGCCGCGCCGTGCGCTTCGTCCAGGACGATCCTCAGCCCGTCGAGCCGGTTGGGCAGGACGGACAGCAGATGACCGACGTACTGCTCGAAGCCCTCGTCGTACGAGCGCACCCGGCCGACCCCGGCGCCCGTCGGGCGCTCCCAGGGCTCGCCGTGCCGGTGCGACTCGTACACCGCCTCGATCTTGTCCTCCAGCTCGTCGGCGAGTTTGTGGCCGCCGCGGGCGAAGAACTTGATGCCGTTGTCCGGCATGGCGTTGTGGCTCGCGGAGAGCATCACGCCCAGGTCGGCGCCGAGCGCGCCGGTCAGATACGCCACTGCCGGGGTCGGCAGCACACCGACGCACAGCGCGTCCACGCCCGCGCTCGCGAGGCCCGCGACCACGGCCGCCTCCAGGAACTCCCCGGACGCCCGCGGGTCCCGTCCGACCACCGCCTTCGGCTTGTGGCCCTCGAAGGTGCCCGCCTCGGCCAGCACGTGGGCCGCCGCGACGGACAGACCGAGCGCCATCTCGGCCGTCAGGTCCGCGTTGGCGACACCGCGCACGCCGTCCGTGCCGAAGAGTCGTGCCACTTGTCCTCCTGGGGAAACTGCGATCACACAAGCCGTTGAGCGGCTGAGCGTCTCGTGTCGTTATACGCCCTTGGCTGGGATAAACGAACGCCCCGACGGCACATGTGGCGTGCCGCCGGGGCGTTCGGAGTACGAGCAGGCAGCTGCTGATTAGCGCTTGCTGTACTGCGGAGCCTTGCGGGCCTTCTTCAGACCGGCCTTCTTGCGCTCGACCGCACGGTCGTCGCGCTTGAGGAAGCCGGCCTTCTTCAGCGGGCCGCGGTTGTTGTCGACGTCGGCCTCGTTCAGGGCACGGGCGACACCGAGGCGCAGGGCACCGGCCTGACCGGAGACACCGCCACCCGCGATGCGGGCGATGACGTCGTAACGGCCCTCGAGCTCGAGCACCTTGAAGGGCTCGTTGACTTCCTGCTGGTGCACCTTGTTCGGGAAGTAGTCCTCGAGGGTGCGACCGTTGATCTTCCACTTGCCGGTGCCCGGAACGATCCGGACTCGGGCGATGGCGTTCTTGCGGCGGCCCAGGCCGGCGGCCGGCTGGGGCTCACCGAAGCGGGACGCGAGGGACTCGGAGGTGTACTCGCCCTCGACGGGGACGTCCGACTCCGTGGTGTAGCTGTCGATGTCAAGCTCTTCGAGCGGCTGCTCGGCAGTGGTCTCGGCCACGATTCTCCTCAGATTCTCTTCAGTCTTAGGGGGTGGCCGGACTTACTGCGCGACCTGGGTGATCTCGAACGGCACCGGCTGCTGGGCAGCGTGCGGGTGCTGGTCACCCTTGTAGACCTTCAGCTTCGAGAGCATCTGACGGCCCAGCGTGTTCTTGGGGAGCATGCCCTTGACGGCCTTCTCGATGGCCTTCTCGGGGTTCTTGTCGAGCAGCTCGTCGTAACGGACGGAGCGCAGACCACCCGGGTAGCCGGAGTGGCGGTACGCCATCTTCTGGGTCCGCTTGTTGCCGGACAGGTGCACCTTGTCGGCGTTGATGATGATGACGAAGTCACCAGCGTCGACGTGGGGGGCGTAGATCGGCTTGTGCTTGCCCCGGAGGAGGGTCGCTGCGGTGGTGGCGAGACGGCCCAGGACAACGTCCTGAGCGTCGATGACGTGCCACTGGCGCGTCACATCGCCGGGCTTGGGGCTGTACGTACGCACGGTTCGTAGCCTTCGCTTCGAGTGAATGGTCCTGAACAGGTCACCGAAACGATCACGACAGCCTTGACCGCACAAGCGGTGACGCAAACCGCGTGCTGGTCGCTGGTCATCGGCCCGGTGGACCGGTGTAAGGGCCCGTCCCGTGAGAATGAGCAAGCCAATACACAACGAAGAAGCAGGGTACCCGGCGGGGCCGGGACGGGTCAAAACGAGGCTCATCGACACGTCACCGGGGGACAAACGAGGCATGCCGCCGGACTCGCTCCAGCACCCTCCGGCCCCCGTCTAAGATGCGCCCCATGAGTTACGGGCAGGGGGGACCCCAGTCTCAGTGGGATCCCTGGAAACCGCATTCGCAGCAGCAGTCCTGGAACGGCGGCGGTGACGACGCAACCCCGGACTGGGCCGCGCTCGCCGAGGCCTCGGAGTCCCGCAACAAGCGCCGCAAACTGCTGTTCATAGCCGGCGGGGCGCTCGCCACCGTCGCGATAGGCACGGCCGTCGCCATGGCCGTGGTCTCCGCGAACAGCGGCAACGAGGCCCACGGCACCCCCACCAACCTGCCCGCCAGCGGCTCCGTGCCGAGCGGCTCGGCCACGCCGTCCTTCGCGCCCACCAGCGCCCCGCCGCCGCTGGACCCGCGCGACTTCATCGCCAGCGCCAAGAAGGACACCGCCCCGCTCAGCGCCGACAGCCTCTTCCCGGGCACCCAGCTGACCATGGGCGACACGGTGTACAAGAAGGGCGCCACGGCCGACACGACCAACTGCGCCTCCGCCGCCAGCGGCAACCTGCCGAAGATCCTCGGCTCGGGCGGCTGCACCCGCCTGATCCGCGCGACCTACACCAACGGCGGCATCGCGGTCACCGTCGGCGTCGCCGTCTTCGACGACCAGGCGCAGGCCACCAAGGTCAGGCAGCAGGCCAAGAAGAACGCCGTGGTGCGTTCCCTGCCCGGCAAGGGCGTCAAGAACTTCTGCGACTCCGCGGTCTGCCTGACGACCACGAACGCCGTCGGCCGCTACACCTACTTCACCACCGGCGGCTTCCTCAACGGCAAGAACGTCACCAACAAGGACACGAAGGTCTTCAGCGCCGGCAACGATCTGCAGCAGTTCATCTTCAACCAGATCTACCGCCGCGGTCAGGCCCAGGCGTCCGCGGCGGCGAACCGGTAGCTCAGCAGCACCCCGCCGGCGGAAGCGAGCGCTTGTTCCGCGCCTCCTTGTTGCGCGCGGCCAGCAGCTCGTCGGCGGGGTAGCCGACCTCCTCCAGGGTCAGCCCGTGCGGCCGTACGACATGCACGGCGGAGTCCCGCACCCCCGCGGCCAGCACCTTCCCGGGCCACTCGGGCCCGCGGTGCCCGTCCCCGACGAACAGAAGTGCCCCGATCAGCGAGCGCACCATGTTGTGGCAGAAGGCGTCGGCCCGCACGGTGGCGGTGACGATCCCGTCGGACCCACGCACCAGGCTCAGCTCCTGAAGGGTCCGGATCGTGGTGGCACCTTCCCGCTTCTTGCAGTACGCGGCGAAGTCGTGCTCCCCCAGCAGGTGCCGCGCGGCCTCGTTCATGGCGTCCACGTCGAGCGGCCAGTCGTGCCACAGGACGTGGTTGCGGAGCAGCGGGTCCACTCCTCCCGGGTTGTCGGTCACCCGGTACGCGTAGCGCCGCCAGATCGCCGAGAAACGGGCGTTGAAGCCGCTCGGAGCCTCTCGCAGGGCCCAGACCCGCACATCCCTGGGAAGGCGCCCGGCGAGCCGTTTGAGCAGCTTGCCGCTCTGCTCCGCCCAGACCTCCCGGGGCAGATCGACGTGGGCGACCTGACCCCGGGCGTGCACGCCGGCGTCGGTCCGTCCGGCCACGGTCAGGTCGTACGTCTCCTTCGACCGCGTCACCGTGCGCAGGGCGTCCTCGATCTCCCCCTGCACGGTCCGCTTGCCGCCGGCCTGCTTGGCCCAGCCGTGGAAGTCGGTGCCGTCGTAGGAGAGGTCGAGGCGCAGGCGTACGAAACCGGGCTGTACTTCGTCAGTCACACATGAATTCTTTCAGGGGAACGCCGTGGGAAAGAAACGCGAAAGCGGGCCCGCCCCGAAGGGCGAACCCGCTTCCCGCGTCAGGCAGAGCCTCAGGCGTCCTTCGACTCCTCGGCAGCGGCCTCCTCGGCCGGCGCCTCGGTGGTCTCCGCGGCCTTGGTCTCCTCGGCCTCCTTGACCGCACGCTTGGTGGCGGCCTCGGCCTCACCCACGGCCTTCTGCTGCACCGTCAGCGCCTCGACCAGCTCGATGACGGCCATGGGCGCGTTGTCGCCACGGCGGTTACCGATCTTGGTGATGCGGGTGTAGCCACCCGGACGGTTCTCGTAACGCGGGCCGATCTCGGTGAAGAGCGTGTGGACGATGCTCTTGTCCGTGATGACCTGCAGCACCTGGCGGCGGTTGTGAAGGTCGCCCTTCTTCGCCTTGGTGACCAGACGCTCGGCGTACGGGCGCAGGCGGCGGGCCTTCGCCTCGGTGGTGGTGATACGGCCGTGCTCGAACAGCGCCTTCGCGAGGTTCGCGAGGAGCAGCTTCTCGTGCGCGGCGCTGCCGCCCAGACGGGCACCCTTGGTGGGCTTCGGCATTTTCTTTCTCCTGTGTGTCTGCCCCGGCCGTGTCAGGTACCGGGGTCAGGAACCCGATGAGCGGATGCTCACCGGCAACGACCGATCAGTACTGCTCGGTCTCCACGAAACCCGCGTCCGCGTCGTCGTCGGCGCCGAAGGCGTCGGCGGCGGCCGTGGGGTCGAATCCGGGCGGGCTGTCCTTCAGGGCCAGGCCCATGCCGGCCAGCTTCGCCTTGACCTCGTCGATGGACTTCGCACCGAAGTTGCGAATGTCGAGGAGGTCGGCCTCGGAACGGGCGACGAGCTCACCCACGGAGTGGATGCCCTCACGCTTGAGGCAGTTGTAGGAGCGGACCGTGAGCTCCAGCTCCTCGATCGGCAGCGCGAGGTCGGCGGCCAGGGCGGCGTCCGTCGGGGACGGGCCCATGTCGATGCCCTCGGCGTCGATGTTCAGCTCACGCGCCAGACCGAACAGCTCGACCAGCGTCTTGCCGGCCGACGCCATGGCGTCACGCGGACGCATGGCCTGCTTGGTCTCGACGTCGACGATCAG